>JBLMWC010000048.1:0-16764 GCA_050257015.1 Bacillota bacterium | reverse complement strand
GGCACCGCACCCTCGACCGCATAGATGTAGTGCCACCACTCCTGATCGTAGTTGGTGAACCCTTCCGCCTCCATCGCGTGCTTGAGCCGCTGGCGATTGTCCCGCGCCACCCCGGTCGCGTTCGCGGTGTGGGCCGACGCCGCGAAGGTGTCGAACGGCGTTCCCATCTCCAGCGGAGCACCGGTTGCGAGGTCGATCAGCGTCAGATCCACGGCCACGCCCTGATTGTGCCGGCTTCGCCGCGCCACGTACCCCTGATCCAGCACCCAGCCGTTCCCGCTCCGCTCGGCCCAGGTCACCATCGCAAGCGTGGCGCGGACCGGGCGGTAGCCGTCGTAGACCCGGAGCCCGAGCCCTTCGCGGCGGAGCCGGGCCTGCACTCGCGCCAGCGCCGCCGCCGCCTCGCGCCGGAGGAGCGCCCGGTTGGCCTCGTATCCCGGCAGGACGGCGCCGGTGAAATTGTTCGCCGTCGCGTAGCGCGCCTCGACCGAGATCGTACTGTCGAGGGTCCGGACATCCACCAGGAGCGACGCAGCCACGCTGTCCGGCGCGGTCGGTGCCGGTGCGGTGTTCGCCACCTGCGCCGGCGGCGCCGACGCGCACGCCTGGCTCAGCGCGAGCAGCGCCGGCAGCAGTCTCGTCCCCATCATCCGCATCGCCGTCACAGTCTCGGCGATGGAAGTGCGACCAGCACCGCCGTCACGCCGAGCAGCGCCGCCCCGATCAGGAGCTCGGCGGTGGCCGAGCGGCGGAGCCGGCCCGCGCCCGGTGCCGCCCCAAGGGCGGGCCGCACGCGCCGCCAGTTCCAGGCGCCCAGCGCGGCCACGCCCATGAGGAGCGAGAGCTTGATCAGGAGCGCCCGCCCATAGTCGCTGGTCCAGAGCAGCGGCAGCGAGCCCAGATTGAGCCAGGCCAGCAGAACCCCCAGCCCCGCCGCGAGGCCCGCACCGGTGAGCGCGAGTGGCGAGTACGCGTTGACCACCGCCGCGGCGGCACGCTCCCGCTCTGCCGGCCGGCCCCGGGTCGCCGCGAAGGTGACGGTCAGCAGCACGAACAGCGTCCCCAGCCAGAGCCCGCCGCCCAGGAGGTGCGCCCCCTGAATCACCACGCCGGTCGCGGCGCCAAGGCGGCTCTCGATGGCGTGACCGGTGAGCGGCATCGAGAGCGCGGCGCCGAGCGCGCCGAGCGCCGCGAGCGACCATCCGGCGGCGATCCGCCGGCCGGCGAGGAGGACGCCGAGGAGCGCCACGACGGCGGCACCGACCTGGACCGACCACATGAGTCCCCAGCTTCCGGCGCCGGAGAACCACGGCTGGATCGCGGCGAGCGTCATCGCCTCACCGGGATCGAGAGCCGAGCGGGCCTGGAAATAGAGACGGGCAGCATGCGCGAGGATAAGGATGACCGCCGCGCCGATCCCCGCACGACGGCAGGCCGCACCAAAACGAACGCCCGTCTCGAGATCGAGACGGGCGTCGCGGGTGACACGATGGATCAGACCCCGGAAGACACAGGCGCCGATGACGCCGAACAACGCGAGGTATCCGAGCCACCGGCTCGCCGCATAGGGGTCGAGCGGCAGCTCGGAATCCACTGGTCAGCGGCGGGACGTCTGCGACCGGGCCGGCGACGCCACCGCCGATGCCGCGCCGGCGGGAGCAGTCGAGTAGCTGAAGCGGTAGCTGCCCCGCACGACATGGCCGTCGCGGGAGGCAGTCCGCCACGACACGATGTAGCCGCCGGTCGGAAGCGAGCCCGGCACCTTCGCCACCACCGTCATCGTGTCCTTGCCGGCCTTCACCGGCTCCAGCCGGACCGGCGTGCTGTCCGCCCGCAGCAGCGTGACCTTCGTCAACGGGACTTCCGGCCGTGTCGTGAAGGTGAGGCTGATCTCGGCCGGGGCCGCACGGACCACTTCGTCGGCCTTGGGGCAGCTCGCGGCCAGATGCGTGTGGAAGTACACCCCACCGGCGCCGAGCAGTGCGAGCGAGAAGAGACGAATCACCGCGAACTCCTGGATTGAATTGGACGCGCAGCCGTAACCTAGCCGCCTGGCCGCCCCACCGGGAGGGACCGGCACATGGGGAACAGCGATTTGCCGCATCCGGTTTCCCCCCGGAAGAGCGCCGCTCAAGTAGCTGCCCCGCATGGGGTTGGGCCCAGGTGGTGCGGAACCGCCGGGTTTGTGATATGTTCACGGGAGTACGAACATGCTGATCCTGAGCCCAGAGTCGCCATGCGCGCTCTGGGCAGACCTTTTTTTGCGCGGTACGCCATGATCCGTGAAATGCGGGACAAGCTGGGCAAGGAGATCGAACAGCTCAGCCACGAGCTCACCGTCACCCTTCCCCAGGCGATCGCCCAGGCCGTCGAAATGGGGGACCTGCGGGAGAACTCCGAGTACAAGGCTGCGCTCGAGCGCCAGCAGTTCGTCCAGGCGCGCCTGGGCCAGCTCCACCAGCGCCTCAACCAGCTCGGCCAGCTCGCCAACCACGAGTCGCCGACCGATCGCGTGGGCCTCGGCTCGCGGGTCACGGTGCTCGATCTCGAGACCAGCGAGACCGACGTCTACATGGTCGTGCTGGCCGAGATGATGGACATCGATGCGGGACACATCTCGCTCATGTCCCCCCTCGGCCGTGCACTGGCCGACGGCCGCGTCGGCGACGAGGTCTCGCTTCGTCTCCCGACGATGACCCGCCGGCTCCGCATCACCGAGCTGGTGACGATCCACCAGACGGAGGCTGCGGCAGGCAACGGCAACGGGAACGGCAAGCGCGAATGAAGAAGCAGCTCCTCGTCGTCGGCGACCGGGTGCTGATCACGCCGGAGGAAGGCGATGATCGCACCCGTGTCGGACTTTACCTCCCGGCCACCGCGCTCGACGCCCAGCAGGTGCAGAGCGGGCTGATCGTGGCCACCGGACCCGGGGATGCCGTCGCCGATCTCAGCAGTCTCGACGAGGAGCCGTGGAAGGCCGAGCGCCGCGAGGGGAAGCGCGCCATGCAGGCGCAGGTCGGCGACCACGCCATCTTCTTCCGCAAGGCGGCCGTCGAGATCACCTTCGAGAACGACCGCTACCTGGTGGTGCCGCAGGCCGCGATCCTCGTCCTCGTGAGGCATGAAATCGACATCTGAGCCGGCCCCCGCGGCCTGACCAGTGTGCTACGTCCTCTACGTGGCGAGCCCGCTCACGCTCAGTGAAGTGCGCTCGATGCTTCCGGCCGGCATGAGCGCGCACGCCCTCGCCCCCGATGACGACCGACGCCTCCGTCGCAGCTTCCGACCCGCCCGCACCGTCGTGAGCATCCTCGTCGGCCCCTGCAGCTGCGATCTCGTCCTCCCGCGCGACCCCACCGGGCACACTGAAGAAGCCGCGCTCCGCGCCCGCTACGCCGCGGCCCGCCTGGCGCGGACGGCGATCATCCGCGCTATCGACGCCCATCGCGCGCTCGCCGATCCCGACATCATCGAGCCGCCGGACTGGTGGCGCCGGGCGCTGGCGGCGTTCGTCGCCGAGCACGCCCGGAACGCTGGCCCCACCATCTACTGGCTCCAGTTCCTCCCCGGCGGCGCGGGCACGCCGCCACCCGATCCGCCCGCCACGGCACGCACTGTCACGGTGGCCGACGTGCTCGCCGCGCCCGGCGAATGGCTCGCCGAAGGCGCGCCGATCCGCGTCGTCCGCTAGCCGGGATCGGAACCCATGCAGCACGAGACCGGCACCTTCATCGGCCGGGGCGGTGTCACTCTCTTTCGCCAGGCATGGCTTCCCGATCACCCTCCCCGCGCCACGCTGATCAATCTCCATGGCCTGGGCGACCACAGCTCGCTCTATCCCGCGCTTTCCGAGTACTTCGTCCCCTACGGCATCGCCATCCACGCGTTCGATCTGCGCGGCCACGGACGCTCCGGCGGCCAGCGCGCGTATCTCGAGGACTGGAATGACTACCGCGAGGACCTCGACACCTTCGTCGGACTGGTAGCCGGACAATCGGCGGGGCGGCCGTTCCTCCTGGGCAACAGCCTGGGGGGACTTGCCGTGCTGGACTACGCGCTGCATCACGGAAGCCGGCTCTCGGGCGTGATCGCGGCGGCGCCCGCGCTGGGAGAAGTCGGCGTCCCGCGGCTGCTGATGGCGGCGGGACGGATTCTCTCGCGCGTGTGGCCGCGCTTTTCACTGCGGACGGGAATGAATCTGGGCGGGATCTCGCGGGACCCGGCGGCCGTTCGCGCCGTCGTGGACGACCCGCTCTTTCACAGCGTGGGAACCGCGCGGCTCTCCACCGAGGTCGTCGCGACGATCGAGCGCGTACAGCGGCTCGCGCCGTCACTCGACGTGCCGGTTCTCCTGCTCCATGGCGGGGCTGATACGATGGTGTCGCCGGAGGGAACGCGAGCGTTCTTCGCGCGGCTCACCGTGGCGGACCGCGAGCTGATCGAGTATCCGGACGCCTACCACGCCCTCTTTGCCGACCTCGACGCCCCGCGCGTGCTCGCGGACCTGCGCGAGTGGATCGAGGGCCGGACGGGCTAGGCCTCGACGTCCTCGAACAGGAAGCCGGTGGACTCGGCGCCCGCGCCCATCGTCTGCACCAGATCGGTGAGGAGGCTCGCCAGCGTTCGCAGGTCGCGCCTCGGCAGGCCACGCAGCGCCTCGATCAGGCGGATCTGCATTGCGGCGGGCGCCCGCGCGAGCAGCTCCTCGCCCGCGGGCGAGAGGCTCAGCTCGACGCGCCGGCCATCCTCGGGCGAGCGCTTCCGCTCGACGAGTCCCCGGGCGACGAGGCGGCTCACCACGACGGACACCGAGCTCTGGTGCGTCAGCGTCCGTTCGGCGAGCGCGTTGAGTGAATGAGCCGGGGCATCGGCCAGGAGCTGCAGCACGAAGAGCTGGGCGCCACTTACGCCGTGGACGCGCTCGGCCGAGCGTGAAGCACGATGAAGCGAATGGACGATCTGGCGCAGAGCGGAAAGCGCCTCGCCCAGATGTGATTCATCCGAGGCGGGAACGGTCATTAGGGCCTCTCGGTGATTATCCTCACGGCGGCCCGTGGCCGCCGGACGATCGTTGTCCCATGGAACAGAAGTATACGGGTGGTGTGCGACTGGCGATACGGGCTCTGAGACTCCACTGCCCTCACTGCGGAGGCCATCCCGTCTTCATTTCGTGGACCGGGATGCTCCCGAACTGCCCCGTCTGCGGACTCCGCTTCGAGCGGGGCGAGCGCGGCTACTGGCTCGGCGCCTACTTCTTCAACCTCGTCGCGATGGAGACGGTCTTCGCCGTCTGGATGACGGCGTTTCTCCTCGCAACGTGGCCGTCGCCGCCGTGGGGCCTCTTCCAGTGGTCCACCGTCGGCCTGATGCTGGCGATGCCGGTCGCCTTCTTCCCCTTCAGCAAGACCCTCTTCCTCGCTTTCGATCTCTGGATCCGCCCGCCGGACGCCGAAGACTTCGACGCGCCGCGGGAAGCCGGCCGGCACCAGCGGAACGGCGGAGCCGGCCGGGACTAGCGCCGGCTCGTCACGGTGCCACCGTCTGGATCTCCACCCGCGAGGCCTGGCGCGGTGTCCGCCAGATGCGGTGGGTCTGGGCGCGGTAGTCGCTCGCCTTGGCCAGGAAGATGTTCGGCACCCACGTCTGCGGGTTCCGGTCGATGATGGGGAACCAGGTGCTCTGCACCTGCACCATGATCTTGTGACCCTTGAGGAAGCGGTAGCTCTGGGTGTGGAGGTCGACGGTGAACGGCGTGACCGCGTTCGGCACCAGCGGCACCGGCCGCTCGAACGACCGGTGGAACCGGCCGCGGAAGACGTCGTTCGACACCATGAGCTCGTAGCCGCCGAGCTTGAAGTCGGACGGATAGTCCTCGGGATAGACATCGATCAGCTTGACGATCCAGTCGGCGTCCTGCCCGGTGGTGCTCGCGAACAGCTTTGCCGTCACGTCCCCCGCGACGACGACGTCCTCGGTGAGCGGCTCCGTCTCCCACGACAGCACGTCCGGCCGGTTCTGCACGAAGCGCTGGTCCTCCAGCAGCCAGGTGTACCACCCTGATCCCTTCTTGTAGTAGGTCGGCTCGATCGGGCGCGGCCGGTAAGGAACGGGATGGGCCGGGTCGCTGACATAGCTGTCGAAGGACGAGCCCTCCGATCCCGTCGGCGGCGTGAACGCGAGCCGGCCGTTCGCGTGGAAGTAGAGCGAGCGGGTATTCGCCTCGCGCGGCGGCCACGCGCTGAAGGTACGCCAGCGGTTGCTCCCCGACTCGAAGACCGTCGCCTCCGGCTGCTGGAGCGCGCCCTTGTCCTTCAGATAGAAGGCGAAGAATGGCGCCTCGATGCGGGTGCGATAGTACTCCCCGGTCGGCGAGCCGAAATCGATCTTCCCCAGCTTCTGGCCGGGCCCGCCGGCCCACCCGCCGTGCCGCCAAGGGCCGACGACGAGGAAGTTGCGCGCCTTGTCGTCGTGCGTCTCGAGCGCGCGGTAGATCGTCACCGGTCCGTAGAAGTCCTCCTGGTCCCACCACCCCGCGACGTTGAGCGTCGGCACGGTGACGCGCGTCAGATACGGCCGCATCGCCTGCCGCTGCCAGAAGGCGTCGTAGTTGGGGTGGGCGACGAAGTCGGTCCAGGTGGGGAGCTTCTTGTCCTTCAGCACCTTCGCCTGGATGTTCGACAGCGGGCCGACGCTGAGGTACCACTCATAGGTGTCGTACCGCCCGAAATCGAAGTCCGAGTTCTCGCGCGTCGCCTCGGTGAGCCAGGCGTACTCGAAGCCATAGCTCAGGCGGAACGCGCCGTTGTGATGGAAGTCGTCGCCCAGGTACATGTCGGCCGGCGAGGCCTGGGGGCTCACGGCGCGGAGCGCCGGATGCCCGCCCAGCATCCCCATCGCCGTGGTCCACCCGTCGTAGCTCACGCCGAGCATGCCGACGCGGCCATTGTTGCCCGGGATGTTGGCCAGCATCCAGTCGATCGAATCGTTGGTGTCGGTGCTCTCGTCGATCGCCTTGGCGTCGGCGCCCGCCGGCTTCGGCGGGCGCTGCATCACGAACGTCCCTTCGCTCCGGTAGCGTCCGCGGATGTCCTCCATGACGAAGATGTAGCCCTCCTCCGCCAGCGCCTTGTACGAGCCCGACAGCCGGTTCTTCGCGCCGCCGACACCGTAGGGCGTCCGCGAGAAGATGAACGGCAGCGGCTCGGTGGCCCCCTTCGGCCGGAAGATCTCGACGTGCAGCTTCACGCCGTCCCGCATCGGGATGTCGGCGCTCTGCTGCTCGTAGGCGGCGGGGTCGTACGCGGCGGCGGCCGGCTGCTGCGCGCCGAGCGGAACGCTCGCGAGCACGAGCGCGAGCGCGGAGTACCGGGAGGCGGAACGGATCAGTCGCATGGACGCCCCTGGAACGGGTTGCAGGTGGTGGCCGGCGCTCACCGCCGGGCCGCGGCTGACTCAGGCCGCCGGGGGAACGGTCCCGGTCAGCGCGATCTCGCCGTCGATATGGAGCGGCTCCAGCACGCCGGGGATGGTGAGCGTTGCGCGCACCGGGAGGATTTCGCGTCCCGTGAGCGTGCCGCCCTCGATACCGGCCCCGACGGCCCGCTCGATCTCGCGCTGCGCGGTGATCCCGAATCGTTTCAGGAACTTGCGCAGCTCCATGTTGAAGAGCTCCTCGTCCATCGGTGTCTCCTTCGTTGGGGCCGGCACGCTCACGGTTCGGTGGGCGCGCCGGGCGGCAGCGGCAGACGGCGGAGCATGGTGCGCTGCTCGTCGGCAATGGCGCGCACCTGCTCCGCGAGGAAGTCGAGACCCTGTTCCAGCTGGGCGAGGTCCGGGCCGGCGGCGGCCAGCGCTGCGTCGGCCAGCTGGGCCTCGAGCTCCCGCACGCGGCGCCGGGCGCGCCACCAGGCGATGCCGGCACCGATCGCGACGAGCCCGACTCCCTTGAGGCTGGCGACGAGCGCGCCGAACACGAAGGCCGCCTGAGGATCCATCATCTTCCCCTACGCCGCCACGGTGCCGAACAGCTTGCCGATGCCGGCGGTGATCACCATGGCGAGCGCGCCCCAGAAGACGACGCGCGCGGCGCCGACCCACGCCCTGGCACCGCCGGCGCGGGCCGACACCGCACCCAGCACGCCGAGACAGGCGAGTGACGTCAGCGAGACGGCGAGGCTGAGGCGGCTCTCCGGTACCAGGAGCACGATCCCGAGCGGAAGTCCCGCCCCGACGGAGAACGTGAGCGCAGACGCGAGCGCCGCCTGAACCGGCCGCGCCCGGAGTGCGGCGACGATGCCCAGCTCGTCGCGCGCGTGGGCGGCCAGCGCATCATGCGCCGTGAGCTGCTCCGCCACCTGACGCGCCAGCTCCGGGGTCAGCCCGCGATTGACGTAGATGCCCGTGAGCTCCGCGAGCTCCGCCGGCGCGTCGGTCGCGAGCTCCTTGCGCTCGCGACCCAGATCCGCCGCCTCGGTGTCCGCCTGCGAGCTCACCGACACATACTCGCCCGCGGCCATCGACATCGCGCCGGCGACGAGCCCGGCCACTCCGGCGATCAGCACGGCCGGCCGGCTCGCCTCCGCGGCCGCCACGCCGAGGACGAGACTTGCGGTCGAGACGATGCCGTCGTTGGCGCCGAGCACCGCGGCTCGGAGCCAGCCGATGCGCTCGGTGCGGTGACGCTCGAGATGGCGAGGAGCCATGGTCGGTCCGTGCGGAGGATGAACGACGTTCGTCCGGTTGAATCTGCGTCCCGCCCGGAGAGAACGCCACCAGTCCAGGCCGGTCAGGTCACGGGCAGGAGACGGGCTGTCGGTAGCATGCGGCAACCCGACCCGAGGTTCGTGTCATGCTGGCCAACTGGATCACGCTTTCCCGCCTCCCGCTCCTCGGGCTCGTGATCGCCCTGCTCTATCTGGGCTCCCCCGTGGTGAGGCTCGTGGCGGTGGGGCTGCTGTTCGCCGGATTGATGCTCGACACCGTGGACGGACTGGTGGCGCGAAAGCGGGGCGAGAACAGCCTGTTCGGGAGCGTGCTGGACATCGCCGCCGACCGCACCTACGAGCTCGTGCTGTGGATCTGGTTCGCGGCCCTCGGCATGATCCCGGCGGCGATCCCCATCATCGTGGCGGCGCGGACGGCGCTCACCGACGCCTTCCGTGGCATCGGCGTCGCCCGGGGGAGCGCACCGTTTCTCCAGCATCACACGCGGCTGGGACGCTTCCTCGTGGGCTCGACCTGGATGCGGACGAGCTACGCCGTGACCAAGGTGCTGACGTTCTGCGGCCTCGCCCTCGCAACGGCGCTCTCGGGCGGCCCTCGCGCCGCGGCTGCTGCCGGAAGCACGCTGATGGGGCCGCTCACCGTGCTCGCCTGGGGTGCCACCGCGCTCTGCGTGCTCCGGGGCCTGCCGGTCATGCTGCACGCGGCGCGGCACTACTGGCGCGCCGGGGCGGCGCCGGCTGCCTCTAGCGCCCCAGCGCCACACCCAGTGCGACGAGCGACACCATGAGCGCCGCCACCGCGAGCGCGAAGAGGAGCCGGTCCCGCGCCCGTGCGGCCGCCTCCGCCGGGCTCGCGACGGCCCCATCGCGGCCGTCGAAGAGCGACTGGCTCATCACGTGCTCCGCCGCGACGACCTCCTCCATCCCGCGGATGAAGTGACGCTGCTCGATCCGCTTCCCCGAATCGGGACCGGGCTCGAGCGTCGCCATCTGCGCCGCCTTGAGCACCGCGTTCTTGATGTCCCCGCCACTCCGCGCGAACCGTTCGGCGAGCTCGGTGAAGTTCACGTCGGGGGCGAGCGGCGTCTTGGTCGCATGCAGCTGCGCCCGCCAGATCCGCTCGCGCTCGACCGGGCCGGGCATCTCGAACCGTATGTGGTGCCGGATCCGGCGCTCGAACGCGGGGTCGATGTTGGTGGCAAGATTGGTTGCGAAGATCACGACGCCGGGAAACCGCTCGAGCTCGTTGAGAAGGACCGCGACGGTCGCGTTCGAGTCCCGCTCGTAGCCCTGACTCAGATTGGTGAAGCGCCGCCCGGCGATCGCGTCGGCCTCGTCGAAGAAGAGCACCGCGCCCGTTTCCGCCGCATCGCGGAAGACGGCCGCAACGTGCTTCGCCGTCTGCCCGGCCCAGCGCGACTCGAGCTCGGCGTAGCGCACCACCAGCAGCTCGCGCCCGAGCGTCGCCGCGATTGCTTCGGCGGCTATGGTCTTTCCCGTGCCGGGCGGTCCCGCGAAATGGAAGGCGAGGCCGAGGCCGCCGCCGTGCCGCTCGGCCAGGCCCCACTGCTCGAAGATGAGATCCTGCTTCCGGATCAGCGCCAGCGCGTGCCGGATCGCCTCCAGCGTCGGGGGCGGCAGCACCACGTCCTCGAACGTCCGCCGGGGGGCGACGGTCTCCACCAGCCGACGGCGGCTTCCGAAGAACAGGTCACGCAGGGCGTCGCTCATCTCTCAGGTTAGCCGTCAGCGGTCCTCCGAGCCAGTGCGGAGCGCTGCCAGCCGCGTGACGAGCTCGGCCTGCGCCGGGATCAGCTTGCGGCGCGCCTGCTCCGGCGTAAACCAGGCCCAGCGATCCACCTCGGGAAAGGTGATTCGGCGCCCCGATCCTCGGGGCCACTCCGTCTCCGCCATGTTGCTCACCGCCGTGGCCGGATCGAGATCGCCTGCGCACGCCCAGGCATGCACCACCTTCCCCGCCTTCTGCCGGATCGCCCCGAGCTCGAGGAACGGCCCGGACGGAACGAGTCCCGTCTCCTCCGTGAATTCCCGCTGCGCGGCGGCGAGCAGATCCTCGCTCTCCGCGACGAGGCCCTTGGGAATCGTCCAGGCCCCGTCGTCGCGACGCGCCCAGAAGGGACCGCCGGGATGAGCCAGCAGCACCTCGAGCCCTCCGTCCCGCATGCGATAGAGCAGAATCCCCGCGCTCGTGTTCCGCGTTCCGGCCATCCGGTTGGCGTCCTCTCCGCGACTCGGGTTATCGTGAAGGCCATGACGCCCGCCCTGCCGTCGGTCCTCGCCGTCATCGGCTTCGCGTTTCTCATCATCACTCTTACGGCGCTGGCGCGGCGCCTCCCCGTGCCGACGCCGATCCTCCAGGTCGTCGCGGGACTCCTAGTGGGACTCCTGCCGGGAAGCTCCCTTCCCGTCCTCGACCCCGACATCGTCTTCTTCGTCTTCCTGCCGCCGATCCTCTGGGCCGCGGCCTACGGCACCTCGTTCCGCGAGTTCAAGTCGAACCTGCGGTCGATCAGCCTCCTGGCGATCGCGCTCGTGCTGGTGACCACGGTCGCGGTCGCGATCGCGGCGCGGGCGCTGGTGCCGGGCCTGCCGTGGGCCGCCGCGCTCGCGCTCGGCGCCATCGTATCGCCGCCCGACGCCGTTGCCGCGGAGGCGATCATCACCCGCCTGCCGGTGCCGCGCCGCGTCATCTCCGTCCTCGCGGGTGAGAGTCTCGTCAACGATGCGTCGGCGCTGATCCTCTATCGCACGGCGGTCGTCGCGGCGGTGACCGGATATTTCAGCGCCGGCGAAGCGATCGTCCGCTTCTTCATCGATGCCGGCATCGGGATCCTGGTCGGGCTCTTCGTCGGCTGGCTCATGATCCGGGCGACGCGCCTCACCCGCGATTCGCTCCCCGAGGTCCTCATCGGCCTCCTGGCACCGTACGTCGCCTGGGTCATCGGGGAGTCACTCCATGTGTCGGCGGTGCTCGCGTGCGTTGCCGGCGGGCTCTACGTCCGGCAGCGATTCTCCACCGCGGTCACCCCGCTCACCCGGATCCAGACGCGGTCGGTCTGGAATCTGTTCATCTTCCTCCTCAACGCCGCCATCTTCATCATCCTCGGCGTGCAGTTCGGCGAGCTGATGGCGGCGGTGCCCCATGAGCGCCTCGCCGGCCTCGCGCTCGGCGGGCTCGCGATCAGCGGCGTCGTCATCGGTGTCCGCCTGATCTGGGTGCCGGCGTCGGCCTTCCTCCCTCGATGGCTGAGCGCGCGCCGCCGGCGCGAGCCGGTCCCACCCCCGTCCCACCTCTTCCTCGTCAGCTGGACCAGCATGCGCGGCATCGTCTCGCTCGCCGCCGCGCTCGGCCTGCCGCTGGCGCTCGCCAACGGCGCCCCGTTCCCGCACCGGGCGGAGATCATCCTCATCACGGTGACCGTCATCGTGGTGACGCTCGTGCTGCAGGGGCTGACGCTGGCGCCGCTCATCAGGTGGTTCCGCTTCGAGCCGGAGCACGAGCTGGAGGCCGAGGAGGAGTACGCGCGCGGCGAAGCACTGCGGTACGGCGTCGAGGCGCTGGAGGATTTGTCGCGCGAGCCGTGGGCGCGCGATGCCGATCTCAGCCGGATCCGCGAGGAGTTCCGCGACCGGATCCGGCGTCACCGAACCGGGCCGGCCGGCGAGCACGACGCCGAGTGCCGGCTCCGCGCGGAGATCCTCGACGCCGAGCGGCGGGGGCTGGTGCGGCTGCGAAACGAGAACGCGATCTCCGACGAGGTCCTGCTGGAGCTCGAGCAGGAGCTCGACCTCGAGGCCTTGAGGATCGGCGCCGGCGAGCGCCGCTAGGCCTGCTCGATCGCGGCCGGCCGGGCGGTCGCGCCCTCCGGCAGGCGGTCGAAGCGATCGAGCCGGTCGACATCCACCGTCAGCGTGTTGTCGGGCGATGTCAGGAACATGTTGGCGAACGCCGCATCCCACCGCACCTCGTCCCAGAAATACGAGCTCCGTGCCGTGAGCCGCGTCGAGAACGTCTCGTCGAGGCCGGTGATCAGCACCAGAAACTCGGCTTCGGCTTCGCGCAGCCGCTCCGGCGTGATCCCCCGGAGCGGGCTGTGCCGGTCGATCGGATGCACGATCGTCCAGTGGAGGGTGAAGAACTCCACTTCCTGACGCTCCAGCTTGAGCGTGTGGAATCGCCGCTGCCGGACGCCGTCCACCTCCTCGAACCAGGCCAGGTTCACCTTCGCCCGCACCTCGCTCAGCTCGCTCGGCCGCACGTTGATGATGCGGAACATGAACCCCCGTCCGTCGCGGTACGGAGCGATCACCCCCGATTCGCTGAAGCGCACCCGCGCCTGGGGACGCATCATCCGCGTGAGCACCAGCCCCCCGGCTCCGACGAGAGTCATCGGCCCGATCAGCGACTCGACGACGACGAGCCAGTTGGCGGTGGATCCGACGGCGTGCATCGGACCAGTGCCGACGGTGGTGAAGATTCCGACGCTGAAGCTGAGGGCCCGGAGGAACGGATCGGCCAGCCCCATGAGCTCGCCGCCGGCGAGGGCGTCGGGTCCGAGCGCCAGATACCCCAGCGCGAAGATGCCGTTCACGAGCAGCGCCAGCCCGGTCACCCAGGTCACGAACGCCCCCCAGGAGACGTCGAGTGCCCGTCGGTAGAGGTGCTCCCACCGCTGCGCCCCGAGACCGTACTTGCGGCCCCGCGGCGATCCGTCCCGCGAGAGGAAGCGCCCCCGCACCTGTTGCGCCGCGACCCGGCCGAAGCCGAGGTCGTTGAGATCCTCCCGCGCCGGGCGCTGATGCGCCTCGCCCTGCTTCAGATCGGTCACGTTGACTCCGGCTACCTGAGAACTCTTGCGAACGCTTCCGGCGCCACCGCCCGGAAGATCGTGCTGTGCTCGAGATCGGGTCTCGGCTCGTACACCAGCTCGAGGGAACGGGGGGACTGTGTCCGCAGCCTCACCACCAGCAGCGCGGTGCCGTCCGCAATCTGTTCCTCGTTGGCGGCACTCAGGAAGAGTGTCCGCCCTGCCCGAGCCTTGCGGCTCGCTCCGCCCTCCGCCGTGCGCAGGAGCGCGCCGCCGTTCCACCACACGCTCGGGCTGAACGCGATGTAGCGGTCGAAAAGCGTCGGCGCGAGCAGGAAGGTTTCCACCACGAAGAGCCCGGCGAGCGATTCGCCCACGATCGTCGTCTCCCCGCTGCAGCGGTAGCGGCGGCGGACCGCAGGCATCAGCTCCTCGCGCACGAAGCGCCGGAACGCCGCCGAGCCCCCCACCTTCGGCGCGATCGTGCTGTCGGACGCGACGCTGGTCGGCCCGGTCAGGTCCCGGCGCCGCTGGGTGTTCTCGATGCCCACCACGATCACGGGCCGGATGACACCGAGGCCGATCAGCGAATCGATCGTGTTGGCCACATGCGGGAAGTCCTCCGCCAGACCCCCGTCCGGCATGTACAGCACCGGAAGCGAGGGACCGCGACCCGCCGCGTATGCGGTCGGCGTATAGACGTTGATGGTACGCCGCTCCGCCAGCGCGCGGGAATCGATCGTGAATTCGTCGTGCCGGGGAATCGCGTCCGGGGGTGACGCCGGAGCGGCGCCGGAGGTCTGCGCGCGAGCCGCGACCGCCGTGAGGGCAAGGCCCAGCGCCGGAATGAGCACCCGCCGCGGACGGAAACGCATCATCAGGTCGTTGCTTCGCTGCGCGCCTTGAGGCCGTTGGCCTCCATCGTCAGATAGCGCCGGTTGATGTCGTCGAGGAGCCGGGCGAAGAAGCCGCCGAGAATCCCGGAGTACTCCAGCGAGAGCGTGGCCCGGGTGCCGCCGGCGAGCGGCTCCACGCTGTGGTGCCCCGTCGCCCGCGCGATCGGCGTGCCGGTCACCCAGCTGAAGCGACGGCCCTCCTCGATCTCGGTGACGCGCCACAGCGCCGGGGGCACCTTCGGCTGGCGGACCATCGCCCGGCTGCCCACCTTCAGCGGCCCCTCGTCGAGGCGCCGGATGCTGGTGATCGATGACGTCCACTCGTGCCAGCGCCGGACGTCGCTCATGATCGCCCACACGCGGTCGGGCGGCGCCTGGATGTCGATGCTGACGTTGTACTCGGTCATGCCGGCCCTCCTTCCGGACCCTGGTACTCCGCGCGATTGTCGAGCGCCCACTGGAGCTCGTGGTTGAGCTGCTGCACGACCTCCTCCCACGTCGGCCGCCCGCAGTAGGCCAGCAGCCGCGCCACTGCCTCGACCACCACATCCCAGTCGAACCGCCCCACGATCAGATAACCCCGGCCCCACCGCGCGTCGGCCGACCGCAGCAGCCGGCTCGGCGTCACCACCGTGAATGAGAAGGCATCGCTCCCTTCGCCGCCACGCGGGCCGATCAGCGCCTGAAAGGAGACGGCGCAGTCGGCCGGGTCGGCGGGGAGCGCCGGCGGCACGAGATCGGGACAGAGAATGTCGCGAAGTTCGGGAAAGACCACACCGCTCCTGAGTCAGTTCCGGGTCACCACAATCTGAATGCGCAGACGCCCATCGGTGCCTTCACTGCTTCGCCATCGCCGGGCCGATCCTGGCGCTCTCCGGTGCAGGGCCCTGCGCGGAACGGATCGATGCGGCCCGCGACGAAGCATGCCGGAGCCGGCGGGCGCGGCCCCACAGGCGATCGCTAACTCGTTGTCAGCAGTATACGTCCAGCCGGCGTTCCACGGCATCCTTCCTGCCCTGCTCCGGGCCGAGCTGCCGCGCCGCGGCGGCGACCCTTTCCCTCAGGAGGCTGGGATGTTGACGATCGGGATTCGAAGCATGCGGAACTGCCTGGCTGCCGGTGCGCTGATCCTCGCGGCGTGCGGTGACAGCACGACCGCACCCGGAACGAATCCGGAGATCATCAATACGACGGACAATTTCCAGTATCAGGTCAGCGACATCCAGCAGTTCTCCGGCACCCAGACCTACAGCTGGCAGAACAGCGGAACGACCGCGACCGTCAATCAGTCAGCCTCGATCGCGTCCGGCTCGGCAACGCTCGTCCTCAAGGACGCGAACGGGGTCCAGGTCTACAGCCGGTCGCTGGCGGACAACGGGACCTTCACCAGCGCCGCGGGAGCCGCCGGCGTGTGGACGGTGCGCGTCGTCTACAGCTCGGTGAGCGCCACGGTGAATTTCCGGCTCGACAAGGCGAACTAGGCGACGCTCCCGCTTCAGTAGCGCGACGCCAGGAGACGGGCGACGTGGGAACTCCACGTCGTCCCGCCCCGCATCCCCGCGTTCGACAGTACGATCACCGTCAGGCCCGACGGAAGCAGCCGCACGACCCCGGTGTGGCCGTCGTCGCCGCTCCCGGAGTGCATGATCTCCGTAACCCTGCCCTCCCGCGTGTAGATCCTGAGTCCGTAGCCGTACGACACGTCGTCGGGCGGCTCGCGCCGGACGAGCACCTGCGGCGTGCCGAAGGCCAGGCGGCCCGCCGGACCGAGTACCTTCGCGAGCGTGGACGGCCGCGTCCACCGCAGCAGATCGATCGCGGTACTCGACATGCCATCCGCCCCGCGATGCCCCCAGTCGTCCAGGGCCGCGTTCCCGGCCCCGCCGCATCGCGAGCGGGCTCCCTCGGCACCGGCCACCGGCAGCGGGACGCCGGATCGGCGCCGGCACCAGAAGCCGGTGTGCCGCAGGCCGCCGGGATCGAGGATCTCGCGCTGGACGACCGCTTCCCAGCTCCGGTGTGCCGTGACCTCGACGATCGCCGCGAGCAGCTCGTAGTCATCGTCGCCGTACTGGTAACCCGCACCCGGCCGGTAGGCGAGCGGCTGCGCGAGGATGGCACGCACGGCAGCGCGCCGATCGGCCTGATGCGCGCCGGCGTAGCTGTCCGCCAGACCCGCGGTGTGCGTCAGCAGCTGGCGGATGGTGATGGCGCGCTTATCGGGTGGGACATCGGCGAAGAACGAGGAGAGGGAGTCGTGCAGCGACAGGCGATGCCGCTCCGCGAGCTGGAGCACAGCCACCGCGGTGAAGCCCT
>JBLMWC010000047.1:0-7206 GCA_050257015.1 Bacillota bacterium | reverse complement strand
CGAGCGGCATGGCGCGGAAGACCTTCACCGCGTTCTACACGCGGCACGGCCCGGTGATCCGCTCCGACAGCGGCAAGTGGGTGACGATCAGACTGATGCAGGAGCCGGTGAAGGCGCTGACGCAGTCGTACACCCGGACGAAGGCGCGCAGCTACCAGGCGTTCCGCCGGACCATGGAGCTGCACACCAATTCGTCCAACAACACCATCTTCGCCGACGCCGACGGGAACATCGCGTACTTCCACGCCAACTTCATTCCCCGCCGCAACCCGCGCTTCGACTGGAACCGGCCGGTGGACGGCAGCAACCCGGCGACCGACTGGCACGGCGTCCTCTCGATCGACCAGACACCCGGTCTCCTCAATCCGGCGAGCGGCTGGCTCTACAACAGCAACGACTGGCCGTGGTCGGCCGCCGGACCGAGCAGCCCGAAGAAGGCGGACTTCCCCTCGTACGTGGAGACCGGCACCGCCTCGGCCCGCGGCCGACATGCGGTCATGGTGCTGGAGAAGCGGAAGGACTTCACCGTCGACGGCCTCGTAAGCGCCGCGTACGACAGCTACCTCCCGTGGTTCGAGCAGCCATTGCCGGCGCTGCTCACCGCCTGGGACAGCCTGCCCGCCGCCGATCCCCTGAAGGCGAAGCTCGCCGAGCAGATCGCCGCGCTCCGCGGGTGGGACCGGCGCTGGTCGGCGGCGTCGGTGCCGACGTCGCTCGGCGTCTTCTGGGGCACGCAGATGCTTCGCGCCGTCTCGCGGGACGCGCGGCAGACCGGCCTGTCGGCGGAGGAGTACATCGGGATGAAGGCGCCCGCCGCCCTTCTCCTCGCGGAGCTCGACTCGGCGTCGGCACGGCTGACGGCCGACTTCGGCAAGTGGCGGACGCCGTGGGGCGACATCAACCGGTTCCAGCGCCTCACCGGCGACATCGTGCAGCCGTTCAATGACACGGCGCCCAGCATCCCCGTCCCCTTCACCTCGGCGACCTGGGGGTCACTCGCCTCGTTCGGCGCACGGCCGTACCCCGGAACGAAGAAGTGGTACGGGACCAGCGGCAACAGCTTCGTGGCGGTGGTGGAGTTCGGCGACAGCGTGCGGGCCCGCGCGATCACGGCCGGCGGCGAGAGCGGCGATCCCGCGTCGCCCCACTTCAACGACGAGGCGACCCGGTACAGTACCGGCAACCTGCGGGAAGTGTACTTCCATCCGTCACAGCTCGTCGGCCACACCGAGCGACGCTATCACCCCGGGCGCTAGGGCCGGGCGAGGTGCTTCAGCCGGCGGCCCGCCGCCGAGTCCTCGATGAGCGTCGCCAGCCGGCGCTCCCGGGTGTCGTCGCGCTTTGCGCTGATGACCCACCACGTCGCCGTGTGCCGGTATGACGGGGGCTGCGACTGAAAGAAGGCCCACGCACGGGAGCTCCGGCGGAAGCGGGTTTCCATCTCGGGCGGCAGCTCGGCCTTCTTCCGCTGCTCATACGAATACAGTCCCGACCGCCCGTCCTTTGCCTTGGCGTGGGCGGCCAGTCCCGCCGGCTGCATCCGTCCCTCTTTTGTCAGCTCGGCCACGCGCCGCAGGTTGACGGCGCTCCAGATACTGCCGGGACGTCGCGGCGTGAAGCGGATGACGTAGCGGTCCGCGTCCAGCCGCCTCCGCAGCCCGTCTATCCATCCCCAGGCGAGCGCCTCATCGACCGCTTCGGGCCAGGTGATGCTCGCGCGACCGGTGGCTCTCTTGTGGAAGCCGACCCAGAGCTCCGGTGCGCTCGCGTGATGGCGCGCGAGCCAGCGGCGCCATTCCGCCGGCGTGGCGAAGAAGCGAGGTTCCATCGCTGTGAACCGCTGCATCACCGGATTCCATCAGGATGAGGAGGGCCACTGGGTGGCGGAGCTCGAGTGCGGCCACGGGCAGCACGTGCGGCACGATCCGCCGTGGCAGCTGCGGCCCTGGGTCACTACGCCCGCCGGACGCGCGAGCCGGCTCGGCATGATGCTCAACTGCGTGCGCTGTGACAACCCTCCGCCGGGCTGAGGCACGGGCGGTGCGCCGGCTCGTCGTATTGGTCGTCGTGGTGCTCGCCGGGTCGGTGCCGGCCTACGCGCAGACACGGCTCGAGTGCCGGGTCACGCGCGTGTCCGACGGCGACACCTTCCGGGCCGCCTGCCCGGAGGCGGCTCGCGTCCGGCTTCTGCTGATCGATTCGCCGGAGCGCGACCAGCCGCCGTTCGGCGCCCGCGCCCGTACGGAGCTCGCTCGCCTGCTGCCGCCTGGCACCCCGGTGACCCTCGAGCTGGACGTCCGGGAGCGCGACCAGTACGGCCGTCTTCTTGCGTACGCCTTCCTCCGCGACGGCCGCATGGTGAACGAGGAGATGGTCCGCTCCGGGTTCGCCGTCGTGCTGGTCTATCCGCCCAACGTCCGCTATGTAGAACGAATACGCGCAGGCGCCGCCGAGGCGCGGGCGGCGCGGCGCGGCCTCTGGGCCGTGAACGGCTTCGGCTGTGCGCCGAGGGACCATCGCGGCCGGCGCTGCTGAGCGGCGGTCGGCGCCGGCAGTAGATTCCCTGCATCACCTGCAGCAGGAGAGCCACCGCGTGACCACTGATGCCCTTGCCGGCGCCTTCACGCGCGACGGCTTCGTCGGGCCGATCCGCATCTTCACGCCGGCGGAATGCCGGCGCATCGCCGCCTACCTGCACGGTGACGCCTTCCCCGCACCGGCCGACTGGTACAAGGGCCGGGGGGTGCACGAACGCTTTCTCTACGATCTCGCCACCCGCCCCGCCATCGTCACGCTGCTCACGAAGCTCCTCGGCGACGACGTCGTGCTGTGGGGGGTGCAGGCGGTGATCCGCGGGCCCGGCGACGTCCACCCGTGGCACAGCGACATCGAGTCCTGCGCACCGAACGAGCGGTTCGCGAGTCTCTGGGTCGGAGTCGAGCACACCAGCCGCGAATCGGCGCTGCAGCTCATCACCCGCTCGCACCGCCTGGGCAAGACGGTGCAGGAGTCCCGCCTCGAGCGCGGCATGACGCGCGAGATGGGCACCAAGGATGCGATGCTCCAGGTCGCGCGAGAGATGGACGCCGAGGCGGCGCTGGTCGAGCCCGACATGACGAACGGGGACGCGCTGATCTTCGACGGCCGGCTCTGGCACGGCACCGACAACACGCGGAAGACCGGCCGGCGACTCGCCCTCCTCATTCAGTACGCGGCGGCGCGGAGCCCGGTGCGGATTCCCGACACGACCCAGCTCGACTGGCCCTTCCGCATGCGGGCCGAGCCCCGGCCGCCGGCGATCCTCATTGCGGGGAGCGACGACGGCGCCGTGAACCGGCTCGTGCCCGCTCCTCCCCCGACCACGCAGGGAGCGCCGATGGTTGCGACCGCGATCCACCAGTTCCGGCTGCCGGTTGACCAGCCCAGGAAGGAATGGGAACCGTTCCACGCCTTCCACGGACCAACCAGAACCTTCGCCGACATGAGCTGTCACGCGTCGGTGCTCACCGCCGGCCATTCGCCTCACCCGCCGCACGCGCACGTGGAGGAGGAGCTGCTGATCCCGCTGCACGGTGAAGCGGAGATCGTGATCGCGACGTCGCCTGACGATCCCGCGCCGAGAGTCGAGCGGCTCCGGCCGGGATCGTTCGTGTACTACCCGGCGTGGCAGCACCACACGATCCGGAATCCGGGTACCGCGCCGATCGCCTACCTCATGTTCAAGTGGGCCGCGGCGCCCCACAATGAGGGCGGGACCGCTCTCGCGACGGGCATCCAGCACTATGGCGAGATGGCGCCGCCCGCCGGCGCCGACGCCTTCTGGGCCCAGCGCGTCTTCGAGGGGCCGACGGCGTATCTCGGCAAGCTGCATGCGCACCTGACGGTGCTCGCGCCGGGCGGCGGCTACGCGCCGCACGCCGACGCGTACGACGTCGCCATCGTCACGCTGGAGGGCGCGATCGAGACGCTGGGCCAGCGGGTCGATCCGATGAGCGTGGTTTATTACGGCGCGGGAGAGCTGCACGGGATGCAGAATCCTGGGGCGATGCCGGCGCGATACCTCGTCTTCGAGTTCCACGCGCCCGGCGTGGACGTGCTGCCGCCGGTGCCGCCGCTGCACCGGAGGGTCGCGCGGAAGGTGGTCACGATCGGGAAGGACATCGCGCGGCCGGTGTGGCATCGGGTTCGGGCGTACCTGCCGGGGAAGCAGTGAGTCCGCGACGCGTCGAACTGCGGCGCATGTGCCGCTGCGCCGCGCAGGCAGCGCTGACGCTGGCGCTGGTGGGCGGCTCCGCACACGGGCAGACCGTCGCGACGCCGCAGCCAGCCGACTCCGCCGTTTCGGTCGGTCGTCCCCTCCCGGGCCCCGTCTTCGAAACACCCGAGTTCACCCGCGCGGTGGCCCGCGGCACCCGGACGCGCACCGGCGAACCCGGCGCCGCCAACTGGGTTCAGCACGCCCGCTACGTCATCCGCGCCCAGCTCGATGTCGCCACCTCGCGGGTCAGCGGCGAAGAGCGCGTCACCTATCTCAATCGCTCACCCGACACGCTGCGGCAGGTGGCCGTCTACCTGCGGCAGAACGTCTTCGCGCCCGGCAGCCCGCGGCGCGGACCGGTGCCGATCACCGGCGGCGTGACGCTGACACGCGTGGCGGCCGATGGACAGGCGCTCGACACGGTGTCACGCGGCCGGCGAGGACGCGGACCAGCCGCACCATCCGCCGTACCGGCCGGCTACATGGTGAACGGCACCGTGATGTGGATCCGCCTCCCGACCCCGCTCCTGCCGCATGACAGCGCCCGGTTCGAGTTCGCCTGGTCGTACGTGCCCGCGCCTTCGCCGTCGGATGGCCGTGAGGGCCGGGAGGACCATCTCTACTTCATGGGCTACTGGTATCCGCAGGTCGCCGTCTACGACGACGTAAACGGCTGGGTCACCGATCCCTATCTCAACGGCGCCGAGTTCTACATGGACCCGGCCGACTACGACGTCGAGCTCACCGTACCGCACGGCTGGGTCGTCGGCGCGACCGGCATCCTCCGGAATCCGGACGCCGTCCTCTCCCAGCGGACGCGCGAGCGGCTCGCCGCATCCCGCCGCACGCGCGACGTCGTGCACGTCATCGCCGCCGACGATCGCGGTCAGGGCGGCGGCTTCGCAGGGAGTGCCGCCACCGCCACCTGGCACTACACGGCGACCGACGTCCGCGACTTCTCCTGGGGAACGAGCGACCGCTACGCCTGGGACGCGACGATCGCGCTGGTGCGAGACTCGGCGCGCGCCCGCACCGATACCGTCGCCATCAACAGCTACTACCGCCTGAGCGACGCGGCCCCCGCCTGGGCGCTGGGTGGTGCCCGCTTCACGCGGGACGCGATCGAGCAGCTGTCGGCGTATCTCTGGCCGTATCCCTGGCCGGCGATGAGCTCGATGGAGGGCGTCCTCGTGAGCGGCGGGATGGAATACCCGATGATGACGGTGATGCAGCCGTGGGCCGATACCCTGTCGCTTGCGGGCGACCTGATGCACGAGACCGGGCACATGTGGTTCCCGATGCAGGTCGGCTCGAACGAGACGCGCCATCCGTGGATGGACGAAGGCCTCACGCAGTTCGACGTCGCCCAGGCGATGCGGGTACTGTACGGGGAACCGCGGCAGGGCGGACGGCCCAACGATTCGGAGCAGGGACAGCGCAGCCGCTACGTTCGCGCGGCACGCGCCGGACGGGACCAGAGCCTCATGCAGTGGGGCGATCTCTTCCCGCTCGAGCTGTACTCGATGTATTACGACAAGACCTCACAGGCGCTGATCGCGCTCCGCGCCGTCATCGGGCCCGAACCATTCCACCGCGCGCTCCGGGAGTACGGCCGCCGCTGGCTCGGCCGCCACCCCGAGCCGGAGGACTTCTTCAACACCTTCGACCAGCTCGCTGGACGCAACCTCGGCTGGTTCTGGCAGACCTGGTTCCAGCAGGCGTGGCCGCTCGATCAGGCGATCGCGTCGGTTCGCGCCGAGGGTGATTCGGTCGCGATCACAATCGAGGACCGCGGACTCGCGCCGATGCCGGTCCGGCTCGCCATCACGCGAGCCGGCGGCACCGTGGAGCGGATCGAGCTGCCGGTGGATGTGTGGCTCAAGGGGGTGCGGACCGCCGTGGTGCGGGTCGCGAAGGCGCCGGCGGTGACGCGCGTGGAAATCGATCCGGACCAGGCGTTCCCGGACATCGAGCGCGCGAATCAGGTCTGGGCGGCACAACCCCGGTAGCTGACGGTGTCGACCCGCACGATCGCGCGGTGAGTCCACACGCGGTCCGACATCCCGTCGCTGCACTCCGCCGGCCAGACCCGCGCCTCGATCGTCCGGCTGCCCGCCGCGGCCGACCACGTCAACGTGTCGCCCGCCGCCGAGGGGGCTGTCCGCGGGAAGAGTGCTCCCGTCGTATCCTCCGGCGTCCGGAAACGCAGCCCGGCGGCGGCGATATCGAGCGACCAGAACGGCTCATTCCCCACTACATGGAACGTGCGGACGGCGGTGTCGGGAGCGGCACGCACCGCCGTGTCGGCGGCCGTCGCCGGAGCGCGCGCCGCCGTGGAATCGGCACCGCGCTCGCCGCCGCCGCCGGTGCAGGCTCCGAGCGAGCAGACCAGCACCGCAACCACCGCCCGCGCGCCGCGACTGGCGCGCATCACCGCCCGCCGGCCGGCAGGTGTTCGGTGAGGTAGCGGTTGAGCAGCGAGTAGATGTGCTGCGTGGTGCCGGGCCCCTCGAAGATCCCGTGCGTCCGGTTGGGATAGACCATCAGCTCGAACGGCTTGCCGAGTGCCACGAGCCGGTTCACCAGCCGCTCGGTTCCCTGGTAGTGCACGTTGTCGTCGCCCGAGCCGTGCACCACCAGGAGGTGACCCTTGAGTCCCTCCGCGAAGTTGATCGCCGAACCCTGCTTGTACCCGTCCACGTTCTCCTGCGGGAGCCCCATGTAGCGCTCCTGATAGATCGTGTCGTACAGCTTCTGGTCGGGCACCGGCGCCACCGCCATTCCAACCTTGTAGAGCTCGGGGTGCCGGAACATCGCGTTCAGGGTATTGGTCCCGCCGCCGCTCCAGCCCCAGATCGCCACGCGGGTGGTATCCACGAAGTGATGCAGCGCGGCGAGCGCCCTGAGGCCCGCCGCCTGATCCGCCGCGGCGAGCACACCGACCGATC
>JBLMWC010000046.1:0-49803 GCA_050257015.1 Bacillota bacterium | reverse complement strand
GCCCTGCTCGGCGGCGCCGTCGCGATCTATCTGCGCTTCGTCGGCGAGGAGCTCCTGCTCTTCGCCGTAGTGGCCGCGTTCCTCGGGAGCGAGGTGGCGCGGCTGGCGCATGTCGAGGCGGTCCTCACCCTGCTCACGACCGGATTCGTCGCCGAGAACCTGTCGCACCGGCAGCGGGGCAAGGCGCTGCGGCACGCGATGGAGCGGTCGGCGGCGCCGGTCTTCGTGGTCTTCTTCGCGCTCTCGGGCGCCACGATCGACGTGATGGCGGTGGCGGTTCTCCTGCCGGTGCTGCTTCCGCTCATTCTGGTGCGCGCGGCGGCGATCTGGGCCGGCACTCGGCTCGGCGGCCGCTGGGCGCGGCTGCCGCGGGAGATCTCGGAGAACCTGTGGCTGGGACTTGTCTCGCAGGCGGGAGTGGCGATCGGGCTCGCGTCGGTGGTCGCAGAGGTCTTCCCGACGTTCGGCGCGGAGCTCCGAACGCTGCTGCTCGCGCTTATCGCGCTGAACCAGCTCGTGGGACCGATCCTGTTCCGGCGCGCGCTGGTGCAGGCGGGAGAGGTACCTGGGCTGAAGCCGCGCGCGCGGCCTGCTCCCGTGGCGGCGGGGCCGCGGTAGCGCGGCCACGGCACGCCGGCGGCTCGCTGCGGGAGAGGATCGGTCCGAGCGCAGCCTCGAGTCGGTCGTCGCTGCCGGCGGTATCGCGACCGAAGGTGGTGCCGCCCGCAGGCGAGGCCACCGCCGTCGGCGTGAGGAAGTAGAGTACGACCGTCCCGGCGGCCGCGGAGGTGAGCAGCGGCGCCAGCCCATCGAAACCCGCGACCAGCCCACACGCGCCGGCCGGTGACGACGGGGCGGCGAGTCGCACCGTCGTGCCGCCGGCCAGCGCGAGCGTCATCCCCGAACCCTCCGTCCGCAGCTCGCGCACCGTGTCGGCGAGCGCCGGCATTCCGGCGGGGCATGGCGCTCCCAGCCGGAGGTCGCCCGCGAAGCGCCGCTCCCCGCCGGCCCAGAGCTCGGCCCTGCCCGCCCCCTCGTCGAGAACGAGCACCGTTCCAGAGCCGCCCCGCGGCAGCCAGCGGTATCGCTCGAGGTTCGCCGCGACGCGACGCGCGCGCACGGCGGCGGGCACGGTGAGCGCGTGCCACGTTCCGGGTCCGACGACGCCGTCGGGGGGCACGCCCAGCCGCCGCTGCGCGTGCCGGACGGCGGCGAGGAGGGTGCTGTCGAAGAGCGTGCTCACCGAGTCGCGGGCTGCGAGGTCGGCGGTGCGGATGAGCCGGCGGCGAAGCGGGATCACCGCGGAATCCCGGACGCCGGGTCGGAGCACCCTCACCGTGTCGGGGAGCATCCAGTCCCCGTTCTTCGCCGTCACCCGGTAGCGCGCGAAGGCGGTGCGAAGCCGGTCGTATGCGGGACTCGCGGGACGGAAGAGAGCGACGGCATCCGCCGGTGGAAGCCGCAGCGCTCGTGCGAGCTCGCTGTCGGCCGGCGGGAACGGCCGGGCGACGCGCCATTCGGGCGCCACCTCGCCCGGCTCGACCTGCCCCGCGGCGAGCGCGCCGAGATAGTCGAGGAAGGCGGCAGTGAGCCGCAGATCGGTGCCGGCGAGCCTCCCCGCGGAGAGCGCCGAGCCCCACGCATCGGGCGGCTCCGTGAGGAGTCCTGCCGTACTGTCGGCGGAGAAGGCGGCGGGATGGATTCCTTCGTCCAGCGCGTCGCACAGGACGGTGATCAGTGCGGAGCCGGCGTCCGTCGGCCCGGCGGCACCGAGCCAGAGCGGCGCGTAGCGGCGCCCGTTGTAGGCCCGGCGGATGAGCGCCCACCGCGCATCGCTGGTGTAAGCCGGCGGCGTCTGATTCCAGACGAGCTGCTCCAGCCGGGCCGCGATGCCGATGCTCGCCGAATCGGCGGCCTGTCTCGTCACCGCCGGTGGCTCGCGGCCGGCCTGCTCGCCGCATGCCGCGAGCAATCCGAGCAGAATCAGTCCGGGCCCACGCACGATCAGGCCTCCGTCACCAGCTCCGCCGACCCGCCGGCGCCCGACGCGGGAGCGGCACCGGCGCTTCCGAGGAGGGCCTTGAGCGCGGGAGGCGCGAGGAACGTGGTGACCAGCACCATGGCGGTCACCGACGCGAAGAGTCCCGGATCCAGAACACCCGCGATCAGCCCCGTCTGCGCGAAGATCAGTCCGACTTCGCCGCGTGGAATCATCCCGACGCCGACGACGAGCTTCCGCCCGCGGAACCAGATCGGCGCGAACCCCGCAGCCAGCTTGCCGAGCACGGCGACGACGATCAGGAGCCCGCCGATCGCCAGCACGCGCCCATCGCCGAGGGTTCGGACATCCACCGCGGCGCCGACCGAGACGAAGAAGATCGGGACGAAGAAATGCCCGAGCCGGGTGACGCCGCGCTCGATCACCGGCGCGTGCGCCGTCGGCTGGAAGACGAGGCCGGCTGCGAAGGCGCCGACGATGAGCGCGGAGCCCGCGGCATGCGCCAGAACGGCGACCAGGAATCCGACGGCGAGTCCCATTGGCGCGAGCGACTCGGGCCGGCCGATCCGCGCCAGCAGTCGGAAGACCGGCGGGACGACGAGCCGCCCGATCACGACGGCGGCGATCACGAATCCGAACGCGGCGGCGGTGGTGAGCGCGACATTGCCCGCGGTCACCGTCCCGCCTCCCACCACGCGACTCACCACCGCCAGAATCACCAGCCCGATCACATCGTCGATCACCGCGGCGCCGAGCACGACCTGGCTCTCGACATCCTGCAGCCGGCCGAGATCGGAAAGCACGCGCGCGGTGATGCCGACCGACGTGGCGGTGAGCGCCGCGCCGGCGACGACCGACTCGAGATTGGGCAGCCCCATCATGCGGCAGACGCCGTAGCCCAGTGCGAACGGCACGGCGACACCGACCACGGCAACGGTGAATGCCACGCCGCCCACGCCGAGCAGCCGCTTGAGGTCGGTCTCGAGTCCGATCTGGAAGAGGAGGATGACTACACCGATCTGTCCGAACAGATGCAGCCACGATGACCCGCTCGGATCGACCAGGCCGAGCAGTGACGGGCCCAGGAGCACTCCGGCGAGAAGCTCGCCGACGACGGCCGGCTGGTGTACCCGCTCGGCCAGCTCTCCGACAAGCTTGGCGGAGACGAGAATGACGGCGAGAGAAAGCAGGACGACGGGCGCCGCCTCGGCGGCGGTGGACGTGGCGAGCATCATGACGGGAAGGGATACCACCGCCCTGAGCCGGGCGGTACCCGGCTCAGCGGGCGGCGGCCGAGTCCACGACGGCGACGAGCTCCGCGACCGGCGTCGCGAGGTACTTCGACCGCGCTGCGCGGATGCGAAGGCGAAGTGTCAGCTCGGAGAGGGGGCCGAGGGCGCGGAACCGCTGGCCCTGATCGCGCGGGATCATGACGTACACGAATCCCGGCTCGGGAAGCGGACCGCGCATCAGCAGATAGGTCTGACCCGACGGCATCTCGGAGCGGAGCTCGTCGGCGGTCTGGATCGAGACGAGCTGGAGCTGCCAATCCACCAGCTGCCCGACGTAGCGCTCCGGGTTGGCGCGTACTTCGGCGGCGCTCACGCCCTGCAGCGCCTCGCCGCTCGCGGCGGTGAGATCGGCGTCGTGCACCCAGACCTCGGTCGCGATCCGGGTCCATTCCCCCGCCCGCGCCAGCACGCGAGCGGCTGCGCCAGGCTGCAGGGTGCCGACCTGGCTGCCGTTCGGCGTGCTGAAGACCGCGCTCGGGCGCGCGACGTCGACCCGGTCGGTGGCGCCGGCCGGCACCGGAACCGGAGGTACCGCTATCGGCCGCTGCGCGGTATCAGGCTTCTGCTCCTCCATCGGCTTGTACGCCGGCGGCTGGGAGCCGGCGCTCGGTTTCGGCCGCGCGGCGAGCTTCGGCGGCTCGAGCGCGGAGCGCGGCACCCAGCCGCGGCGGCGGACGTGGACCCACTTCCCCCGCTCCTCCACGCGCTCGAGCAGTGCGCCGTAGCGCAGTCGGGCGATGACGCTGCCGTTCGGCCCGGCGCGCAGATTCTCGCCGTCCCGCTCGCTGACGACGAGGTCGAGTCCCTGGCGGCGGTCCGGCTTGACCGACCCGCCGAAAATCCATCCATCGAGCGTGACCTGCGCCCACCGGCCCTGATTGCCGGAGACGGTGAGCGTCACCGGCGTGGTCAGTGTGCCCAGCGAGACGCCACCCGGCTCCTTCTTCACATCGGTCGCGGCGACGCGCTGCTGCGCCCGCGCGCACGGCGCGAAGGCGAGGCTGAGCACGAGCGCACAGGCTGGTAGCCGGCGGAGGGCGGGACTAGATTGCGGCGCTGAAATCACGGTACGCGCATTGTAGAACACGCGGAGATTCATGTCAAACGGAAGCGCGCGCGGCGCGCCGGTCGTGCTGATCGTGCTGGATGGCTGGGGCTATCGCCCCGAGCGCGAGGGCAACGCGATCGAGCTGGCCCGTACGCCGGTCTGGCACCGGCTCTGGTCCTCCGCCCCGCGCACGCTGCTCGACGCGAGCGGCCTCGCGGTGGGCCTCCCCGAAGGACAGATGGGCAACAGCGAAGTCGGTCATCTGAACCTCGGCGCCGGCCGCGTGGTGCCGCAGGATCTTGTGCGCATCTCCCAGAGCATCTCCTCCGGCGAGTTCTTCCGCCTCGAGCCGTTCCAGGCCCTCGGCCGCCATCTGCGCGAGACCGGCGGGACGCTGCACCTGATGGGTCTCCTCGGACCCGGCGGGGTGCACGCGATCGACAGCCATCTGCTCGCGTGCGTGGAGCTCGGGGTCCGGCTTGATGTGCCGCGCATCGCGGTACAGGGATTTCTCGACGGCCGCGACGCGGCGCCGACGCTCGGCGCCGAGGTCGTGCGCACCCTCCTCGGCGATCTGGAGCGGATCGCCGGCAGCCGCGCGGTGCTCGCGTCGCTCACCGGCCGCTACTACGGCATGGACCGCGACCGCCGCTGGGAACGCACCAGGATCGCGTATGACGCGCTGGTGCACGGCACCGGCACCCGGGTGACCGACCCCGTGCGCGCGGTCCGCGACTGCTACGCGCGCGGCGAGACCGACGAGTTCATCCGGCCGCTGGTCATCGAGAGGGACGGCGCACCCGTCGCGCCGATGCGCGACGGCGACGCGGTCCTCTGCTTCAATTACCGAAGCGACCGCATGCGGCAGATCGTGCGGGCGCTGTTCGTCCCCGGCTTCGACGGGTTCGATGTGCGCGACCGGCCGTCGCTCGAAGGCGTGACCATGACGCAGTACGATCAGACGTTCACGCTCCCGCAGGCGTTCCCGCCGTTCAGCATGGCGCGCATCGTCGCCGAGGTGCTCGCCGAGCACGGACGGACGCAGCTGCGCACCGCGGAAACGGAGAAGTACCCGCACGTCACCTACTTCTTCAACGGCGGCTACGAGCCGCCGTACCCGGCGGAGGACCGCCGCCTGGTGCCGTCGCAGAAGGTGGCAACGTACGACCTCGCCCCCGAGATGAGCGCAGCCGGCATCACCGACACGCTGTGCGCCGCGCTCGCCGCCCGCGAGCACGACTTCATCCTCTGCAACTTCGCCAACGCCGACATGGTCGGTCACACCGGCGTGCTCCCCGCCGTGATCTCCGCCGTCGAGACGGTGGACCGCTGCCTCGAGCGGATCCTGGTGAGCGCGGAAGAGGCCGGCGCACGTCTCCTGATTACGGCCGATCACGGCAACTGCGAGCTGATGGTGGATCCGGCCACCGGCGGCGTGCACACCGCCCACACGACCAACCCGGTGCCGCTCGTCGCCATCCGGACCGGCGCGGGCCGGCTCCGGACCGGCGGCTCGCTCCGGGACGTCGGCCCGACCGTACTCCGCCTGCTGGACATCGAGCCGCCGTCAGAGATGACCGGCCGCGACCTTCGCGAATGCTGAGGCCCATGCGACTTCCCCTGCTGTCCCTGCTCCTCGCCGCCGCGACGGCGGCCCCCGCGGCCGCGCAGGTCGGCTACCCGCCCGCCTCGAGCCCGTACCGCGACATTCCTCGGGGCCACAGCGTAACCGGGCTGGTGGGCCGGGTAGGAGGCGGCGGCGGCCGGTTCGGCATCGGCCCCCAGGACGGAACGGTCTTCGGACTCCGCTACGACGTGCGGGCCGGCGGGACGGTGCAGTTCGGCGTCACGCTCGCGCAGGGGAACCTGCACCGCTACATCGTGGATCCGTTCATCGAGGTGGCGCGCCGCAAGAGCGGCCCGGTCGAGGAACAGATCCGCTTCGCCGACGTCTCCGTCCAGCTGAACCTGAGCGGCGCCAAGACGTGGCACCGCCTCGCTCCCTACACCGGCGTGAGCATCGGCGTCGCGTTCTCCGACAAGGTGGCGCAGGATACGAGCGGCTACCGGTTCGGCAACAAGTTCTACTTCGCGCCCCAGCTCGGCACGCGGTTCTTCCTGACCGACCGCCTCCACCTGCGGGCGGACGTGCGGGGGGTCTTCTGGAAGCTGACCTACCCGACTTCCTTCACGGAAGAGCCGATACTCGATCCCGGAACCCTGCCCGGCGATCCCCACGCGGTGATCACCGATCAGCGGCTCACCGAGTGGACGCTGACACCGTGGCTTCAGGTCGGGCTGGGGTATTCCTTCTCTCTCTGATGGTGCCATGAGCGGCAAGCGCGGCGGCGCGATGTCCGACAGCGCGGCGGTCGAAGAGGTGCCGGTCTGGCTGCAGGTGAACGGCCGCGACGCCGTGACGTGGATGTGCACGCCGGACCTGCTCGAGGAGCTTGCCGTCGGCTGGCTGCACGGCGAGGGGTACGTTGACCGCGCCGACGAGGTGAAGCTGCGGCCCTGCGCCACCGATCTCGGGTTCTGGGCCGAGGTGGCGCCGGACCGTGTCGCCGCCGTCGCCGCCGAGCGGCGGACGCCGGTGCTCGCTTCCGGCTGCGGCGCGGTCTCCACCTTCCTGGCCGATCCGGCGGCGATCGTCCCTGCCCCGCCCCGGGGCGAGGCGCCACCGGTCGAGACGATGCGTCTCCTCTTCAAGACCCTCTTTGGCCGCGGAGAGCGCTATCGCGACACCGGCGGGATCCACGCCGCGTCGCTCACCGACGGCACATCGCTGATCTCCCATGCCGAAGACATCGGACGGCACAACGCGGTGGACAAGGCGATCGGAATCGCGCTCCTCGCGGGGATCCGGCCTGCCGGCCTCGGCCTCCTCGTCACCGGACGCATCTCGGCGGAGCTCGCCTTCAAGGCGGCGCGGGCCGGAGTGGTCTGGGTCGCGACGCCGTCGGTACCCTCCACGCTCGCGGTGGAGATCGCGCGGCGGACCGGCATGGTACTCGTCGGCCGCGCCGTGAGCGGCACCCCGCAGCATCATCCGGCCCGTGCCGCCGACTGATCGTGAGATCACGGAGATCCTCCGGGCGGCGCGACGGATCGCCGTCGTCGGCCTCGGCGAGAAGATGAGCCGCCCCGCGTACGGGGTAGCGGCCTATCTGCAGCGCGCCGGCTACCGGATCATCCCGGTGCACCCGAACGCGTCGGCCGTGCTCGGCGAGCGGGTCTGCCGCACCCTGCTCGAGGCGGCGGAGACGGGCCCGGTGGACGTCGTCAACGTCTTCCGGCGATCCGGGACGATTCACGAAATCGTCGCCCCCTGTGTGGCGATCAAGCCCAGACTCGTCTGGCTCCAGGAGGGCATCCGCGACGACGAATCCGCCGGGCGGCTCGAGGCCGCCGGCATCCCGGTGGTGCAGGACCGCTGCCTCGCGGTGGAACACCACAGCATGGGGGTCTGATGCGCATCATCACATCACTGGTCGTCGCGCTGCTCGCCGTGGCCCCGCGGGCCGTGGCCCAGACGCAGGACCAGGCGCGGATTGCCTTCACGGTAATGGGCGGCTACGTGCTCTCGGAGCGGCTGTGGACCGTTGACCGCCAGCCCGTCGCCGACGCTCCGCTGCCCTCCGACACCTTCGCGATCGGCCGCCGGATCCGCTCCACGCTGAGCTTCGGGTTCTCGGGGATCTACTTCCCGGGCGACCATCTCGGCTATGTGGGCGAGGCGTATCTCATCGGACTCGGCTTCGAGGACAGCTGCGCGCTCGTCTTCGCCTCCGGCTCGACGCGCAACCGGCAGGCGTGCGAGAACCTCGATCAGGCGGAGAAGGCGGCGACGGCGGTCGCGCTGAACGGCGGGCTCATCTACCGCGTGGCCAGCCGCTCGATCATCTCCCCGTACGCGCGCGCCGCAGCCGGCCTGCTGTTCACGACCCAGAGCTCGATTCGCACGATCGGCGAGTTCCCCAGCGCCTCGACCGGCGAGATGGTGGACGCGGTGATCTATCCGGACAACGGCGACTCCCGCATCAGCCCCACCGGCGTGCTGGCCGTCGGCTTCACCGCCGTCGTCGGCAAGGGGTACCAGATGCGCTGGGAGGTCCGTGACAACATCGCCGCGGTACGCGCCGTCACCGGCGCCACGGCCGTCGACGGGACGTTTCCCCCCGTCGCGACCCGGATCAAGCATCTGATCAGCGTGAACGTCGGCTTCGACGTCGTGCTCGAGCGCCGGCGCGGTCGTCGCTATTAGCGGGGTCCGCGGAGCGGTGCTCGCCGGCGGCGGCGCGACCCGCTTCGGCGGCCGTCCCAAGGGACTCGAGTCCGTCGGGGGCGAGCGCATCCTCGACCACCTCGTGCACACCTTGACCGATGCGCTCGGCGAGCCGCCCCTCCTCGTGGCCAACGATCCAGCCGCGGCCGGCTGGTATCCCGGCATCCGGGTGACGCCGGACGTCCGCCCCGGCCTCGGCTCACTCGGCGGGATCCTCACGGCGATCGAGGCGGCTCCCGCGCCGGTTGTCTGCATCGCGTGGGACATGCCCTTCGTCACCTCCGCGCTGGTGCGGACGCTCGCTGCCGGACTCGCGGAGGCCGACGTCTCCATACCCGCGAGCGACGGGCGGCGCGGGCTCGAGCCGCTCTGCGCCGCCTACGGTCCTGCCTGCGGCCCCGCCATCGAGCGCAGCGTCGCGGCCGGCGATCTCCGCGCGATCGGCTTCCACCAGGCGGTCCGTGTGCACATTATCCCTCTGGATGCAGTGCGCGCGCTCGGCGACCCCGCCGAGCTGTTCTTCAACGTGAACACGGCGGACGAGCTCGCCGCGGCGGAGGAGATCTGGCGGACTCGCGCATCGTCTCGATCATCGGACGCAAGAACACCGGAAAGACCACGCTGACCGTCGCGCTCGCCGGCGAATTCGTTCGGCGCGGGCGGCGCGTGATGACCCTCAAGCACGGCCACCATCCCGCCGATGCCGACCGGGTCGGCAGCGACACCTGGCGCCACTTCCATGAGGGGCGCGCGGAGCGCACGCTCATCGCCGGCCCCGAGGTGCGGGTACTCTTCGAGCGGACACCGGACGATTACGACCCGATCGGACTGGCGCGACGCTATCTCGACGGCGCCGACATCATCCTGGCCGAGGGGTTCAGCCGGGCGCCGCTGCCGAAGATCGAGGTCTTTCGGCGCGCCGTCGCCGCCGCACCGATCCATGCTGAGACCGAGGACACCAGTCTCTGGAAGGCGATCGTCACCGACGCGCCGGATTTCCGAGCCGAGTGCCCGGTGCTCCGCTTCCAGGACACGATGTGGCTGCAGCTCCTCGCCAACCTCGCATGGGACGGCGCCCTGCTGCTGACGGCGTGAGCGCGCCGCTTCCGGCGCGCGAAGCCGCGCTCCGCATCCTCTCCGACGTCCACCGCCAGCCGGCGCTCCGGGTCCCGCTCGACGACGCGCTCGGCAGCGTCCTCGCGGACGACGTCGTGAGCCCGCTCGACGTTCCCGCCTGGACCAATTCGGCGATGGACGGCTACGCCACGCGGGGCATGGACGTGCGCGGCGCGAGCCGGGCCGCGCCGGTCCGCCTCCGCGTCGTCGAGACGATCCCGGCGGGGCACTTCCCCACCCGCGCCATCGGACCGGGAGAATGCACCCGGATCTTCACCGGTGCCGCCCTCCCCGACGGCGCCGACACCGTCGTTCGCCAGGAGGATACCGACGGCGGCGGGGATATTGTCACGATCCTCGACGGCCGGGACGCCGGTGTGAACATCCGGCGCGCGGGAGAGGACATGCGCCGGGGCGTCAGGGTCCTCACTGCGGGGACGGCGCTCGGCCCGGCTCATCTCGGTGTGCTGGCGTCGCTCGCCGTCGCCCACCCGATGGTCTACCGGCGGCCCCGGGTGGCCATCCTCGGGAGCGGCGACGAGATCGTGGACGTCGATCGCCCCGACGAGATCCTCTCCGGCCGGAAGACCGCGAGCAGCAACACCCACACCCTGATCGCGCTGGTGCGCGAAGCGGGCGGCGAGCCGCTCAACCTCGGCATAGCGCGGGACACGGCGGCGAGCCTCCGGGAGCATCTGACGCTCGCCGCGGACGCCGACCTCATCGTCACCACGGCGGGGATCAGCGTCGGCGAGCACGACTACGTGCGGACGGTGCTCGAGGAGATGGGGGCGGTCCACCGCTTCTGGAAGCTTCGGATGCGCCCCGGCGCGCCGGTCGGGTTCGGGCTCCTCGGCGGCGTGCCCTGGATCGGCCTGCCGGGAAACCCCGTGAGCACGATGGTGACGTTCGAGCTCTTCGTCCGCCCTGCGATCCGGGCGATGATGGGCCATCCCCTGCCGTTCCGGCGGTCGCGGCCGGTCCGGCTCGCGGAGCCGGTGACGCTGCGTCCCCGCCTGCAGCACTTTCTTCGCGCCATCGTCACCGAGGGCGACGGCGGGCCTGAAGTCCGTCTCACCGGACCGCAGGGATCGGGTATCCTGACCTCGATGGTCAAGGCGAACGCCCTGCTCATCATCCCCGAAGGACAGTTCGAGACGCCGGCCGGAGCCGAGGCCCAGGCGCTCGTGCTCGACGACCCTCGCCACCAGGCCGACCCCGCCTTCTGACTCGCTCGGCGTGACCCGCATCACGTGCGCGGGTCACAGACACCGGGTTCCCCGCCGGGCATATTGTTGGGCGTCACGGCGGAACGCCACAACTCCTTGAACACTCCCACGATGGCACGGCACGGAGAGGCCTGGCGATGCCCTTTTTCTCGAAGATGATGGATCTGGCGACGGGCGGTTCGGAATCGCCCGTCCGGCGGCTCCTCGTCTATTACGTGTTCATCGTGGCCATCACCATCGGCCTGCTCTATCTCTTCCCCGCCGCCAACCTCCTCTTCTCCGGGGAGCGTCTGAGCGATGCGGGCGGCCCCCAGGTGCTGACCGACGGGCTCCACCGCGGCGCCGCCAGCATCGGGATCGTGGATGCGAGCAGTCTGCCGCCGCGGCTCTACATGGTGCTCACCACCTTTGCCGTGATGATTGGCACCCTGGTGCTGATGCTGCCGGTGTCGTGGGTCTACATGGCAACCCGCCGGAGCACCGGGTACGTCCAGTCCATCGTCCATACGATGCTGATCCTGCCGATCGTGGTCGCGGGCATCGTGCTCATCGTCCGCAACAGCCTCGCGCTGGCGTTCAGCCTCGCCGGCATCGTCGCCGGCGTCCGTTTCCGCGCCAACCTCAAGGACAACCGCGACACCGTGTTCATCTTCCTCGCCATCGGCGTGGGACTCGCGGCCGGCGTGCAGGCGCTGACCGTCGCGGCGATCCTCTCGGTCGTCTTCAACTTCACGATCCTCATGGTCTGGCGCACCGACTTCGGCCGGAGCCCGCTCGATCTCGCCCAGAAGGTGGAATGGTCGGCGCCGCTCAGCGCGCTGGTGGACAACAAGGACGGTACGCCGCCGGTCCCCGATCGCGATCTCCTCCTGACGCTCACCCCCGAGAAGGCCGATGCGCTGGCGGACCGGTTCAACCGCGTGCGCAACATGCTGGCCGGCGACCGCGGCAAAAAGGGAAAGCCGCGCTATAACGCGGTGCTCTCCGTGAGCGCGAGCAATGTTCCGGAAGCCAAGCGCGCCGTCGAGACGGTGCTCGGACAGACGACGAAGCGCTTCCGGCTCGACGAGGTCGTCGAGTCGGAGGGCAAGCCCTCCACGCTCTACTATCTCGTGCGGCTCCGGAAGGAGCCGGCCCAGGACGACGTGCTCCATGCCATCATGGAGAACAGCAAGGAGTGCGTGCTGGGCGCCGAGTTCGAGGCATCCAAGGATCTGGAAAAGGAGAAGTCGGCGGTATGAAGGTGGGCCTCGCGGCCGTGGTGGCGGGACTCCTGATCGCCGGCTGCTCGCCCACGCAGAGCGCCACGGCGCGCAACGCGGCACTGGACCGCCGTGCGCGCGAGGTCGCGATGCGTGCGGCGGCGGCCGATTCGGCGGCCCGCACCGGCCGGCCCAGCGACGATCCCATCGCCCGCTGGATCCTGCCTTACCACTATGCGGAGATCTCGGCCCTCACGCTCACGCCTGACGGCCGTCTGCTGGGCATGGGGGACGAGAACAGCGAGGTGTGGGAGATCGATTACCGCCGCGGAGTGGTCACGAAGCGATTCACCGTCGGCGATCCTCCCATCCAGGCCGACTTCGAGGCGCTGGTCGCAGCTGCCGGCCGGCTGTACCTGATGGACAGCAAGGGCCGGATCTACCAGACGACCGAGGGGCCGAACGGCGGGCAGGTCGGCTACGACGAGTTCGACCCCGGCCTCGGGAAGGAGTGCGAGTTTGAGGGCATCAGCTACGATCCCGACGCCGCGATGCTGCTGATGGCGTGCAAGCATGTCGGCAAGGGTGCGCCGGAAGGTGCGCTCGTGGTCTACCGCGTGCCGCCGGGCGGCGGACAGGCTGCGACGTCACGCATCGTGATTCCCGTTGGGCAGCTCCAGGCCGCGGGCGCGCGGTGGCAGCAGTTCGAGGCGTCGGAGATCACCCGCGATCCACGTACCGGGCATTTCGTGCTCATGTCGTCGCGGCAGCACGGCCTCGCCGAGATCACCGCGGCGGGCGCGCTGGTGCGCGTGGCCGACCTTCCCGGCCATCACCGGCAGCCCGAAGGGGCCGCCATTACCGCAGAGGGCCGCCTGATCGTGGCCGATGAAGCCGCGGGCGACCGCCCCGTCATTACCGTCTACCCCTCCGCAGGTCGATAATGCGACTGTCCTTGCTTCTGCTCACGCCACTCGCGGCGGTGGCCGCCTGCGGCGGATATGTCGCGCCCGTCAGTCCGTCGGGTGACGTCAAGCCGATCGCCGCGGCGACGGCCTCCCAGGTCGAGAGCACCCTCTTTCTCATCGGCGACGCGGGATCGACGACCGAGAACGAGCCGGTGTTCGCGGCGCTCATCAAGCAGGTGGAGGCGACGCCCGGGAAGCGGATCATCCTCTTCCTCGGCGACAACATCTACCTGCGCGGGATGCCGGACACCGGCGGTGTCGGGCGGAAGGATGCGGAGCGGAAGATCGACGCGCAGCTCAACGTCGCCCTCAGGACGCGGACGGAGACGTATTTCATCCCCGGCAATCATGACTGGAGCTACATGGGCCCCGGCGGCTGGGATGCGGTCAGGCGTGAGGGCGCGTACATCGACGAGAAGGGCGCCCCCTACGCCCGCATGGTGCCCCGCGGGGGCTGTCCCGGCCCGGAGTACGTGGACCCGAGCCCCCATCTGCGGCTGGTGATGATCGATACCCAGTGGTGGCTGCACGACTACGACCGGCCGCGCGACTCGACGTCCACCTGCCCGAACTACACCGCGGCCGGCGTCGTGAACGCGCTGAACCGTCAGCTGCTCACCGCGGGCGACCGACATGTGGTGGTGGCCGGGCACCACCCGATTGCGTCCGGCGGGATGCACGGCGGGTACATCGGGCTCTCCACCCACATCTTCCCGCTCCGCGAGCTCAGGAGCTGGCTCTACATCCCGCTGCCGATCATCGGGTCGTACTACGCGTTCAACCGCGAGCAGGGCTCGTCCGATCAGGACATCGCGGGCCCCAAGAACGAGCGAATGCGTCGGGCGCTCGAGCTCGTCTTCTCGGTTCGCAAGCCTCTCGTGTACGTCTCGGGCCACGACCACGGGCTCCAGGTGATCCGCGGCCGCACGGCACAGCACCTGCTCATCAGCGGCTCGGGGGAGGTCAACCACCAGGAGCGGGTCCGATACACGCCGCGGACGGAGTACGCGGCGTCGCTCCCCGGGTTCATGCGCCTCGACATCCTCAAGGACAAGCAGGTCCGCCTCGGCGTCGAGACGGTGGACGCCCAGGGCGTCATCACCGAGACGTTCGCCGAATACCTGAAATAGGGGATCCGATGCGTCATCTCGTGCTGGCCGCCGCCCTGTCGCTCCTTGCCGCCGCCCCGGCGCGGGCGCAGTCCGATCGCCCGCCGGTCGGCACCGACACTGTTCTGACTTACGCCGACAGCAGCTTCGCCGCGGGCGGCCTCCACCGCTTCCTCTTCGGCCGGGAGTACCGGCGCGTGTGGGAGCAGCCGATCCGGGCACCGGTCCTCGATCTGGCGAAGTTCGACGGCGGGCTCAAGCCCACCAAGGTCGGCGGCGGCTTCCAGACGAAATCGCTCCGGTTCGAGAGCGGCAACGGGCGCGAGTGGGTCTTCCGCATGGTCCGGAAGGACGCCCGGGTGATCCTGCCCAAGAGCATGCGACGCTCGCTCGTGGCGGACCTGGTGAACGATCAGCTCAGCCACTCCAACCCCGGCGGCGCGCTCACCGTGCCGACGATGCTCGACGCGCTCGGCGTGCTCCACGTGACGCCCCAGTACGCGGTCATGCCCGACGATCCCCGCCTGGGCGAGTTCCGCAAGGATTTCGCGGGCCATCTCGGGCTCCTCGAGGAATTCCCCGACGACGGGCCGGACGGCAGGGCCGGGTTCGCGGGGTCGAAGAAGATCGGCAACAGCCTCGACCTCCTGAAGAAGCTCTCGGACGATCCCGACGACCGGGTCGATACCAGGAACTTCCTCACGGCGCGGCTGTTCGATCTTCTCATCAACGACTGGGATCGCCACAAGGATCAGTGGAAGTGGGCGCGCTTCGATCGGGGCGACGGCCACGTCTGGCTTCCGATCCCCCGCGACCGCGACCAGGCCTATATCTGGTTCGACGGCCTCTTTCCGAGCCTCGCGCGCCTGGGCGCGCCGAAGCTGATCGGGTTCAACCCGACGTATCCCAATCTTCAGGGGCTGACGCTCAACGGGCGGGAGCTCGATCTCGGCCTCCTGAACGGACTCGAGTGGTCCACCTGGGACTCCATCGCCACGTCGGTGAAGACGCGGCTCACCGACGCGGTGATCGATTCAGCCATCCGCGCGATGCCGCCCGAGTACCAGCGCCTGACCGGCGCCCGGATCGACTCGCTGCTGAAGATCCGCCGCGACGCGCTCCCCGCCGAGGCGAGGCGGTTCTACGAGCTGCTGGCGAAAGTGGTGGACATCCATGCGACCGATGCGCGCGAGGCGGCGCTGATCGACCGCGACAGCGCCGGCGGCGTCCGGGTCCGCCTCATCGACGCCCGCCGGAAGGAGCCGGGCACCGTGGCGACCCGCGAGCCGTACTTCGACCGCCGGTTCCTCCCCGGGGAGACCGAGGAGGTGCGCGTCTACCTGCACGGCGGCGACGACAGCGCCGTCATCCGCGGCCGGAGCGAGCGCGGGATCAAGCTCCGTGTCATCGGCGGAAAGGGCGACAACACGCTGGTCGACTCGTCGCGCGTCGCCCTCGATGCGCATGCGACCCACCTGTACGACAACGGGCCCGGCCCCCACGAGCTGACCTACGGGCCGGACACGCTCTTCAGCCGGCGGCCGCAGATCGTGCAGGACGGCGACACCCTGATTCCTCCGCCGGATTTCGGGAAGAAGCTGGCGCCCGCCATCCGCCTCCGGTACCTCAGTGACCTCGGCCTCGTCATCGGCGGCGGCGGCACGGTCTACCAGTATGCGTTCCGCACGTGGCCCTACTGGTATTCCAGCGCCATCTGGGCCGAGCACGGCACCGGGCCCAACGACACGCGGGTGGCGGCGACCTGGGACATCTACCGCGAACGCCACTCGTCACACCTCCAGCTCTTCGTCCAGGGATCGGGCCTCGAGCTGACCCGCTATTACGGCCAGGGAAACGAGACGGCCCGGCTGGGAGACGGGGAGCCGTTCAAGGTGGACAACAGCCAGTACCGCGCCGAGGCCGCGCTGGCGATCCCACTCGGCAAGGGCGAACTCCGGTTCGGCCCCGCGCTGCAGTTCACGCACACCAGCCCCGATTCCGGCCGTTTCGTCACCCAGACCCAGCCGTACGGCACCGGTGACTTCGGCCAGCTCGGCGGCCGGGCGTCCATCTCGTTCGACACCCGCGACCATCCCGGCGCGTCGCGTCGTGGCGTGCGGGTGCTCGCCGCCGGCTCCGTATTCCCGGGGATCTGGAGCGTCGCCAGCACCTTCGGCGAAGTGCACGGCGAGGCATCCACGTTTCTCGGCGTCAAGGGTCCGCTGCAGCCGGTGCTCGCGCTCCGGGTCGGCGGGCAGAAAGTCTGGGGGGACTATCCGTTCTTTGCATCGGCTTTCCTGGGAGGTGCAGAGGACCTCCGTGGATTCGACCAGCAGCGCTTCGCCGGCGATGCGGCGGCGTGGGGCAACGCGGAGCTTCGCCTCCGGGTCGGCACCATTCACGTCCTCCTGCCAGCCAGCGTCGGCATCCACGGCCTTGCCGACGTCGGACGGGTCTGGGCACCCGGCGAGACCTCGGACCGCTGGCATCACGCCCTGGGCGGCGGGATCTGGTTCAGTCTGGACGGCCCGGTGAGCACGATCAGTCTCTCCATTGCGCACAGCGACGAACGGACCGGCGTTTACGCCCGCGCGGGGTTCGGGTTCTGAGCGTCGGACCGACCCGCCCGCGCTGGCAGGCACTCTGGCGCCGACTCGGCGCCCGCGGGGAGGGAAACGCAGCCTTCGATGCGGTGATCGGCCACTACCGCGAGGAGGCGCGCGCCTACCACTCCGTCCGTCATCTCGAGGAGTGCCTCGGCCACCTCGACGACGTGCGGCGGGTGCTGCGCCGGCCCGATGAGGTCGAAGCCGCGCTCTGGTTTCACGACGTCATCTATGACCCCCACGCCGCCGACAACGAGGAGCGGAGCGCCGACCTCGCCGACCGCCTGCTCGCGCCCGCCGGCGTACCCACGGAATACCTCGCCGAGATCCGCCGCCTCGTGCTCGCGACCGGCCACCGCGGCTCCCGCGATCCGCAGGACGACGCGTCGGCGATCGCCGACATCGACCTGACCATTCTCGGCGCCGAGCGCGCCCGGTTCGACGAGTACGAAGCGGACATCCGGCGCGAGTATGCCTTCGTGCCGGAGGACCAGTTCCGCCGGCGCCGGCGGGAGATCCTCCAATCGTTCCTCGCGCGGCCGGCGATCTACGCCACGCCATGGTTTTACCAGCGCTACGAGGCGCAGGCGCGGGAGAATCTGACCCGGTCCATCGCGGCGCTGCGGTAGGCGCCGCGCTCCGGGCGCCGAATTGACCGGGCCGGAGCCCGCCACTAGATTCCGGTCCGAGAAGGGGAGTAGCTCGTCCGCCACCGGGCGGACGGCCGGATCGTCAAGACTGCGCGCCCAGGCGCGCACGGTCCAGTCGGGAAGCGGGAGCCGTCAGGCGCCCGCGTCAGAGCGAGACCTTCGTCCAGCGCTGCCAAAGCGTGCGACGAAGGTCTCGCTCTTTTTTGGCAGCACAACCCGGGGAACTGGCGATGAACAACGTCAAGACATTCCTGCTGATGGCGGGCCTCATGGCCCTCTTTCTGCTCGCGGGGCAGCTGCTCGGCGGCACCAGCGGACTCATGCTCGCGTTCGTGCTGGGCGGGGCCGCGAACTTCCTGATGTACTTCTTCTCCGACCGGCTGGTCCTCAGGATGTACCGGGCCAGCCTCGTGACCGAGGCGGAGGCGCCCGAGCTCTACGGCATCGTGAACCGCCTGCGCCAGCGTGCCGGCCTCCCGATGCCGAAGCTCGCGATTGCGCCCCACGAGCAGCCCAACGCCTTCGCCACCGGTCGGAATCCGGAACACGCCGTCGTCGCGGTGACGACCGGGATTCTGAAGACGATGCCGCCGGAGGAGCTGGAGGGAGTCCTCGCGCACGAGCTCGCGCACGTGAAGAACCGCGACATGCTCACCAGCACGATCGCGGCGGCGATGGCGGGCGCCATCTCCAACCTGCCCTACCTGATCATGTTCGGGGGCCGGGATGACGACAACGGCCATCCGCTGGCGCAGCTCGCGCTGATGCTGCTCGCGCCGGTCGGGGCGATGCTCATCCAGTTCGCCATCTCGCGCCAACGCGAGTTCGAGGCCGACCGCGTCGGCGCCGAGATCGCCGGCCGGCCGCAGCCGCTGGCCCGCGCGCTCACCCGGCTCGACCGGATGGCGCACCAGATCCCGATGCAGGTGGCACCCGCGGTGGCGCCGCTCGCGCAGGTCAACCCGCTCGCGGCGTACGGCGGGGGCATCGGCCGCCTCTTCAGCACGCACCCGCCGATCGAGGAGCGGGTGGCGCGCCTCGAGGCGATGGCGGTCTCGCGCTAGTGGGCGTTCACCCGGCGAGCATCTGGATCGGCTTTTCCGGCCTGGTCGTGGTCCTCCTGGTCCTCGACCTGGCCGTGCTCAACCGCCGGTCGCACGTCCTCGGCATGAAGGAAGCGCTCAGCTGGAGCGCGGTGCTGGTCGTCCTCGCGATGCTCTTCGGACTCTTCATGATGTCCCGCGAGGGCGTGCAGCACGCGCTCGAGTTCTACACCGGCTACCTCATCGAGCTCAGCCTCAGCGTCGACAACCTGTTCGTCTTCATCCTCGTCTTCCAGTACTTCGGCGTGCCCGCGAAGTATCAGCCCCGCGTCCTCAAGTGGGGCATCCTCGGCGCAATCGTCATGCGGCTCGCGATGATCATGCTGGGGGCGGCACTCCTCCAGCGCTTCAGCTGGATCATCTACGTCTTCGGCGCGGTGCTGATCGTCACCGGCATCCGGATGGCGCGGAGCCGCGACGAGGACACGATCGACCCCGCCCGCAACATCGTCGCCCGCCTGGCGCGAAGATTCCTGCCGTTCACCGAGCATTACGAGGGGCAGAAGTTCTTCACCCGGGTCGGAAGCGGCGCGATCCGGGCCACCCCCCTCCTCCTCGTTCTTCTCGTGGTCGAGTGGACCGACCTCGTCTTCGCCATCGACAGCATCCCGGCGATCTTCGCGGTGACCCGCGATCCGTTCCTGGTGTACAGCTCCAACATCTTCGCCATCCTGGGCCTCCGCGCCCTCTTCTTCGTGCTCGCGGGCGCGATGAACCGCTTCGTCTATCTCAAGATCGGCGTCGCCTTCATCCTGGTCTTCGTCGGGCTCAAGATGACCCTGAGCGCCTGGATCCACATCCCGATCCTGCTGTCGCTCGCCGTCATCATCGGCTCGCTCGCCACCGCCATCGGTCTCTCCCTGCGCAAGGCGCCGGCACCCGCTGGCGCCTAGACCGGCTCGGGGCAACATTCCCCCGATGCCTTCATCCAGCGCCGTTTCCTCCCACGCGCAGCCGAGGCGCGGCGTCCTCGCGCGCCTCGGCCTCGACCGTCCCGAGCTTCGCGCGTGGGCGATGTACGACTGGGCCAACTCCGCGATGATGGTCGTCGTGGTCACGGCCATCTTCCCGATCTTCTTCTCCGCGGTCGCCGCCGCCGGGCTCGACCGCTCCACCGCAACCGCGCGCTTCAGCATCGCGACGACGATCGGTCTCGCCATCATCGCGCTCCTGGCGCCGATGCTCGGCACGCTGGCCGACTTCGCGGGAGCGAAGCTGCGGTTCCTCGGCGCCTTCCTTCTCCTCGGCGCCGCGGCAACGGGACTCATGTTCTTCATCCGCCAGGGCGACTGGCTCTTCGCGCTCGTGCTGTTCGGCCTCGCGAACATCGGCGCCAACGGCAGCTTCGTCTTCTACGATGCGCTCCTGCCGCACGTGGCGCGCGACGACGAGATGGACCGCGTCTCGACGGCGGGATACGCCCTCGGCTACATCGGCGGCGGCCTCCTGCTCGCCTTCTGTCTCCTCCTCACGCAGAAGCCGGCGTGGTTCGGCCTGCCGAGCGGGCCGGGCATCCCGGCCGATGCGGCAGCGCTTCCAGCCCGCATCTCGTTCGTGCTCACCGCGGTGTGGTGGCTCCTCTTCTCGATCCCGCTCTTCCGGCGCGTCGCCGAGCCGGCTGCCGCGCCGCATCCACCGGGCAGTACCGTCCGATCAGCGGTTCGCGAGTCGTGGGCGCAGCTCGGCCGCACCTTCCGGGAGCTCGCCGCGTACCGGCAGGCGCTCCTCATGCTCGTCGCGTTCCTGCTCTACAACGACGGCATCGGGACGATCATCCGCATGGCGGCGATCTACGGCGAGGAGATGGGACTCTCCCGCGGGGTGATGATCGGGGCCATCGTCATGGTTCAGTTCGTCGGAATCCCCTTTGCCTTTCTGTTCGGCGCGCTCGCGGGGCGGATCGGCGCGCGCCCGGCGATCTTCATCGGGCTCGCGGCCTATGCCGGCATCAGCGTGCTGGGCTACTTCATGCGGACGGCGACACACTTCCTGATCCTCGCTGCGCTCGTCGGCGTCGTGCAGGGCGGCACCCAGGCGCTCAGCCGGTCGCTCTTCGCGTCCATGATCCCCCGGCAGAAGTCGGGCGAGTTCTTCGGCTTCTTCAGCGTATTCGAGAAGTTCGCCGGGATCTTTGGCCCCGCGTTCTTCTCGGTCGCGATCCTCCTGACGGGATCGAGCCGCTCCGCCCTGCTCTCGATCATTCTCTTCTTCGTCGCCGGCGGATGGCTGCTGGCGCGCGTGGACGTACCAGCCGGGCAGGCTCGCGCCCGCGCGGCGGAGACCCGGCTGGAGGCCGCGTGATCGACCCCATCGAGCTCACCCGCCGCCTCGTGGCCATTCCCTCCCCGACCGGGGCCGAGGGCCCCGCGGTCGATCATCTCGGCGGCGTGCTGGAGGAGCTCGGGTACGCGGTGACCCGGCAGGCGGTGACGCCCGGCCGGTCCAATCTGTACGGGTTCCGCGAGATTCCCGAAGTCGTCTTCTCCACCCATCTCGACTGCGTGCCGCCCTATCTGGCGCTGAGCGAGGATGACGAGCTTCTCCACGGCCGCGGCACCTGCGACGCCAAGGGACTCGCCGCCGCGATGGTCGCCGCAGCGGAGCGCCTCGCGGCGGAAGGCGAGCGCCGGATCGGACTCCTGTTCCTGGTCGGCGAGGAGAACGGATCCGACGGCGCGCGCGCCGCGGGCGAGCTGTCACCGAAAGGCCGCTTCCTCATCAACGGCGAGCCGACGGAGAACCGTCTCACCATCGGCCAGAAGGGCGCGCTCGGCGTCCATCTGCGCGCCGAGGGACGCGCCGCGCACTCGGCATACCCCGAGGAGGGGACCTCGGCGATCACCCGCCTGCTCTCGGTGCTGGACCGGTTGCGCGCCTTGCCGCTCCCGCTGGATCCGCTGCTCGGGCCCTCCACGCTCAACATCGGCATGATCAGCGGCGGCGTCGCCCCCAACGTCATTCCACCCGCAGCCGAGGCGCGGGTGCTGATCCGCACGGTCAGTCCGACGGAGTCGCTGAAGGGCGCCATCACGGCCTGCCTGGAGCAGGGAGTGACAGTCGAATTCGTCGGCGAGATCCCCGCCTGGAAGGGTGAGGCCCCGCCGGGGTGGGAGAGCACCGTGGTCAGCTTCGCGAGCGACATTCCCTTCCTGGCCGACTGGGGCGAGCGCTTCCAGATGGGTCCCGGCACGATCCGCGTCGCCCACACCGCCAGCGAGCGGATCTCCAAGCGGGAGCTCCTTGCCGGCGTCGACCTGTACGTCCGTCTTGCCCGGGATCTTCTGGCACGTCCGCGATGACCGAGCTCCGGTCGGAGATCGAGCGGCTCACGGCCCCCGGCGCGAACGGCTCCGAAGCGGAATGTCGCGCGGCCGTCGACCGCCTGCGGGACGCCCTGAATGCCGGCACCGCGCGAGCGGCCGAGCGCGGTGGTGACGGCGTGTGGCGCGTCAACCGCTGGGTGAAGGCGGGCATTCTCCTCGGGTTCCGCATCGGACGCCTGGCCCGCATCGAGGGCGGCGGCTGGCCGTTCTTCGACAAGGACACCTGGCCGGTACGCTCGCTCGGGCTCTCCGATGGGGTGCGACTGGTTCCCGGTGGATCGTCGGTGCGCGACGGGTGCCATGTCGCGCCCGGCGTCGTCTGCATGCCGCCGATGTACATCAACGCCGGCGCCTTCGTCGACCAGGACACGCTGCTGGACTCGCACGCCCTCATCGGGTCGTGCGCCCAGATCGGCAAGCGGGTCCACATTTCCGCGGGCGCCCAGATCGGCGGCGTGCTGGAGCCGGTCGGCGAGCTCCCCGTGATCATCGAGGACGACGTGCTGGTCGGCGGCAACTGCGGCGTCTACGAAGGGACGATCGTGCGGGAGGGCGCCGTCCTGGCGGCGGGCACGATCCTGACCGGCGGCACCCTGGTCGTCGACCTGGTGCAGGACCGGACCTGGCGACGCTCCGGCGATCAGCCGCTCGAGATCCCGGCCGGCGCGGTCGTCGTACCGGGGACACGGCCGGTCCGGACCGGCCCGGGCGCCGCCGCCGGGATCGCTCTCGCGACGCCGGTGATCGTGAAGTACCGCGATGAGCGCACCGATGCCTCGACCCGGCTCGAGGAGCTCCTCCGGCTCACGGGAGACGGCAGCCGATGACCACTCGCACGCATTACCTCTGGTTCGAGACGCGGCGCCGCCAGGAGATCCTCGACATCACCGACGAGGTGTTCGAGCAGGTGCGGATCAGCGGCGTGCAGGAGGGGATGGTGCTGGTCTCGGCGATGCACATCAGCGCGTCGGTCTTCGTCAACGATCACGAATCCGGGCTCTGGCAGGACATCCTCAAGTGGCTGGAGGAGCGGATCGCCCCGTGGGACCCGTCGCGCTACCGGCACAACGAGACGGGGGAGGACAACGCGGCGGCGCACCTCAGGAGTCTCACGATAGGGCATGAAGTGATCATCCCGATCACCGAGGGGATGCTCGACTTCGGGCCGTGGCAGCGGGTGTTCTACGGTGAGTGGGACGGTCAGCGGCGGAAGCGCGTCATCATCAAGGTGATGGGCGAGCCGTAACCGTCAGGCGCTCAGCGCGCCGGCCTCCGGCATGCCGGAGCGCGTGGCACCGGAGTGCGCGGCCCCGAAGACCCGGTTGCGCCCCGCTTCCTTCGCCTCGAATAGCCGCGCATCGGCCGAGTCGAGCAGCTCGTCGGCGGTAACGCCGTCGTCCGGGAAGACGGCGATGCCGGCGCTGATCGTCAGCTGGGCCGTGGTCTGCTGCTTCGGCAGCCGGATCTTGAGCTCCGAGATCACGCGGCGCATCGCATCGAGCTTCTCAAACGCCTGCTCGGCCGTCGTCACCGGCAGGACCATCACGAATTCCTCGCCGCCATACCGCGCCACCAGATCGCTGCGCCGCACCGAGTGCCGGATGAGGGTGCTGACGGCCCGGAGCGCCGCATCGCCGGCGGCGTGGCCGTGCTTGTCGTTGAAGCGCTTGAAGTGGTCCACGTCGAGCATCACGAGGGCGAGCGGCTGGTCGTGCCGCCGTGACCGGCTGAGCTCGGCCACGAGCCGCTCGTCGAAGTAGCCGCGGTTGTAGACGCCGGTGAGCCGGTCCATCGCCGAGAGCCGCCGGAGCGACTGCGCCCGGATTACGACGGTGGCGCTGAGCGCCGTCGCGATGATCAGCAGGATGATCCGCGACACCTGCACCGACCACGCGAACATGCCGTACGGATACGGCGCCCAGGCCGCGGAATTGAGGTCCCAGTGCGTCGCGGCGTACCCCACGATGGCGCCGTACTCCACGACCGCGAGCAGGCCCGCGATGAGACAGAACCGCACGTCATAGCGGAGCGTCGTGGCGGCGATGGCGATGAAGTACGCCTCGAAGACGACCTTGCTGTTGACCGCGGTGTGCGGCGTCCCGAGGAACAGGAAGACGGCGAGGGTGGCGCTGATGAATGTGACGTCGAAGACGGTGGTGACGAGGCCGACCCAGGGCCGGTACAGATCGCGCTGGACCGCCGAGTAGACGCCGCCCGCCACGACGACGGCAACGAGCGTGACGCCCAGCCCGATGTAGGGCTCCTGCCCACCCCCCTGGGCCAGGAAGGTGACCGCCGGGACCACCAGCAGGATGGCCGTCAGCAGCAGACGGAGCCGGGCGACCGTGAGCTCTCCCGCCGCTCCGGCCTGGAGCAGGAGCGGGTCAGACCTCAGCAGGCGACGCCACGAAGAAAAGCTCGTCACAGGGTCCCGGGAGAACTGTCAGGTAATTGGTCGGCAGACGCCCCCGGACATACCTGCACGGAACGGGCCGTGCAAACCGGGCCCGTACAGCAGCCGAAACCCTACATCAGGCGGTATTTCGGGCCACTTCCGGCCTCTCTCGGGGTCCAGCGAGGGCCAAGGACGTCGGTGGCCTTGCAATCCACACAGTTCGGCGGGTTGATCCGGAGCTCGTCTCCCACCCGTTCGTACACCCCGGCCGGGCACACGTGGGTGTAGAAATCGGCTACATCGCCCCCGACATCCTCCCCCACGATCAGGTGGCTGGGGATCGTGTCCCGGGTCGCGTTGCCGGACTTGAAGACCGCGTCGAGCTTGCTGAACGTGAGGACGTTGTCCGGGGTGAACGGTGCCGCCGGGCCGGTCTCGCGAGGGACCTCGGCGTCGGCGTGCATCTCGATCCGGCCACCGGGCAGGCGACCGCCGGTGGCGACCATCAGCCCGGCCTTGAGCCCGCCGGCGTAGAGCCCGTCCTTGAAGGCGAGGCGCATGTTGCGGGTGCGGTGCAGGTCTTCGACGATGTAGCTCTCGTCGACCATCCGGTCGTACGGGGCGAGCCCGGTGGACGACACGTCGTCCGCCTTGAGCGCCGCGAAGATGGCGCGCGCGGCGTACATGCCGGACTGCATCGCGTAGTGGATCCCCTTGAGCGAGGGCACGTCCACGAAGCCGACGGCGTCACCTACCATGACGATCCCGTCACCGTGGCGGCGCTCGGGCAGGGCGTAGTAGCCGCCCTCGGGAATCGTCTTGGCGCCCCACTCGAGCAGCGTGCCGCCGGCCAGGCGGTCGCGGAAGAGCGGGTGCGTCTTCATCCGCTGGAGCAGCTCGTGCACATCGAGCCCGGCGCGATGGTAGTCGAGCCCCACCACGAGCCCGATCGCCACCTGACTGGCGCCGAGCGGATACATGAAGCTGCCGCCGAACGCGTCGGAGGGAAGCGGCCAGCCGAGGGTGTGGATCACCCGGTCGAGCGGCTCCTTCACCTCCCAGACCTCCTTCACGCCGAGCGCGAAGATCTGCGGATTGGGCGACGCGACCTGCTGCCAGTCGCGCCAGGCCTGGCCGAGGAGGCTCCGGGTCCCGTCGGCGATGACGGTGACACGCGACGTGATGTCGGTGGGCGGCGTGTAGGCCGCGCCGGCGGTGCCGTCCCGGTCGAGCCCCGACGGGGTGGTGCGGACGCCCCGCACCCGGCTCCCGTCCACGAGCAGTCCGTCCACCGGAAAGCCGGCGAAGAGGTTGACGCCCAGCTCCTCCGCGCGCTCGCCGAGCCAGCGCACGATCTCGCAGATCGACGCGCTGAAGTAGCCGCGGTTGTGCATCGTCGGCGGCGTGGGGATCCTCAGGGCCCGCCCCTCGGTCATGAAGTAGACCGACTCGGCGTCCACGTGGCCGCGGAACGGGAAATTCGCGTCCTCGAGATGGGGGAAGAGCTCCCGGAAGGCGCGCGGGTTGACCACGGCACCGGAGAGATTGTGCTCGCCCAGGCTTTCGGCCTTCTCGAGCACGGCGATATTGAGCTCGGGGAGACCGCCTCCCGACTCCTGGTCCTGCTTCGCCAGCCGCGCCAGCTCGATCGCGCACGCGAGGCCGGCGGGCCCGGCCCCGACGATCGTCACGTCCATTTCCGTCGCGTCCGCCCCGGGCTCCTCCCGGAGAATGAGGCGCTCGAGCGGGAGGGGGGCCTGATGGCGGATCGGCACGATGCTGGACACGGCGGCTCCTTGCGTGCGGTGAAGAGAGACCGGCCGAAAATATACACGTCACGTGTGCGGCCGCCCGTGCCGGTCGTCCCCGTCAGATTCCGACCCTGGAGCCATCCATGTCGTTCCCCGGCCCGGTCCGGTTCGCCGTCGTGCTCGCCCTGATGCTCCCCGCCGGGCCGGTGGCCGCGAACGGCCAGTCGCTGGCGACGCTGCCGCTCTCCGCGCTCCAGGACTCGCTCGCCGCGCTCGATGAGGCGGTGTACCGGGCACCGCATGCGGCGGCCTCCTGGCAGGCGCTCGCGATGGTGAAGCTCGAGCTCAGCCGCCGCGGGGCGACGGTCAAGGCATCGATGCACCAGTCGGATGGCGAGAGCTGGCGGCACGGCGCGCTGGTGGCCCTCGGCCGCTCGCTCGCCGCGGATTCCACCTGGAAGCCGGCGGCGGCGGCGCTCGCAGATCTGCTGGTCGCGACGGGCCAGGACGAGCTCGAGCCCGCCGTGCAGCGGGCCGCGCGCGCCGCGGCCTCCGCGAATGCCGGCCCCGATGCGTGGCTCGCGATCGCCCGCATGCACCGTGGCCTGGGCCACTCCGACAGCGCAGTCGCGTCGCTCCGCCGGTACGTGCAGGCGGGGGGCGATACCGGCGTCGCCGCGCTCGAGACGGCCCGCGCACTCGAGGCGTTCGGCCTGCGCGACAGTGCGGTCGCCACCTATGAGTACGGTGCCGTCCGCGCCGGGCCCGCGGGGCGGCTCCTCTACCGCGCCGATGTCGGCTGGGTGGCGACGCCGGCGGAACTGGCCGGCTTCGACAGCACCACGCCCGCTACTCTCGGGCCGTGGATACGGGACTTCTGGCGCCGGCGCGACGTCACCGCCCTGCGCCCGGAAGGGGAGCGGCTGGCCGAGCATCTCCGGCGGTGGAACTACGTGCACGAGCATTTCCGGATCGTGGGGCGGACGGAGGGGGCGCAGTTCAGCGACAACCCGGGGGGAACGGGAGCAGGCGAGGATCCGGCGCTCGCTGGCGATGATCCGGTCTCCGGCGACAATCTCGGGGCGATGGGAACGATCAGTCCCGACGCCATGTCGCTGATCGAGGGGGGCCGCAGGGTCCTCGACGACCGGGGCATCGTCTACATGCGGCACGGGGAGCCCGACAAGCGGGCGAGCTGGGGCGGCGGGAGCGCGGCCCTCAACGTGCATGGCTGCGTGGTGGCGAACGAGTCCTGGCTATACGCACTTCCCACCGGCTCGCTGCTGCTCCACTTCTGCTCCAGTCGGCGGCTCGGGAGCACGGCTGCTACGACTCTCGTCGCGATGCTGCCGCTGTATCACGATCTCATCGAGGCGCGCGGAGCGCTGGACGGCCGCTACCAGCGGCTCGCGAACAGTCTGCAGGACATCGCGACGCGTCAGCAGATGAATTCGTTCAACTCGCGGAGCGGCGGCGCCATTCCGCCGCTGGACCTGACCGGGATCATCAATCCGAACCTGATCCGCACGATGCGGGAGACCGGCCAGAGGCAGATCGCCACGGCGCTTCGTACCGATACGTACGTCCAGCGCTACGAGCGCTCGCTCGAGCCGGTGGTGCAGCTCTACGCCGTGGGCCAGCCGGGCGGGAGCGACGGGCGTCTGCTGGTGGTATTCGCGATACCCGGGGATCGCCTCGCCCCGGAGACCCGGCCGGGCGTGAGCGGGGTGATCTACCCGCTGTCGATCCGGACGATCGCCGTCGGGCCCACCGGACTCGACGTCTTCCACCGCGATACCACGCGCTACTTCCACGTCGCGGCGCCGCTCGAGGCGGGCGCCTACCTCAACGGCCTTCTGGAGATGCCGATGCCCGCCGGCCGGCACGATGTGCGCGTGCTGTTCACGCAGCCCGGCAGCAAGGCGGCGGCCGCCGCCGGCCGCGATGCCATGACCCTCGGCGATTCCTCCTCGCTCGCGATCAGTGATCTGATCGCGGGCCGGGAGGGGGGCGGTCTGGTGTGGGCCCACGGCGGAGATCCCATTCCGCTCAATCCACTCGATGTCTACTCACCGTCGTCCACGATGGAGCTCTACTACGACGTCAGCGGAATGGTCCCGGGCCGCCGCTATCGTACCTCCATCGCGCTGAGCAATCCGTTCGGGCTGGCGGCGGGGGATCAGGTGCAGGTGTCGTTCGAGGACAGGGCGAGCGCGGCAACTCAGCGGGTACGCCGGAGCCTCGATCTCAGGACCCTCAAGGGCGGGCAGTACCGGCTGGTCCTCACGGTGGAGGACGTCGAGAGCGGGCGGAAGGTGAGCCGGGAGCGGACGGTCAACGTGATGGAGCGGAAGTAGCAGCGCCTCGGTCAGCCGGCTCCCGCGACGGCCCGATCCTCCGCTGCGTAGTCGAACATCGCCGGATTGACCGGCGGCGGGTTGGCGCGCTCCCACGCGATCGTGCGCCTGAGTCCGGTCATGCGGTCCACCGGCTCCGCGTAGCTCAGCTCGCGCCGGATCCTGCTGGTATCGGTCACCCAGTGCTGTTCCAGCCGGCCGGGCAGCAGGAGATACGGTGGAACCTGGTCGTCGGGCAGGACCACGAAGCGGCCGCGCCACGCGGCCGCTTCGCCTATCGCGCGTCCCCACTCGAGCTCCGACAGCGAGTCGGCGTCTCCCACGTTGTACGTACGCCCCGCCGCGCGATCGTCGGTCGCCGCAAGCGTGATCGCGGCGGCGATGTTCTCGACGTAGCCACGCGACCCGCGCCACGCGGCGACGTGCTCGGCCATCGGGATCACGGGACGTCCGTCATCCATCCGCTTGAGCAGCGGGACGAGGCGGTGCAGCTGGTCACCAGGACCGTGAATCATCGGGAGGCGCAGAACCGTCGCCGGCAGCGTGGAGTCCTCCCGCACGACCCGCTCGACCGCCACCTTGTCGTAGGCATCGTCCACCCAGCCGAAGATTCCCTTCAGCATCTCCAGCACCGGCGGCGGATAGGTCAGCGCTCCCGTGCGGAGCGCCGAATCCTCCGTGAGCGGAAGCGGTTCCAGCGGTCCCGCGTCGGCGCCGTGCATCACGGCGGTCGCGCGGTAGACGTCCATGCTGGAGATGGCGACGAGGCGACCGGCGTGGCCACGGAAGACGGTGAGAAGATCGGCCGCCTGGCGCCCCGAGCTGAGGAGGAGATCCACCACCACGTCGGGGCGGAAGGCACGGAGCGCGGCGGCGCGCGAGGGGAGGTCCCGATGGTCGGCGGCGATGGCATCCGCGCCCGGAATCGTTCGCTCGGCCGAGCGGTGCACTATGGCGACCTCATGGCCGGCGGCGACGACCTGCGGGGTCAGGAAACGGCCGATGAAGCCGTTCCCGCCCAGGATCAGAATGCGCATCGTGACCGGCGGATCAGCGGCCGCCCCGGGCCTTCCTGACTTCTTCCGTCAGCCGCGGCACGACTTCGAACAGATCACCTACGATCCCGTAGTCGGCGATCTTGAAGATCGGCGCGTCCTTGTCCTTGTTGATCGCGACGATCGTCCGCGCGGTCCGCATCCCGGCGAGATGCTGCACCGCCCCCGAAATGCCGACGGCGACATACAGCATCGGACTCACCACCCGACCCGTCTGCCCGATCTGATCGGTCGACGGCCGCCACCCGTCGTCGGTCACCGCGCGGGTGGCGCCGACCGCCGCGTTGCCGAACGCCGCCGCCAGATCCTCCACCAGCGCGAAGTTCTCTGCCGCCCGGAGTCCGCGCCCGCCGCTCACGACCACCGGCGCCTCGCCCAGATCGAGCCTGGCACTGCCGCGGTCGATCAGCTCCGTGACCACGACCCGGGCGGCGGCCGGGTCGATCGCCGGCGCGTCGGTCTCGACGCGGCCGGCGCCGGGCGCCTCGACGGCGGTGATCGCACCGGGGCGGAGCGACAGCAGCGCCGGGGCGCCCGTGAGCTTGAGCGTCACGTTGGCCTTGCCGACGTACACCGCATGGCGCGCGGTCACCGCATCCCCCTCGATCCGGAAGGCGGTGACGTCGGAGGCGAGGCTCCGGTCGAGCGCCGCCGCCACGCGCGGAGCGAGATCCCGTCCCTCGGCCGACGCGGCGAAGAAGGCGGCGCGGTAGCCGCCCGCGCCGATCCGTGCGGCGGCTGTCGCCGCGCAGACCTCAGGGCTGTACCGCTCCAGGCCGGCGTGCTCGACCACCGTGACGACGTCGGCGCCGTAGCGCGCGAGCTGGGACGCCCGCGCCGCGATTCCCGGCGCGCCGATGACGAGCGCGTGCACCTCGCCGCCGCCGGTGGCGTCCGCCGCCTGGCGCGCCGCGGTGACCGTCTCGAACGCCACGCTCCGGAGCTCTCCGCCCCGCGATTCGGCGAATGCGAACGTATTCGCCATCAGAGCACCTTCGCTTCGGTCTGGAGGAGTCGGACGAGCTCGGGTACCGCATCGGCGCCCTCGCCCACGATGCGGCCGCCGGCACGCTCGGCCGGCAGCTCCATCTTCTCGATCGTGAGATGCACCGGGCCGAGTTGCGCCGGCTTCGCCTCGATCGGCTTCTTCTTGGCCGCCATGATTCCCTTGAGCGACGGCAGCCGCGCGCGGGCGATCCCCTCGTCGATCGTCAGCACCGCCGGCAGCGGGAACCGGACGACCTCCGCGACGCCCTCGAGCTCGCGCCGCGCGCTGCCCTTCCCGTCCGCGATGTCGATCTGCGAGATCGCGCTCACGCAGGGGAGACCGAGCAGCTGCGCCGTCATCGGACCGACGGTGCCGTTGGCCGAATCGGTCGCCATGCGCCCGAAGAGGATCAGGTCCCAGCCGCCGTCCCGGAGCTCCGCGGCCAGGGCGTGCGCGATGGCGAGTCCGTCGATCGGCACCGACTCGGTGCGCAGATGGATGCCGCGCTCGGCGCCCATGCTGATCGCCTTCCGGATCGTTTCCTGCACCGCGTCCGGACCGAGCGACACGGCGACGACCTCGCCGCCTCCCGCCTTCTCGTTGAGCCGGAGCCCGACCTCGACTGCATAGCCGTCGAAGTCGCTGATGTCGTACTTGAGCCCGGCCGGGTCGAGCGACTTGCCGTCACCCGCGATGGAGAACCGGAGCTCCGTGTCGGGGACCCGCTTGATGCAGACCGCGATCTTCACCGTGTGGCTCCTCGTGGAAATGCCGCGCTAGAACGCCGCCAGCCCCGTGACCGACTGGCCCACGATCAGCGAGTGCATGTCGTGGGTGCCTTCGTAGGTGTAGACCGACTCCAGGTTCGCCATGTGCCGCATCGAGTGGTACTCGACCAGGATCCCGTTGGCGCCGAGCAGCCGGCGCGCCTCGCGGGCGCAGTCGGTGGCCATGTCCACGTTGTTGCGCTTGCAGAGCGAGACCTGGTCCGGCGTCATCGTTCCCGCGTCCTTGAGGCGTCCAAGCTGGAGCGTCATGAACTGCGCCTTGGTGATCTCCGTGAGCATGTCGACCAGCCGCACCTGCTGAATCTGGGTGGCGGCGATCGGCCGGTCGAACATCACGCGATTCTTCGCGTAGCGCAGCGCCTCGTCGTAGCACGCCATGGCGGCGCCGATCGCCCCCCAGGCGATACCGTAGCGCGCCTGCGTGAGGCACATGAGCGGACTCTTGATCCCCGCGCTCTTCGGCAGCAGCGCGTCCTTCGGCACGAGAACATCCTGCAGGTGGATCTCGCTGGTGTCGCTGGCGCGGAGCGAGAGCTTTCCCTTCTGATCCTTTCCGCTGTAGCCCTTCGTGTCCGTCGGCACGATGAAGCCGCGGATCGATTTCGTGTCGCTGACGTCACCCGTCTTGGCCCAGATGATGGAGACGGTGGCCTGGGAACCGTTGGTGATCCACATCTTGGTCCCGTTGAGCACCCAGCCGTCCGCGGTCTCCCGCGCCGTGGTGATCATCCCGCCGGGATTCGAGCCGTAGTCCGGCTCGGTCAGCCCGAAGCAGCCGATCTCCTGCCCCGATGCGAGGAGCGGCAGCCACTTCTTCTTCTGCTCCTCGCTGCCGAAGGCGTAGATCGGATACATCACCAGCGCGCCCTGCACCGACGCGAAGGAGCGGATTCCGCTGTCGCCCCGCTCGAGCTCCTGCATGATGAGCCCGTAGGCCACGTTGTTGAGCCCGGCGCAGCCGTACTCCTCCGGCAGGTTGGCCCCGAAGAGGCCCAGCTCCGCCATCCCCGGGATCAGCTGCTTGGGGAACTTGCCCTCGATATACGCCTGCCCGATGACAGGCATCAGATTCTCGTCCACCCAGCTGCGGACGGTATCGCGGACGGCGCGCTCCTCCTCGCTCAGGAGCGAGTCGAAGCCGAGAAAATCCACGCCGGTGAACTGGGATGTGACGATGCCCGTGGCCATACAGTCGCCCCTGTTGAGGTGCCGGTTCGGGCGGAAAGATAGGCGGGTACCGGAGGGCGCGGGAGCCACGGCTATCGGGCGGACACCTCCCGTGTCTCCTCCACCACGTGCACCGCTCCCGGCTCCGGCCGGATGCCGCGGCCCCGTTCGGTGGCCCACACCTGCGTGAACTCGGCGCCGAACAGAATCAGCATGGAGGAGTAGTAGATCCAGACCAGCACCAGCGCGAGCGATCCCGCCGCGCCGAATGCCTCGCCCGGGTTGCTCTTTCCGATATAGAACCCGATTCCGAATTTCCCCGCCTCGAAGAGCAACCCGGTCACGAGCGCCCCGACCCAGACATCCCGGAACCGCACCACGGCGTCCGGCAGATACCGGAAGATCGCGGCGAACAGCGCCGTCGTGACCGCGAGGGAGACCGCGTGGTTGATGACGAGCAGCAGGGCGCTCGAGAGCCCGGGAACGAACCGGGAGACGGCGTCGCCCAGGGCACTGAGTGCCGCACCGATCGCCAGCGAGACGAGGAGCAGGAATCCTAGCGCCAGCACCATGCCGAGCGACACCAGCCGCTTCATCAGGAAGTTCCGGATTCCGCCCTGCCGCGGGTCCGGTTTCACCTCCCATGCCCGGTTGAGCGCCGACTGGAGCTGGAGAAACGCGCCGCCTGCTCCCAGCAGCAGCGCGCCGATGCCGAGAATCGCCGCGAGATTCCGGCCCTCAGGGCGCTGGGCGTGGGTGAGGATCGAGCGAATCGCCTCGCCGCCGGAGGGGCCGATGAGCCCCTGCATCTGACCCTGGATCGCCTGCTGTACGTCCGCGGGATCGAAGATGAGGCTGGCCAGCACGATGATCAGGACCAGAAGCGGCGGGAGCGAGAAGACGGTGTAGTAGGAGAGGGCGGCGGCCTGGGTGGGGCAGTCGTCCTGCGAGAAATCGCTGAACGCCGCCCTGATCATGCCGAACATGCCGGTCCGCTTCGCCATCCGACCCCTCCCGTGTCAGTCTCTCCGACACGATGGCGAAGGCGGGGCCGGCGGACCGTGCGCCGGCGCACGTTGGGCCTGGGTCAGCGGCGGGCAACGTCGATGACCCAGACGTCGCTCTGCCGGTCCTCCATCGGGAAATACATGCGGTCGGCGCTGAGCGCCCATTGTGGCCGGTAGGACGGACGCTGCGGATCATCGAAGCGCACCAGCTGGCGCGGAGCGCCGCCCTCCGACGGCACCGACCAGATGGAGGCGTTTCCGCGCGCGTCGTGGCTCTTGAAATAGATCGTTCGCCCATCGCGGCCCCAGTATGGCTGCTGCACGATCGGGGTGCCGGGCCGCGTCGCGTCGAGCACGAGGTGTGGAGCCCCCGAATCGACCGGCATCGTGAAGAGCGAGCCGCCGAGCAGCGCTCCCGAGAACGCGAAAGACTTTCCATCGGGCGACCAGTCGGCCCAGGCGCCGGAGCCGAACCGCATCGTGGGTTGGCCCCAGCTGCCGTCGGGCTTGCGATGCACCACCCAGATCTGGCGCGTCTCCTTCCCGACGCTGAACACCAGCGCCGACCCGTCGGGTGACCAGACGGGAATCAGCTCCTGCGCGGGGGACGAGGTGACGCGCTGCAGCGGACGGCCGTCGAGCGGTTGCACGTACACGTCGCGGGAGCCGCCCCGCCACGAATGGAACGCGACCTCCTGGTCGTCGGGAGAGAGGTCACCGGCGAAGTCATCGGCGGGATCGGTCGTGAGCCGTTCCGGCTCTCCGCTGCCGCCCAGCTGGAGACGGTAGATGTCCGAGTTCCCCGTGAGATTGGACTCGTACACCAGCCACTTGTCGTCCCGCGACACATGGACGTTCTCGATCACCTGGCTTCCGGTGGTGACCGGCGTCGCGTCGGAGGGGGAGACGGTCCCGCTGGCGGGGATCGGCAGGGACCACACGTTCGCCCTGGCCACGTACACACCGTAGGCGAAGCGCGATCCGTCGGCCGAGATGGAAATCGACTGGGCGCCGAGTCCGGTGGTGAGCCGGACCGGCGACCCCAGCGCATGGCCGTTGTGCGCGATGCGCTGGGCGTAGATGTCGCCGCGGCCCCGCCGGTTGGACACGTAGTAGAGCCACCGGCCGTCAGGCGACCAGATCGGGCTCTCGTTGATCGAGATGCTGTCGCTCACCACCGAGAGTGCGCCATCCTCGACCCGGCAGACGACGATCCGGCTGGGAGAGAGGTTGCCGAACTGCACTCCCACCGTGAGATAGCGGGCGTTGCCGGAGGCACAGGAGATCAGCGCGCCGTCCGGCGACCAGGTGCAGAGCGACGCTTCGGGAATCCGGGCGAGCGGCCGGGTGGTGCCGGCGGCGGTCCGCAGATAGACGGAATCGAGGATGCTGTAGGCGATCGTCTGCCCGTCCGGCCCCCATGCCGCCGATGCCACCGCCGCCCCCCTCGGCGCGGGGATCTCCTGGCGGACGCTGCCGCCTGCCGCGGGCACGCTGAACACGGCATCGTGGGCGAGATAGAGCAGGCGCGATCCGTCGCGCGACCACTGCGGGTTCGATTCGGACGCCGTCGAGTCGTCGGTCACGCGCGACGCACGCCCGCCGGTCACCTGGCGTACGTAGAGCCGCGTCGCGACCGAGGTCCCCGCGGCGTACGCGACCGCGCGGCCGTCGGGCGAGATGGCGGGCTGCACCTCGAGCCCGGGCTCCGACGTAACCTGCACCGACTGATCGAACTCGAGCGGCGCGGCGGAACGGCGCGCCCGCTCGATGCCCGCCAGGAATCCGATACCGGCGCACGCCACCGCCGCGGCGATGCCGAGGAGGATCGCATTCCGCCGGGGGCGGCCCCGGCGGCGCGCGCGCTCCATCATCGCGCCGCCCCGGGGTGGGCTGGGCGCCGCCAGCGCCGCCATGAACTCGGCGCCGCTCCCGAAGCGGTCGGCCGGCAGCTTCTCCAGCGCCGTGAGCACCGCGTCGTCCACGTGCGGCGGCACGCTCCGCCGCTGAGCCGTGATCGACTTCGGTTCCTCGGTGAGCACCCGGGCGACGATCGCCTGCGCGGTCGCGCCGCTGAAGGGCGGCTCGCCGGTGAGCATCTCGTACGCCACGGCGCCCAGCGCGTAGATGTCGCTCCGCGCGGTGATCTCACGCTCGCCCATCGCCTGCTCAGGGCTCATGTACTGCGGCGTGCCGACCGACATTCCCGTTTCGGTCATCCGCTCGCTGCCGGCCTTGCTCGCCGCGAGCGCGATCCCGAAGTCCGCCACCAGCGCGGTGCCGTCATGCAGCAGGATGTTCTCCGGCTTGATGTCGCGATGGATCACGCCATGCCGGTGCGCGTAGTCGAGCGCGCTGGCGATCTCGCCGGTGATGCGGACGGCGTCGGGGATCGGCAGCTGCTTCTCGCGACGCAGCCGGTCCCGCAGCGACTCGCCCTGGACGTAGGGCATGACGTAGAAGAGGCTGCCCTCGGCCGCGCCGGAATCGAAGAGCGGCAGGATGTGCGGGTGCTGGAGATTGGCGGTGGTCCGGATCTCGGCGAGAAAGCGGTCGGCGCCGATGACGGCGGCGAGCTCGGGCCGGAGCACCTTGACCGCCACCTTCCGTCCGTGACGGAGGTCTTCGGCGAGATAGACGGTGGCCATCCCGCCCGCGCCGAGCTCGCGCTCCACGCGGTAGCGGTCCGCCAGGGCCGCGGTCAGCCTTCCCAGCACGTCAGTCATGCATCACGCATGCGACCGCGCCGACGTGAGCGCGCCCCTGAGCTTCTCCACTCCTTCGTCCGCCTCCGCCTTCGAGAGCGCGAGCGACGGCCGGAAGCGGATCGCCGAGGCACCGGACGCGAGACCGATCAAGCCATGGTCGAGGCAGGCGGCGAGAGTGCGGTCGCGGAGCGCCTTGTCCGGCAGGTCGAAGGCGATGAAGAGCCCGCGGCCGCGCACGTTGGACACGAGGCCCGTGAACTCGCTCGCCATCTCCTGCAGTCCCGCCAGCAGGTGCGCGCCGACCACCTTGGCGTTCTCGACCAGACGATCCTCCTCGATGATCTCGAGGTACTGCTCGCACCGCACCATGTCCACCAGATTCCCGCCCCACGTCGAATTGATGCGAGAGGAGACCTTGAAGACGTTGTCGACGTCGTCGATCCGGTGGTTCGACGCGAAGCCGCACACCTGCGTCTTCTTTCCGAAGGCGAACAGGTCGGGCTCGGCACCCATCTGCTGCCAGGCCCACATCGACCCGGTGAGGCCGAGACCGGTCTGCACCTCGTCGCAGATGAGGAGGAAGCCGAACTCGTCGGCCAGACGGCGGAGGCTCCTGAAGAACTCCGGGCGGAAGTGGTTGTCCCCGCCCTCACCCTGGATCGGCTCGATGATCAGCGCGGCGATGTCATTCGGATACTCGGCGCACGCGGCACGGATCTCCCGTTCCACCGTCTCCTCCATCCGTACGACGTCGGCGATGACTGCGTCGGTGACGGGAAAGCGGAGCGCCGGGCAGGTCAGCCGAGGCCAGTCGAAGACCGGGTAGTACTGGGTCTTCCGAGGGTCGGCGGTGTTCGTGAGCGAGAGGGTGTAGCCCGATCGGCCGTGGAAGGCGTTCCGGAAATGCAGGACCCGGCTCCCCCCCGTCGCACCGAGCCCCTTCAGCATGTTCTTCCGGACCTTCCAGTCGAACGCCGTCTTCAGCGTGTTCTCGACCGCCATCGCCCCGCCTTCGATGAAGAAGAGGTGATCGGCATGGGTCGCCGGAATCGCCAGACGCGAGAACGTCTCCACGAAGCGCGCGTAGAGACTGGTGTAGATGTCGCTGTTGGCCGGCTTGGTGATCGCCGCCGCCGTGAGCCGCTCGCGGAACTCGGGGTCGCCCATCCGCGGATGGTTGTATCCCACCGGAGTGGTGGCGAAGTTGGTGAAGAAGTCGAGGAGGTCCCGGCCGCTCCGGGCGTCATGCAGGTAGGAGCCGTGGCTCCGCTCCAGATCCATGACGACATGGTATCCGTCCACGAGAATGTGCCGCGCCAGCGCGCCCAGCACGTCGTCGGGGAGGAGGTCGGTACGGGGGGCGATGGTCGAAGTCATTGCAGCCTCGTAGTGCAGGGAGTCACGGCCTTACGGAATCATCACATGGGCCCACGGCTTGCCGCCGTACATCAGCCACGGCCGGTCCTTTGCCGGCGTCGCGCTGATGCCGCTCGAGGCTTCGGTGGCATACGGGAGATAGATCACGTGCAGCATGCTCGACTTCGCCGGGCGCCCCGCGGCCGGATCGAAGCTGTCGTCATCCGCGAAGAGCGACGCGAGCATCGCCGGACCCTTCGGCATCACGATGCGCCCGGCGCGAATGTCGGCGAGCCGCACCGAGTCGATAGCGTGACGCTCGGTGACGCCGGTCCGGCGAAGCGCCCGGCCCCGCGCCATGAACGGCTCGAGCGACTTGTGGTAGCACGACGCCTCGAAACCCTTCTGCTCCGGATTGTCGGCGAGACAGATCATCTCGTTGGTCCCGGCCCGCAGGCGAACCAGCTTGCCGTTGGCGTAGCCCAGCACTGCCGCTCCGGCTCGCGAGCTGTCGGGCAGCGGAAGCACCGCAGATGCGATCTGCCAGCCGGCGGGCCGCTCGGCGGTCTGGGCGGCAGCGGATACCGCAGTCCCTGCCACGCCGGCCAGGGCAACCATGATGCGTCGAAGCATGGGCGTCACTCCGTGAGAGTCAGTAGCTGAAACAGGCGAGTCCGGCGATCGGGACTGAGCCATGTTGGTACGCGCTCGAGATTGGCGCGGTGCTGATACTTCTACTATGGAAGGGAATGCCTGAATAAGGCCGGGCCCGTGACGTCACGCAAGGCGTTCGGTGTCCAGCAGACGCTCCGCGCGCGCCCAGTCGTCCAGGTCGTCGATGTTGACGTTCCAGTCGGGGTCGGTCCGGTAGCCCAGCATCCGATGCCCGTACAGACTGTTCCCGTCGAGGACGACGGAGCGCCGGGTCACGTAGATCGAGCCGTCGCGGTGAAAGGCCGGCGCCAGCTCCTGGCGGCGGGGAACCAGCGGCGCGCCGGTCGCGGGCTGCAGCGAGCCGTCGCCGTTCTGCAGGAAGGTCCAATGGGGGTGGTAGCGCGCCGGCACCTCGAGGACGGTGACGACTGAGTCTGCGCCCGTCCGCTCGAGCAGCTCGATGCACCCATCGATATCCTCCGATCGCCGGAGGGGACAGGTGGGCTGAAGGAGACAGACGGCGTCGTATGTGTCCCCCTGCCCCTCCAGCGTCCGGAGGGCATGGGCCACGACCGGAAGCATCGGGGTATCGTCGGCGGCGAGACCGGCCGGTCGCAGGAACGGCACCTCCGCGCCCGCGTCCCGCGCCACGGCCGCAATTTCGCCGGACTCCGTGCTGACGACGACCCGCGCGAGCCGTCCGGCGCCGACCGCCGACTCGACGCTGTACTGCAGCAGCGGCTTCCCCGCCAGAAGACGGAGATTCTTTCGCGGCACCCCTTTGGAGCCGGCCCGCGCGGGAATGAGGCCGAGAACACGCATCGAATCGTGATCGCTAATAGGCAAGGCGCTTCTCGACGGTCAGCGGTACCTCCGCCAGCAGCCGCGCAATCCGCTCTCCCGCGCTGCCGTCCCCATACAGCGGATCGCTCGGATACCGCCCGTTGCCGAGGTGCGCATCCACCGCGCGGCGGATCTCGGCGCGCGCATAGTCGGAGTCCGTGACATTCCGACCTCGCTCCCGTCCCATCTGCCGCGAGCCGATGTTGACGACGGGCACGCCGAGATAGGAGCACTCCCGAATGCCGACGCTGGAATTGCCGATCAGGCACCGGCAGTTGTAGATGAGCCGCAGGAAATCGGCCGGGGCCATGTTCTTGAAGAAGTGGATGTTGTCCGGACGCTCGAGCTCGCGGAAGCGCCGGATGCCTCCCGACGTCCCGTCCGAGCCGGCGTCGGGATTGGGCCAGAACCAGAGCGTCGGCATTCCGGTATCCCGGACCGCATGCAGCGTCTCGCTCACGTGTTCCCGGGCGAGATCGTGCTCGGTCGTCACCGGATGCTGCATCACGACGAGATAGCCCGGAGAGAGGTCCATCCGTGCCCCGACCCCGCCGTATTTCTCATAGGGATCGAAATCGAGCCGCGGATCGCGCAGCGTCTCCATCGCCAGGTCGATGGACGGGCAGCCGGTCACATGGACGGTCGCCGGCGACTCGCCCATCGCGATCACGCGCTCCGCCGCACGCGTGGTCGCGACGAAGTGGAGATCGGCGAGCTTGGTGACCGCATGGCGCACCTTCTCATCGATCGATCCGGTGATCTCGCCGCCCTGGACATGCGCCAGGGGCAGATTGAGATACGCAGCGGCGATCGCAGTGGCGATCGTCTCATACCGGTCGGCAATGGTGACTACGACGTCGGGTCGGAGCTGGCTCAGGACGCTGCTGAGCTCGAGAAGGCCGAGACCGGTCGTCTTCGCCATCGAGGTGAGGTCTCCCCCCTCGAGCACCATCTGGACCCGGGCGGAGATGGGGAAGCCGTCCTGCTCGATCTGATGGATGGCCGACCCGTAGCGGTCGAGGAGCGCCGACGCGGCGACGACGAGCTGGAGCTCGAGGTCCGGATTCGCCCGGATCGCGGCGAGGGCACTGCGGATCCGGCTGTAGCTCGGCCGCGCGGTCACGACAACGCACACCTTGCGGCGCATCACCCCTCCAGGTCGAGGTCTGACTCGGCGAGGATCGTATCGGCAGGGACGTCTCGCCGGAGGCGACTGCCGATAACGGAGCCGAGGCGGCTGGCCGCGATGCCCGTTCCCGGTTTGCGCGCCGTCAGGTGCTCGACTCTGAGCACCGTGCCGCCCGGCAGGTCGACCCGGGCGACGAGGCTCTTGGTGAAGGCCTCCCGGACGGGGAGCAACGTGCCGGCCATCTTGTCCTTGTCGATCGGGCTTTCCAGCATGCTGTCAACAAATCGTACGCCATCTACCATTTGTTTGAGTTCCGAAGTAGTGAGGGAGGCACTCACATCGGGCCCGAACATTTCCCGGCTCAGCGTGACGTGAACCTCGAAGATCTCAGCCCCGAGCGCCGCAGCAGCCAGCGACGGGAAGATCGTCCCCGAATGGTCCGACAGGCCAACGGGACACTCGTACCGCGCCTTCAGCTGGGGAATGAGATTCAGTCCAACCCGTTCCGGCGGGCAGGGATACGCGGAGGTGCACTGCAGGACGGCCAGCGGGACGCCCTTCGCTTGCAGCTGGTGGACCGCCTGGTCGATCTCGTCGATATAGCTCATCCCCGTCGAGATGATCACCGGCTGGCCGAGCGCCGCGATCGGCTCCACGACGAGCGGGTTGGTCAGCTCGCCCGACGCGATCTTCCAGGCGGCGACACCGATTCGCTCGAGCAGTTTGACGGCTTCCACCGAGAACGGTGAGCTGAGGAAGTAGAGCCCCGCCTCGTCGGCATGGCGTCGAAGGCCCGCCCACTCAACCTCGCTGAATTCCATCCGCTTCCAGTATTCGAACCGCGTTTCATTGCGCGGGCTGAACTTCACGCGCCATGGCTCCGACGGCGTGCTCTCCGCACCGGCGATGTGCGTCTGGAACTTCACCGCGTCCGCGCCCGTCGCGGCGATCGCATCGATGAATGCGTGGGCCATCCCCAGGCTCCCATCGTGAGCCTGTGCCACCTCTCCGATCACGAAGGAGCGTGTTGGCGGGGCATCGCGCCCGGCGAGGAGGGGCAAGTGCTTCCTGAATCCCATCATTTGCGCGTCTCCAACAGAAACTATGGCGCATACACCACGATGCAGGAATGTCACAACATTTCGTTGCAGGCGTGCGGCAATTTGTGACGCCCGTCACACAATGCAAATGATGTAGATCACAATCGGCCTATTCACGAAATAGACAGGGCTGTCAGATCTTAGGTCGATTCGCACGCCGCCATCCACTTTTTTCACTCATCCCGGGCTTGAGAAATGCACTTGCTTGCGTGCAGGTGTTGGACCGGTACGAGCTGAGCGTTCGGAGGATTGGAAGCCCAAGGTATCGTCTACCACGCCGCATAGCCGGATATATCAGGCACTACATACAATGGTCACGACGGTCCGCAACCGGTACGTGCTCCTCTCCGACGCACTCGCCTTCGTCGGAGCCCCTGTTCTTTCGTACATCCTTCGATTCGAAGGTCTCCTCTGGTCGCCGGCCGACACGGCGACCCTGCTTGTTTATACCGCCGTTGCCGTTCCGTTCAAGCTGCTGCTGCTCTTCGCCACCGGGTTGTACAACCGGCTCTGGGCGCAGGCCAGCGCGCGCGATCTCGTCTGGATCCTCCGCGTCGCCACCGTGTGCGGATTCTTCTGTTTCGCCCTCGGCGCGGCGATCCTCCCCGCGACCGGACTCACCCCGTCGCGCGTCCCGCTGTCCGTGCTGGCCCTCGACGCCCTGGCGACGCTCGCGGCGATCTGCATCCCGCGCACTGCGGCGAAACTGATCGCGGCCCGGGCCCCCTCCCGCGTGGCGCGGGCCGACGATCACCCGACCCTCATCGTCGGCGCCGGAGCGGCTGGGCGGCTCGTCGCGGACGAGCTGCTCTCGAATCCCCAGCTCGGACTGCGGCTCATCGGCTTCGCCGACGACGACCCCGCAAAGCAGGACCAGCTGCTGCAGGACCTGCCCGTGCTCGGGGCTCTCGCGGACATCCCCGACATCATCGAGTCGCACCACGTCCGCGAGATGATCATCGCCATGCCCCGGGCGCGTGGCTCGGTGGTGCGGAAGCTCGTCCGCATGGCGCACGAAGCGGGGGTGCACACGCGCACGGTGCCTGGCCTGTTCGAGATCATCTCCGAGCGCGTGAGCGTCTCCGCGCTGCGTGACGTCGAGATCCAGGATCTCCTCCGCCGCGAGCCGGTCCTGACCGACCTGGCGGGCGTGGGACGCCAGATCGCCGGGCGCACCGTGCTCGTGACCGGCGCCGGCGGGTCGATCGGAAGCGAGCTTTGCCGGCAGCTCGCCCGGCTCGGCCCGTCGCGGCTGCTGCTGCTCGGTCATGGCGAGAACTCGATCTTCGAGATCCTGAATGAGATGGCGGCCAGTCATCCGGAGCTCCCGACGACGCCGCTGATCGTCGACGTGCGCGATGCCGCGGGCATGGACCATGTGTTCCAGCGACACCGGCCGGAGGTCGTCTTCCACGCCGCCGCCCACAAGCATGTCCCGCTGATGGAAGGCAATATCGCCGAGGCGATCCTGAACAACGTGCTGGGCACGGCGACAGTGGTGGAAGCCGCGCTCCACGCCGACACCGAGCGGCTGGTCCTCGTCTCCTCCGACAAGGCGGTGCGTCCCTCGAGCGTGATGGGAGCGACCAAGCGCGCCGCCGAGCTGGTGGTGCAGACCGCCGGAATGATGCATGACCGGGAGTACGTCGCCGTGCGCTTCGGCAACGTTCTCGGCAGCCGTGGCAGCGTGGTGCCGACCTTCCTCCGCCAGATCCGCGCTGGCGGCCCGGTGATCGTGACGCATCCGGAAATGCGCCGGTACTTCATGACGATCCCCGAGGCGGTGCAGCTCCTGCTCCAGGCCGGCGCACTCGGCCACCGGGGTGAAGTGTTCATGCTCGACATGGGCGAGCCGGTGCGCATCGTGGATCTGGCGGAGGATCTCATCCGCCTCTCGGGACTCCAGCCTCACGAGGACATCGAGATCCGGTTCAGTGGCGTCCGCCCCGGCGAGCGGCTTGCCGAGGAGCTCGTCCTCCTCGGCGAGAGCGTGGTGGGGACCGAGCATCCCAAGGTCCTTCGCGCCACCAACGGCCACCTCGCCGACTGGACCGGCGAGGCGATCAATCAGCTCATCCTCGCCGCGCAGCAGCAGAAGCCCGACGGCTGGCTGCGGGAGCTCCTGACCGAGCTGGTACCCGAAGCGACGTTCGCCACCACCCCGCCGCCGCTGTACGCGCCGAGCGCTTCCACGGCAGCCCCTGCCCGTGCCCGCCACTCGACTGGAGGAGTCGGTGCGCGTGCCTGAGCCGCCGCGGTCGCGGCAGGACGGCGTTGGCGCCGCCCTCGCGCTCGGCGCCCGGATGATGCTGCAGCGGCCGCGTCTTGCCGGCGCTCTCCTCGTGGCGACCGTCGCGCAGGGTGTGCTCCAGGGGATGCTGCTGCTGGCGCTCCGCCAGGTGCTGATGGGGTTCAGCCGGGATGGGCAGGTCAGCGCGTCCCGGCTCCTTCTGGGTGCCGGCGTGATCTTCGGCATCTGGCTGCTGCGCGCGGCGAGCAGCAGCGGCGGCGACGTCCTCTCCGCCCTCCTCGCCGATTCGGTCGAGATCGCATCCATCAAGAAAGTGCTCGCGAAGCTTCTCACCCTGTCGGTGCGGTTCTTCGACAAGAACAGCCAGGAGGACATCGTCCTGGCCTCCTACCATGACCTGAAGAGCATTCGGAACGTGACGCTCGCCATCGGCGAGATGGTGCAGTACAGCTCGCGTCTCGTCGGCCTCATCGTGGTGGCCTGGATGATGAGCCCGCAGCTCGCGATGACGGGGCTGATCCTCGGGCCGCTCGGCCTCCTCCCGGCGCACTGGTTCGGCGAGCGGCTGACCGCCGCCGCCGTTCGCCAGCGCGAGGCGGTGTCGGCACTCTCCAGCAGCTTCCTCTCCATTCCCGCCGGCATCAAGGTCATCAAGGTCAACCGGGGCGAGAATCGCGTCCTCGCCGCCGCCGCACGGAACGCGCAGGCCTTCCAGCGCTTCCTCCATCACCAGGCGATGGCGCGCGGCACGGCGCGGTTCCTCTTCGAGGCGGTGACGGGATTTGGGCTGGTGCTGGTGCTCACGATCGGCGGGCGGAGTGTCGCCAACGGCACGCTCTCCTGGCAGTCGCTGCTGAGCCTGCTGGTCGCCGTCGTGGCGGTCTACAGTCCGATGCTCGGGATGCTGAACGTCTACACCAACCTGCGCGCCAACCTCGCGACGCTCGACCGGGTGAATCACATCCTCCGGGCGGTCCCCGACATCCAGGACGCGCCCGGCGCGCGTCCGCTGCTGCGGCCGCCGGAGCGGATCGAGATCCGGAACGTCTCGTTCAACTATGGTGGACGCGATACGCTGCGGGAGGTATCCGCCACCATTCAGCGGGGTGAGACGATCGGCATCGTCGGTCCCTCCGGCGCCGGCAAGTCCACCCTGCTGTCCCTCCTGCTCCGCTTCTACGACCCCACCGAGGGCGCGATCCTGTTCGACGGGGTCGATCTCCGCCAGCTCCGCCACGCGGACATCGTCGATGCGAGCGCGCTCGTGCTCCAGGATTCGTATCTCTTCCCGGGCACGATCGCCGACAACATCCGCTTCGGCCGGCCCGACGCGACGATGGACGAGGTGGTCGCCGCCGGCATCGCCGCGAATCTCCACGCCGAAGTCATGGAGATGGAAGACGGGTACGACACGCTGATCGGCAACGGCCCGCGGGCACGGGGCCTCTCCGGCGGCCAGCGCCAGCGGGTGTGCATCGCGGCGGCCCTGCTCAAGAACGCTCCCATCCTGCTCCTCGACGAAGCCACCAGCAGTCTCGACTCGGTTTCCGAGGCGGCGGTGCAGGTGGCGATCGAGCGGCTGATGCAGGGGCGAACGACGTTCGTCATCGCGCACCGGCTCTCCACGCTGCGGAGCGCCGACCGGATCATGGTGCTCAACGAAGGCCGGCTCGAGGGGCTGGGCACGCACGACGAGCTGCTGCAGACCTGTTCCACGTATCGCTCGCTGTGGACCAGCCAGCGCTCGGGGCTGATCCGGCACGTCGCCGGCACCGCGGCGGCAGCCGCCGGGGAGGAGCCGGCATGATCAGCGCTCTGGCGGTCATTCCTGCCCGCGGCGGCTCGCGCCGTGTCCCCGGCAAGAACATTCGTGAGCTGCTGGGCCGGCCGGCGATCGCCTACACGATCGACGCCGCGCTCGAGTGCGGCCTCTTCGAGCGGGTCGTCGTGAGCACCGACAGCGAGGCGATCGCGGCGGTGGCCCGCGCGTGCGGCGCCGAGGTTCCCTTCCTCCGCGACGCGGCCCTCGCCGACGACCAGACGCCGGTCTCGGCGGCGACGGTGGACGCGCTCGAGCGGCTCGGCGCCGGCGCGTTCGAGCACGTCGCCCAGCTGATGCCCAACTGTCCACTGCGCACCGCCGACGACATCCGGACGAGTCACGCGGCATTCGTCGAGTCAGGGCTGCCCGCGCAGCTCTCGGTGGCGCGCTTCGGCTTTCAGAACCCCTGGTGGGCGGTCCGGCGGGACCACCAGGGAGTGCTGGTACCGCTCTTCACCGACCGGATCACCGCCCGCAGCCAGGATCTCCCGGAGCTGTTCTGTCCTACCGGTGCCGTCTGGTGGGCTCGCGCGGCGGTGCTCCTTCGAGAGCGCACGTTCCACGTGGCGGGCCGCGGCGGCTGGGAGCTGCCGTGGCAGCGAGCGGTGGATGTCGACACCGAGGATGACTGGCAGCTCGCGGAGCTGCTGCTCCGTCGCGCGCAGGCGCCGGAGGTGATCGGTGTGCGCTGAGCGGCTGGCCCTCTACACGACGATCTATCCCGGCGTCGAGCCGTATCTCGCCGAGTGGTTCCGCACGGTGGACGCGCAGACCGACCGGGACTTCGACCTGTGGATCGGCCTCGATACGCTGAGCCCCGCCGATGTTGCCGCCGCGTGCGGCCGTCCGTGCACCGCCGACTGGGTGCGGGCGATCGACGCGACGCCGGCCGAAATCCGGTCACGCGCACTGGAGACGGTGGCGGAACAGTACGCCGGCGTGATTCTCGTCGACAGCGACGATCTGCTCCATCCGTCCCGGGTCTCCGCCGCGCGCCGGATGCTGCGCGAGGTGGACGTCGCCGCGTGCGCGCTCGAGCTGCTGGACCCGGACGGGCGGCCGCTGGATGTCGTGCTCGCGCCGCCGGCCGGCACCGACGCCGTCGAGCTGCTGCCCCGCTACAACGTCTTCGGCTTTTCCAACACCGCGTACCGCAGCGCCGCCCTCCGTCAGTGCCTGCCGTTTCCCGCCGACTGCGCCCTGATCGACTGGCTGCTGGCGACGCGCGCGTGGTCCGCCGGGGCGACCCTCGCCTTCGACCGGACGCCGCGCATGGGGTATCGGCAGCATCCGGCCGGCATGGCGCCGGTGCTCCCGCCTTTCGACGAGGCACAGGTGCTGACGGCAACCGGCCGGGTGCTCGCGCACTACGACGCGCTGCTCGACCGTGAATGGCCGCTGCCGGCCGGGCCTCGCGCCGCGCTGGAGTCGGAACGGACGCGGGTTGCGGCATTCGATACGGCCCTCCGCCACCGGCCCGAGCTGCTCCCCGAATACGTCGACGCGCTCAACCGGCTGCGGCCCGCCCGCGTGTGGTGGTGGCTGGTGGCCAATCCGAAGCTGGAGGCGGTATGGAACTGCTGACGATCGCCGGCCGCCCCGTCGGCCCGGGCCTCCCACCGTACGTCATTGCGGAGATCGGCTCCAACCACAACGGCGACATGGAGCTCTGCCGCCGGCTGATTGACGCCGCGCACGCCGCGGGAGCGGATGCCGTGAAGTTCCAGTCGTGGACCCGGCGCTCCCTGATCTCCTCGGCCGAGTACGACCGCAACACGCGCTACGCCGCGGAACGGAAGGCGCCCCCGCTGGTGGAAGCGGTCGAACGGTATCAGATGACGGCGGACCGCCTGCGCGAGGCGGCGGACTACTGCCGGTCGCAGGGCATCGTCTGGTTCGCCAGCTGCTTCTCCGCCGAGGAAGTGGAGCTGCTCGAGTCGCTCGACGCGCCGGCGTACAAGATCGCGTCGATGGACGTGAATCATCTGCCGCTCCTCCGGCACGTCGCGTCGACCGGGAAGCCGGTGCTCCTCTCGACCGGCATGGCGACCCTCGGCGAGGTGGAGCACGCGCTCTCCACGCTGCGGGAAGGCGGCGCCGGTCCCGTCGCGCTGCTGCACTGCCTGTCGGTGTACCCCTCACCACCGGGGCTGGTGAACCTGCGGATGATGAGCACGTGGGCCCAGGCGTTCGGCGTGCCGGTCGGATACAGCGACCACACGCTGGGCACGGCCGTCCCGCTCGCCGCCGTCGCGCTCGGCGCGTGCGCAATCGAGAAGCACTTCACCCTCGACCGCGCTCTCGAGGGCTGGGACCACGCCATCTCGGCGGATCCGGCGGAGCTGCGGGCGCTGGTGGATGGCTCCCGCGATGTCTTCCAGGCGCTCGGCTCGGCGGTGCGGTCGGTGTCGCCCGAGGAGCTCGACAAGCGCCGGACGTTCCGGCGCGGCATGGTTGCCGCCCGGGCGCTCAGAAGCGGGGAGCGTCTCGCGGCAACCGACGTCGACTTCAAGCGCCCCGGCATCGGGATCCGGCCCGACGAGCTGGAGTACGTCGTGGGACGCGCACTTGCGCGGGACGTGGCACCGGACGAGGAGCTGGCATGGGCGGATCTCCTCTAGCCGGGCTCCGCGTCGTGCTGCTGGGCGACGGCGAATGGGCCGCCCGCAGCCTGGGCGCCCTGCAGCCGACGCCGCACCGCGTGGTGGGCGTGGTGCTCCGCGAACGACCCTCGGACGATTCTCTCGGACGCGCCGCACGGGACGCCGGTCTCCCCGTACGCCAGCCGCATCGCGTGAACGCCTCCGAGATGCGCGACTGGCTCGGCGCGCTCGAGCCCGACCTCCTGCTGTCCATCGCGTACAACCAGATCCTCCACGCGCCGGTGCGCGCAGTGGCCCGGCATGGCGCGCTCAACCTGCACGCCGGCAAGCTGCCGTTCTACCGCGGCCGCAACGTGATCAACTGGGCGTTGATCAACGGCGAGCCCGAGATCGGCATCACGGCACACTTCATGGATGACGGGATCGACACCGGTGACATCGTCCTGCAGCGCACCCTGCCGATCGGGTGGACCGACAGCTACGGCACTGTCCTGCGCCGGGTCACCGACGCCCTTCCCGCCCTGGCGATCGACGCGGTGTCGCTGATCGCTGCCGGCGACCCGCCGCTCCGCTCCCAGCGCGGACTCCCGGCGACGTACTTCGGCGGTCGCGGCGAGGGGGACGAGTGGCTCGACTGGTCGGCGAGCAGCAGCAGTCTGCACAACAAGATCCGCGCAATCAGCCGGCCGGGGCCCGGCGCACGGACCGCGCTCGACGGCACGCCGGTCGTCATCTGGCGCGCCTTCTTCGATCCGGCGTGGCCCCGCTACATCGCGACGCCCGGACAGGTCGTCGGACGCTCGGCCGATGGCGTCACGGTCAAGACCGGCGACTCGACCCTGCTGATCCAGGAGGCGGCCGTCGATGGCGCCGACAGCAGCGTCCCGGACTGGCCGATCGGCACCCGGCTGCAGGCCAGCCGGTCGGCCGCGCTGGAGGAGCGCCTGGAGCGCCTCGAGCGCCGCCTGCTCCTGGAGGCCGGCTCATGATCCCGGCTGATGCGATCTGCCGCGTGGACTCCGTCGTGGTCGCCCCCTCGGTGACGATCATCGACGCGGTACGCCGGCTCGACGCCGCCGGCACCGGCGCGCTGCTCGTCTGTGATGCCGGGCTCACCCTCCGCGGACTCGTGACCGACGGAGACATTCGCCGCGCGATGCTGACCGGCGTCGCCTTCACCGAGCCGGTCTCGTCGATCGCCCGGGCGGACCCGATCGTCGCCCCGGCCGACATCACCCAGCACGCCGCGCTCGAGCTGATGGACCACGCGCTCGAATTCGCCGTGAATCACCTGCCGCTCGTCGCCCCGGACGGGCGGGCGGTTGGACTGCTGCTGCGCCGGGATCTCGTGACGCAGGAGCAGCGGCCGCTCTCCGCGCTCATCATGGCCGGCGGCTTCGGGATCCGGATGCTGCCGCTGACCGAGCACACGCCGAAGCCGATGCTGCCGGTGGGCGGCCGCCCGCTCCTCGAGCGGACGGTGCGCAATCTCTCCCGCACGGGGATCCGGCGCGTCGTCATCAGCACCCATCACCTCGCGGACCGCATCACGTCGCACTTCGGCGACGGGCACGACTACGGCATCGATCTCGAGTATGTCACCGAGACGCTCCCGCTTGGCACAGCAGGCGCGCTCCGCCTGGTGAACGAGACGGGGCCGCTGCTCGTGGTGAACGGCGACATCCTGACGCGGGTGGACTTCGATGACCTGATGGACTTCCACCGCGACCAGCGCGCCGAGCTGACCGTCGGGATGCGCCGCTGCGAGCTGCAGTTGCCGTATGGCGTGCTCGACTGCGACGGCCCGCTGGTGCGCACCGTCCGGGAGAAGCCCAGGGAGGCGTTCTGGGTCAACGCGGGGATCTATCTCGTCGAGCCGTCGGTCCGTGACCTGAT
>JBLMWC010000045.1:0-2566 GCA_050257015.1 Bacillota bacterium | reverse complement strand
TTCGCGCTCCTCGACTACAAGATCCCCGACCTCGGCTGCGACTACTTCGGCACCAGTCTGCACAAGTGGCTGCTGGCTCCGATCGGCACCGGCCTGCTCTACGTGCGCCGGGACCACATCGCGAGCACCTGGCCACTGATGCCCGCCCCGGCGGGTGACCGGGGCGCGATGTCCAAGTTCTGGAATCTGGGCACCTTTTCGCCCGCGCCCTTCCTGGCCATCAGCGAGGCGATCGCTTTTCACAACGGGATCGGCGCGGCCCGGAAGGAGGCGCGACTCCGCTATCTCACGCGCTACTGGACCGACAAGGCGCGCGACATTCCGGGGATCCGGTTCCTCGCGTCGTTCGCGCCGGAGATGAGCTGCGGCCTCGCCACCTTCCAGCTGGGCGAGGTGGATTCCGACGCGCTCCGGCAGTACCTGCTCGAGCGCTACTCGATCGTGGTGCAGTCGATGGGGACGCGGCGCGACCCCGCCATCAAGGGGCTCCGCGTAACGCCGAACGTCTACACCACGCTGGAGGAGCTGGACCGGTTCGTCGCGGTCCTCCACGATGTCGGGCGGAACGGCATTCCCAAACGGCCGGCGTAGGCGCCCGGCGGGCTGGCGGTGCGCTCCCAATGGGTGCTGGACTTCCTCGTTCAGCGCCCGGGCCGTCCCCGCTGCGACAACATCGGCAAGGTTGGCCTGGGGCTATGGATCACGCATGTACGGCGTGACGTTGTTCGCGATACGACGAAGCTCTGCCCGGCTCAGCGGGAGTCGCCGGAACGCGGCCCAGCCGGCCTTCGGGTAGGCGTCGGGGCTGGCAGCGGCGTCCGAGCCGTAGAGCACCCGCTCGATCCCGATCTGCCGGAGGCGCACTGCGATCCGCCGCAGCCGGGACGCCGGAAGCCCCGCCTGCACGACCCCCGCCGCATCGAACCAGACGTTCTTCATGCGGGCATCGTGCCTCGCAATGGCAGCGGCGAAGACGCCGAGCGCGGCGTCCGTCGGCTGATCGTACCCGCCCGACCCGGCCAGATGCGCGATCTGCACCGGAACATCGGAGGCAGCAGGAAGCAGCTCGTTGAGGAACACGCGCGCTTCACGAGCCCCGTATTTCCGGTGCTTGTCAATCGACGTGTGCATGTGCACCACGATCGGCATCTGATAGCCGTTCGCCGCTTCGAAGACCTTTCTGACCTGTGCCACGTTGGCGGGATTGGCCAGATCGACGTCGGAGTTGCCGAAATGCAGCTTCAACCCGTAGTGGAGCTGCGGATGCCTGCTGCAGCGCGCGAGTTCCTCGAGCGCGTAGGGCTTGAGCGGATTGAGACTGCAGAACGCGCGCAGCCGCTCCGGATACTGCGCCACCTGCTGAGCCGTCCAGTCGTTCTCGGCGATCACGTGCGCGTATTCGTCGGTGACCGGCGCCCGGCTCGCCTTGCCCCACGTGTACGCGACCGACAGGACGAGGGCACGCTGGATCCCTGCGGAATCGAGCAGTGCAATCAGGTCACTCGCCGGAATGCCACGCGCGTTCGGGTTGCCCGTGAGCAGCGCTGCCACGGCCGGGCTGAACAGGTGCTGGTGATAGTCCACGATGGGTGCCTGCGCAAACAGCCCCGGGCCGAGGCGCGTCAGGACCGCTACGATCGTGCAAGGGCTGAATCGCATAGTGTGGCGCTCCGTGCTGCGGAACGTAGATTAGTCGGTCCCCAGGGACACTCCCCGAGGCTCCCATGACGCCATTCATGTCGTTGCTGCTGCCCATCGTTCTGTCGGCCGTCGCCGTCTTCATCCTCACGATGGTCATCCACATGTCGCCGTGGCACAAGGGCGACTACGCCAGGCTTCCCGACGAGGACGGCGTGATGGCGGCGCTCCGGCCGTTCAACATTCCGCCGAACGACTATACGGTGCCGCACCCCGGCTCGGGCGACTACATGCGGTCGCCGGAATACGACGCGAAGCGCGATGCCGGTCCCGTGATGAACCTGACGGTCGTTCCGTCCGGACCGTGGAAGATCGGAAGGATGATGGGGTTGTGGTTCCTCTTCACCCTGGCAGTCTCGGCGAGCGTGGCGCACGTCGTCGGAACGAGCGTGGCTCCCGGTGGCCACAGGCACGCGGTGTTCCATCAGGTCGCCGTCATCACGTTCCTCGCCTACGCGATGGGCGCCGTCCCGCTGTCGATCTGGTACAATCGCAAGTGGTCCACGACGTTCAGGAACGCGGTGGACGCGTTGCTGTACGCTCTGGCCACCGGGTGGATCTTCTGGATCATGTGGCCGAAGGTGTAGCGTCCCATGTCGGAAGCAGAGATTTCGGCTATCTCGCCCTTCTTCATCGTGTGGGACGTACCGTCATCGCTCCGGTTCTACCGGGACCGGCTGGGATTCGAGATCACCTTCCAGGGGCCTGCTCCTGACGACGTCTTCTTCGGCATCGTTCGAAGGGGAGGCGCGCAGATCCTGCTGAAGGCGGTCGGCGTACCGCCGGTGCCGAACTGCACGCGAGACATCAAGCAGGGGATCGCTCGCTGGGACGCGTTCGTCTTCGTGCCTGATCCGGATGCCCTGGC
>JBLMWC010000044.1:0-7469 GCA_050257015.1 Bacillota bacterium | reverse complement strand
AGTCCGTAGTAGAGGGAGAGAATCTTGCGTTCGCGGGGAGTCAGGTGGCGGGCGAAGAGGCGGTCGATGAACTCCCGCATCAGCCGCGCGTCGGTCACGTCCTCGATGTCGGTGCCGACGGTGCCGGGGACCCGCTCGCCGAAGGTGGCGCCGGCCCGGTCCTGCCGTTCCACCGGCGCGTCGAGAGAGACCTCGATCGTCGTCATGCGCCGCGCTGCGCGGATCCCCTCGGTGGTGTCGCCCAGCGCCATCGCGAGCTCGGCGTCGGTGGCCTCGCGGCCGAGCTCCTGCGCCAGGAGCCCCGACACGCGGGACATGCGGACCAGCGCGGCATTCTGGTTGAGCGGGATCCGCACCGTCCGCGTCTGCTCCGCCAGCGCCTTGAGCACCGCCTGACGCACCCACCAGACGGCGTACGAAATGAACTTCACGCCGTGGTCGGGGTCGAACTTGCGCACTGCCTTGAGCAATCCCTCGTTCCCGATCGCGACCAGCTCGGAGAGCTCGAGCCCGTGTCCCTGATACCGCTTCACGTAGGAGATGACGAACCGGAGGTTGGCCGTCACCAGCCGCTCGGCGGCCGCCTCGTCACCCAGCTGAGCCAGCCGGGCGAGTCGTCGCTCCTCGTTGATGTCGGTGATCATGGGAAGCTTCTGGATGTCGTGCAGGTACTGATCGAATGACGCGGTCGGGACTGCGCGGACGGCACGGACAACCGGGCGTGCCTTTCCGGGACGGACCTGAGCCATGAGCGACGACCCCAGCGCGAGTTTGGTGCGTACGGACGCAGGAAGCAGACAGCGTTCGGTGGCCCGGCGGGCCTGTGAAGGGATGTGCGAATATGGGAATAAACTGAGGCGCCGTCAATAGAATCTGACTATCCACATCACAAATCGTTTGTCGGAGACGGGTTCGCCGCTTTCTCCACCAACGGCGTCTGTGTGGAAGACCGCCAAGTGTGGCGCGGGCGCCCCTATTCGGTCCCGATCCGGCTGAGGGCCGCCACGATTTCAGGCTCGGGTGCCGCGGCCGTCCATCGGCTTTCGGCGCGGTGCGGCCGCCCCGGTGCGGCGATCAGCGCGAAGCGAGGCACCAGGGCGTCCCCCTTCTTGTCGGTCGCCATGGCCGCCACAATCCGGCCGGCCGGCACCGGCTCGGCCAGCCGGGTCGGGAGCCCGAAGCGCTCGAGCGCCGCGCGCACCGTCTCGGCGAGTCCGCGCTCCGCGATCCCCAGCCGCTCCGCCAGCGCCGCCTCCGCCACCAGGCCGAGCGCGACCGCGTCCCCGTGCGGGATCGCATAGCCGGTCGCCGCCTCGAGCGCGTGAGCCACGGTATGGCCGGCATTGAGCACCGCCCGCTCGCCCGCCTCGCGCTCGTCGGCCGAGACGATGCGCGACTTGATCGCGACACTCCGCCGGACCAGCTCGCTCAGGAGCACGGCGTCCCGCGCGGCGATCTCGGTAGCGTGTCCGAGGAGCCATTCGAGGTAGCCCGCGTCGGCGATGAGCCCGTGCTTTACCGCTTCGGCCAGACCGCCGCGGAAGTCGGTCTCCGGCAGCGTGCTGAGCGTGAGCGGATCGGCCACCACTGCCGTGGGCGGATGGAAGGCGCCGACGAGATTCTTGCCGGCGGCGGTGTTGACGCCGGTCTTTCCGCCGACCGACGCATCCACCATCGCAAGCAGCGTGGTCGGGACCTGCATCCACGGGACGCCGCGGCCGAGCGTCGCGGCCACGAAGCCGGCGAGGTCGCCCACCACTCCGCCACCCAGGGCTACGATGGCCGAGCCGCGGCCGAACCCCGCGGCGAGGAGACGGTCGGTGAGAGCGGCCCACGTGTCGCGCGTCTTCGACTGCTCGCCTGCGGGGAAGGCGAAGCGCTCGCGCCAGCCAGCGGGCGACGTATCGGAGCAGGTTCGCGGCCGTGACTGCCATGCGGGACTGGCGCCGGCGAGATACCGCGCGTAGAGGTTGCCGACCGTCTCGTCGGTGATGAGCGCGGTGCGGCGGCCGGCGAGATGACGAACCGCGAGCTCGGGCAGGCGGTCGAGCACGCCGGGCTCGATGATGACCGGGTAGCTGCCGCCCGCGCGGGCGACGGTTACCACGTCACGTCGCCGGCGCCGCCGCGGTGATTGGCCAGGCGCGCAAGCGTGAAGAGCAGATCCGAGAGGCGATTCAGGTAGACCAGAAAGAGATCGGGCACGTCCGCCTCATGGGCAAGCCTGACCGCCGAGCGCTCGGCGCGGCGGCAGACGGTGCGCGCCAGATGGAGCGCCGCGGCCTTCGGCGTCCCCGCCGGCAGCACGAAGGCCCGGAGCGGCGGCAGCTCATCCTCGGCCTCGTCCATCGTGCGCTCGAAGAGCGCGACGCGCTCCTCCGACAGCTCGGCCCGCGCCAGCGCCTTCGCCACCTTCACGGGATCGGGCGTGGCCAGATGCCCGCCGATGGAGAAGAGGTCGCGCTGAATCGACGCGAGCAGCGGGTCGAACAGGGGAGCCGGCTCGGTCGCGCGGGCCACGCCGATGCAGGAGTTGAGCTCGTCGACATCGCCGTAGGCCGCGACCCGCGTGTCGTCCTTGGGGACCCGGCCGCCGCCGAAGAGTCCGGTCTCGCCCCGGTCGCCGGTCCGCGTGTAGATCTTCATCGCTGCTCCCTGCCGGTGTGGATGCCGGAGAATAAGCCGGCCGCGATTATTATTCGAGACTGTGCCGGCGGCCGCTGGCGCGGCCACCTCACGGGGAGACCCAGTGGACGAGCAGGAGATCAAGGACATCAGCGTCATCGGCGGGGGGCCCACCGGGCTCTTCGCCGCCTTTTATGCCGGCATGCGCGGAGCGTCCTGCCGCATCATCGATGCACTGCCCGCCCTCGGCGGCCAGCTCATGGCGCTGTATCCCGAGAAATACATCTTCGACGTCGCCGGCTTTCCCAAGGTCCTGGCCAAGGACCTCGTGCGCGACATGGTCGTCCAGGGACTGCAGTTCGGCGCCACGACCCACCTGGGGGAGACGGTCACCGGCCTCCGGCGCGTCGAGGACGAGGGGATCGGGCATTTCCTGCTCGAGACCAGCGCCGCCGTCTATCCCAGCAGGACGATCGTCATCGCGGCGGGGATCGGTGCGTTCGAGTCCCGGAAGCTGCCGCTCGAGGGGGCCGAGCAGTGGGAGGGCAGGGGCCTGTACGACAAGGTGCTCGATCCCCGTGTGTTCGAGGGTCAGCGCGTGCTGCTGGTGGGCGGCGGCGATTCGGCGTTCGACTGGGCGGTCAACCTGCAGGGGATCGCGCGATCCATCACGCTGGTGCATCGCCGGGACCAGTTCCGCGCCCATGCGGCGACGGTGAGTCAGGTGGAGGCGCTCAGGCAGTGCGGGAAGTGCGACGTGCGGACCTTCACCGAAGTGAAGGCGATCCACGGCACCGACCGCATCGAGGGCGTCACGCTGATGCAGTCGAAGACGAAGGAAACGTCGGAGCTCGCTGTGGACGCTGTGATCCCGCTGCTGGGCTTCCACTCCGACCTTGGCCCACTCAAGGAGTGGGGACTCGAGACCGAGAAGGCGGACGTGAAGGTGGACCAGGTGATGTCCACCAACGTGCGCGGGATCTACGCTGCGGGCGACATCACCTCGTATCCTGGAAAGCTCAAGCTGATCGCGACCGGCGTGGCGGAGGCGTGCATCGCGGTGAACAACGCGGTCCACCTCATCAACCCGAAGGCCAAGGTGAACCCGGGGCACTCCTCCAACCTCGCCATCTTCGGGCAGTCCGAGGACTGACCCGCTACTTCCGCCGGCGCCGGAGCTGCTCCATCTGTTTCGGCCGCATGAAGAACTGCAGCGTTCCGCCGCCCGCGTCGATCCGTTCCGCCTCGATTCCCATGATGCCGCTCTTGGGGAAGTCCAGCGCCATCCGCGCCGGCGCGCCCGTCAGCAGCAGCGACGCGAGGTCCTCGATATAGGGGGAGTGGCCCACCAGCGCGACGGTGGCGTCCGGCGCCAGATCGGGCAGGCAGTGCTGGATCGCCTGGAGACTGGGCTCGACGGTGAGGGCTTCGCACTCCACCGGATCGGCGTCCACGCCCATCTCGTCGGCCATGATCTCCGCCGTCTGCAGCGCGCGCACCCACGGGCTCGTCACGATCAGATCGGGCACGATGCCGAGCCGGGCCAGCGCGCGGCTGGCGCGGGCATGGGCGGCGCGACCGGGATTGGTGAGCGGCCGCAGGCGGTCATCGGGCCAGCGTTCCGCGTCGCGCTCTCCGGCCCGGGCGTGGCGAACGAGCAGCAGCAGCATACCGCCTCCTATTTCTTCGCCATCTCCACGACGACACTGTCGATCTGCGCCAGGATCGTGCGGGAGGGCAGTGAGTGGTGGTTGGCCTGCACGGAGAAGGTGAGCACGCGTCCGGTCGGCAGCTCGATGTAGCCGGAGAGGGTGTTGACGCGCGCGATGCTCCCGGTCTTGGCCCGCACCTTCCCCTCCAGCGGCGTGCCGACGAACCGGGTACGGAGCGAGCCCCGCTCGCCCGAGTGGGGCAGTCCCGCGCGGAACGTCTCGTAGCGCGGGTGGTGCCGGATGAACCGCAGGATCTTCGTGAACGCGAGCGGGCTGACCAGGTTGCTCGCGGAGAGCCCCGAGCCGTCGCTGAGCGCGATCTGGGTCGAGTCCACTCCTACCGAATCGATCAGGAAGCGGCGCTCGACCTTGAGTCCCTCCTCCCACGATCCCGCCGCGCCGAACTGCCGCCCCAGCTGCTTCAGCGTCATCTCGGCGAACCAGTTCTGGCTGGTGTTGAGAATCGGAAAGATCCAGTCGCGGAGCGGCCGCGACGTGACCTCTGCCAGCGGCTCACTCTGCCGCGCCGCACGGTAGAGCATCGAGTCGGTGGTGGAGCGCGTGGTGCCGGTGACGGCGATCCCTGCTTCATCGAGCGCCGCGCGCAACGCCTCGGCGGCATAACGGTTGGGGTCGGGCAGCGCGAAGTAGTCGGTGCCGCCGTGTCCGCCGAGCGCCGCCGTGCCCTCGGCCCACAGGCGGAGGGTGCCGGGCTCGCGATAGATCCGGTCGCCGATGTCATTGGGCCCGCCCAGCGGTGCGGTGGACGTCCGGTTCTCGATCGTCACGTCACCGAAATCGGGCTTGAACGTGATCGTCGCGGGCGCGCCCACGACCGACGCCGGCTTCCAGGTGATGTCGATGCTGTTGTCGTTGAAGCCGAGTCCCGACACGGGAGCGGCGTACCACCAGTTGAGGTCGTAGGCGTTCCAGCCGTCACGCACCAGCTCCGGGTCGAAGTAGCTCCCGTCGCCCACGATGTCGCCGGCGATCATCCGGATCCCGCGCGCCCTGAGCGACTGGGCCAGCTCGCGGATCCGGGTGGCGGGGTCCCGGTCGCAGGCACCGGCGGCGGTGGTGTCCACGGCGTAGCAGCGAACGCCGAAGGTCGGATCGCCACGCCCGTAGAGCACGAGGTCACCGCGCAGCATGCTGTCGGTCACCGGGCCCGCGCCGTACACGCTGGTCTTCACCGTGAAATCCGGCGGGAGCAGCGCCGAGGCGACGGCGGTTACCACGATCTTGGCGTTGCTGGCGGGGATGAAGAGGCGGTCTGCGTTCCGGCCGTAGACCAGCTTTCCGTTCTGGTCCACCAGCGCCACGCCCCAGAGGATCCGGTTGAACGGCGCGGCGTCGAGCTTCGCGTCGAGGCGGCGGGAGAGGGACTGGGCCGACGCCGAAGGTCCGAAGCCTGGAAGGGCGGCACACAGCAGCATCAGTGCGCCGGCACTGCTCCACCTCCGGAGCGTCGGCCCGCCGTCAGTCATACGCCACCCGTGGATCCACTTTCGCATACACCAAATCCGTTATCAGGTTGACCACCACGAACACGAGACTCAGGAAGAGAATACTGCCCTGCACGGCCGGGAGGTCGCGCTTCTCGATGGCGGTCAGGACGTACCGGCCGACGCCGGGCCACGAGAAGATCGTCTCCGTGAGAATGGAGCCGGTGAGGTAGCTGCCGAAGTCGAGTCCGAGCACCGTGACGACGGGAAGGAGGGCGTTCCGGAGCGCGTGGCGCAGTACCACCCGCCGCTCGCCGACGCCCTTGGAGCGCGCCGTCCGGACGAAGTCGCTCCGGAGCACCTCCTGCATGGCGGCGCGGGTCATCCGCGACAGGAACGCGATCGAGCGCATGCCGAGCGTGATCGCCGGAAGCACGAGATAGGAGAACCCGCCGGAGCCCGATGGGGGGAACCAGCGGAGGTGCACGGCGAAGACGAGAATGAGCAGCAGTCCCACCCAGTAGACCGGAAACGACACGCCGGCGTAGGCGACGAGCGCGGTGGCGCGGTCGGCCCAGGAGCCGGGGCGCCACGCGCCGTACACGCCCATCGACACGCCGACCAGCGTCGCGAAGAGCATGGCGGCGCCGGCCAGCCGGAGCGTCGCCGGGAAGCGCTCGAGGAGATCGCGCACGATCGGCCGCTGGGTGATGTAGGAGCGGCCCAGATCGCCCTGGAGCACGCCGCCGGCGTAGCGGACGAACTGGGTCGGCAGCGGGTCATCGAGGTGCAGCTCGGCGCGGAGCCGCGCGATCGTCGCTGCGTCGGCGCGCTCGCCCACCATCGCCTGCACCGGATCGCCGGGAGCGACATAGAGCAGGAGGAACGTCACCAGCAGGACGCCGGTCAGCGTCGGCACCAGCAGCGCCAGGCGGACGGCGAGGAACCGCTTCACTTCGTGAACCGCGCCTCGGTCCAGCGCTGGGCGGTGAAGACCGCCGGGATGTGCCAGCCCTCCAGCCCGGGCCGCGCCGCCCACATGTCGATCGGGAACCAGAGGAAGATCCAGGGAGCGGTGTCGAAGACCCGCGCATCCACCTGGCGGGCCAGCGCCGCCTTCTCGTTCTCGTCGGTGGTCGTGCGAAGCCGGATCACCATCGAGTCGATCACCGGGTCGGCCAGAAAGGCGTAGTTGCCGCCCGGTCCCTTGTTCTTCGAGTGGAAGAGCGGATAGGTGAAGTTCTCGGGATCGGGATAGTCGGCGTACCAGTCACCCAGGTACATGTCGGCTTCGCCGTTCCGGACGGCAGCGCGGACGGTCGGCGCGTCGCGCTCGAGGATCTCCACCGTCACCCCGATCCGGCCAAGGTCCTGCTGCACCGACTGCGCCAGCCGGGCGAGCTCGGGCCGCTGCGAGCGCCAGAGCTTGAGGGAGATCCCGCCACCATACCCTGCCTCGGCCAGCAGTCGTCGCGCCGCCTCGGGATCGTACTTGTAGGGCGCGCGTGTCGAGTCGTAGCCCGCGATTCCCGGCGGAATGGCGCCGGCGGCACGGACTCCGCGGTTCGCCATCCCCGTCGAGAGCAGCGTGCCCACGTCCACGCCCATGTTGAGCGCGCGGCGCACCCGCACGTCCCGGAGCGGGCCGCGCGTGGTGTTCAGGGCGATGTAGAGGTCGCGGATCGTC
>JBLMWC010000043.1:0-15413 GCA_050257015.1 Bacillota bacterium | reverse complement strand
CCGTCGCGCTGGGCCGCGGGGAAGGCGCGGATTTCCGGGCACCGCTCGGGCGGGCGGTCATCGGCGGCGTCATTACTTCGACGCTGCTCACGCTGATCGTGATTCCGACGGTGTACGAGATTCTGGATGGGTTCCGGGAGAAGCTGATCTCGCTGGTGCGGGGGCCGAAGCATGCCGGGAAGCCAGTGCCGCACGGCGCCGGCGTAACCCCGGCACAAGACCGACCCGTCTGACCCTTGGAGTCGGGAGGGAAGGGGCATGGGTCTCCGGACAAGCCGACAGTCCTCCGACCCATGCCCCTTCGCTGCCGGCTTTACAGGCTGCGGTCTCGTCAACCCGGTTTGTTCAGCGCAGGCGTGCTGCTGACTCGGCTCGGTAGATGAGCTCGTAGGGTGACCGCTCCGCGATCGACCGATACCACCCCTCCGCCTCCGCTTCCCGTCCGAGCTCCCGCAGCAGCTCCGCCCGCATGAACCGCTCAAACGCCTGCGAATAGAACGGAGACGCCACCGTCAGCTGGAACCACGCTTCGCTGCGGCCCGATTCCAGCTCGCGGAGCGCGGCGGCCGGATCGCCGGCTGCCCAGGCCGCGCGGGCGCGCGCGCCACGCGTGAGATGCGCCACCAGCTCCGCGCCGGTTTCCGGCAACGGCAGGGCGGAGAGCGCATCCGCCTGCGCCTGCGAGGCGCGCGCGTCTCCCCGGCGAGCCTCGACCAGCGCGAGGAGATACAGTCGGATGTAGCGGTGCAGGCCGTTGTGCATCGCGAAGACGAAGAAGCCGCTCGGCGGCACGGCCTCCGCATCCCAGTGGAGCAGGGCATCGCGCGCTGCTTCGAGCTCCGCCGCGTTCAGCTCGACGAACGGGAGCGCGCTGAAGAGCCCGCGCGTCTCCAGTCCCGCCGCCGGCTCGAGCCGCTCCGCCTCGCCGAGCTCGCTCCACGCGCCGACCTGATCGCCGCGCGCGAGGGCGACGTGCGCGAGGAGGAGATGGCAGAGGGCGCGCATCTCGTCCGACCGTGCCGCCTGAACGAACCCGCGCGCCAGCGCGTCCGCCCCCGCGAGGTCGCCCGAATAGAGCGCCACGTCGGAGAACGCGACCGCGACCGTCACTGCCCTCGCGCGCTGCAGCTCCTCCGTGACGACCGCCTGCGCCACGCGGTCGCCGCGGAGCCACGCGAGCAGTGCCCGCAGCGAGAGCGCCTGGTCGGCGTCGGGGCCGGCCGCGAGCGCACAGGCAGCAAGGTCGTCCGCGTCGGTAGTCCGGCCCTCGATCGCCGCGATTCGCGCGAGATGCACCAGCGCGCTCACGTGATCGGGCTCCAGCTCGAGCGCCCGCTCGAACGGCTCACGCGCCTCGGCGGCCGAGCGCCCGCGGAGCGGATTCGAGTGGAAGAGGAGGTCGCCGAGGAGGAACCAGGCCTCGACGTCGTCCGGGTGGCTGCCGGTGATCGTGCCGTAGAGCGTCTCCGCCTGAGAGACTGCGCCGTGCAGCCAGGCGCGCTGCGCGTCGAGCAGGAGGCGGTCATGCGCCGACAGGCGCTCGCGGTGCTCGTGGCCGGCATCGGATACGCTCCGCGCGAGCTCCGGCATCGCCGACCCGGCCGCCGCGGCCGCGAGCCGGTAATACGCCAGCGCGAACGACCGGTCGGCCGCCACCGCCCGCTGGAGCGCATCCATCGCGTCGAAGTAGCGGCCGCTTCGGAGATCAGCCTCGCCCTTGAGGTAGGCCTTGAGAGCGGGGAGCGAGGTGGTGGTGAGCGCGGCGAGCCGTGTGAGCCGCGCCCCCGGGCCCGCACTGTGTCCGGCGACCAGCTGGCGGGCCAGCTCGTCCACCAGCCCGAAGAGCTCGGCCTCGTCCGACGCCGCGGCCTGGGCGGCGGCGCGAACCGTGGTCCCGTCGCCGTAGAGCGACGCCGTCGCCTGGAGCCGGTCGCCCCCTGCCGTCACGCTTCCCAGCACGAAATGGCCCGCTCCGAAATGGGCCGCGATGCCGGCTGCGAGCGCGGGATCGTTGTCCCTCCATCCCTCACGCGCCAGATGACCCAGGAGCGCACGGGGATCGACCGTGCGGAGGTCGCCGGCGCCGTCGAGCTCGGTGGCGAGCAGATCCACCATGCCATCGCGGAGGTAGGCCAGCGACTGGTCACCATGAACGGTGAACGGAAAGACCGCGATCGTGTCAGGCGAGATCGGGAGCGGCGCCGCGGGTGCGGGCCGGGCGCGGATCGCGTCGACTGCCGCGCGCGTCTCCGCCGACGGCTGCAGCTCGTAGTCGGCGGCCAGCCGCCGAGCGAAGTCGTCGTACACGCGCAGTGCGCCGGCCGGGTCGCCGACCCGGTCGAGGAGGGCAAGGAGCCGGCGCACCCCCTGCTCGTCGTCGGGATCGAACGCCGCGGCGCGTCTCCCGTAGCGCGCGGCCTCGGCGGCGTCGCCCCGCTCGGCGGCGCGGTCGGCCAGCGCCCACGCGGCGCCGGCGGCCTGGCTCCGGAGCCGCGTCCGCTCCCGCTCGAGCCAGTGCTCGTACTCCGGCGCCGCCGAGACGAAGAATCCCTCCAGCAGGTCGCCCTGATAGAGCTCGAGCGCGCGGGCGGGATCGCCGGCCTCCACCGCTGTCGTGAAGGCATCGGCATCGCACCAGAGCGCGCCTTCGCCGATCCCCACCTCCTCCTCGCCCCGGCCCTCGATGACGTCGGGTCCGAGCGCGGTGCGGATGAAGTAGAGCGAACGTCGGAGCGCCGCTCGCGCGCGGTCCTGATCGAGCTCGGGCCAGAAGATGGCGAGGAGCGAATCGCGCCGGTGGAAGCGGCGCGGCGCGGAGACGGCGAGATAGGCGAGGAGGCCAAGGCGCTTCGGCTGCTGCAGCACGGCGCGGCAGTCGGCCTCCGCCGGCCCGGTGAGATCGAGGACCCCGAGAGTCCGGAGCTCGATCATGCGAGCTCGAGGTGTCGCTGGGGCGACACGATGTTGGCGATGAGCATCCCCGCGACGAGCGCCACGGCGATCAGCACCATCTGGAACGCCGTCTCCACGCCGAGCACGACCTGCCGCTCGAGGAGCGACGCGAGACTGCGGTACCCGATGCTTCCGGGAACGAGGAGCAGGATCCCGGGCACCAGCGCGATGGCGGCGGGACGGTCGCGGATCCGGGAGTAGATGTTGCTCGCGATTCCTGCCGTGAGCGCGCCGATGAAGGTGCCGAGCTCGGGGCCCAGCGCGGCGGCGCCGATCCGGCTCCCGTAGAAGCCGAGCCCGCCGGCCAGGATGATCCATACCGCGTCCTCCGGCTCGGCCTTGAGCAGCACGACGAACGCGAGCGACGCCGCCACGAGCGCCACGAGATTCGTCCATGGCTGGAGCAGGATCGGCTGGGCGACGAGTGCCGGCCCGAAGGCGTGGTGGCCCAGCGTATTTCCCAGTGCCACCCCGAAGGCGATGCCGAGGAAGATCATGACCGCCCCGCTCAGCCGCGCGGTGCCGGAGACCAGATGTCTCGTCGAGATCTCGGTCATGGCGATCGTGAGCGTGAGGCCGGGGACGAGCACGATGAGCCCGGCGAGCGTGGCGAGGAACACCGAGAGCGGCAGGACCAGCGCTCCGATCGCGGCCGCGCTGAACGAGGCGATGAAGGCGGAGATCGGCTCGAACACGTGCCACAGCCCGCGCACGCGGTCGGCCACCACGGCCAGGAGACCGATGATCAGCCCGATCGCCGCCGCGGCGACGATCTCGCGCAGCCCGCCGCCGAGGAGCCGGGCGGCCGCGCCGGAGGCGATGCCGAAGGCGAGGGTGCGGATCACGTGGCCGTAGCGGGGCGGGTCGGCGACGATCGCATCGATCCGCTGCGATCCTTCGAGGGGCGTGACCTGGCCCCGAAGCACGCCGACGGTCACCGCGTCCAGTCGCGCCAGCTTGCCGAGGTCGACGTCACCTGGCTCCACGCGAAGGAGGTAGGTGCGCTGCCGCTCCCGCTCGCCGAACGCCGTGAAGATCGAGGTCGGCGTCGAGAAGAATTCTCCGGCGATCCCGAGCCGGCGGGCGGAGAGACTCATCATCTCCTCGAGCGCCTGCGCGGTGTAGCCGTAGGTGTGGAGGGCGCGCGCCAGGCGGAGAATGAACCCGATGGCATTGGCCCACTCTTCGCCTTCGTCTGCCACCATATGCTGCGCCTCTGGTCGGGGATCGGGCGGAATTATTGCCCCGGACCGGCTCGGCGGCAAACCCCGCCCGGACTAGATTGCGCCCGATGAATGAGCTTCCGGTCGTGGTGGTCGGGGCCGGCGCGGCCGGGGTGATGGCGGCGATCTTCGCCGCTGCCGGCGGGCGGCGGGTGATTCTGCTCGAGCGCACGCGTGACGGCGGGCGCAAGATCCTCATCAGCGGCGGCGGCCGCTGCAACATCCTCCCCTCGGCGATGGATCCTGCGCAATACGTCACCGACTCCTCGCCGGCGACGCTCAGGAACATCCTCCGCAGCTGGCCGCTCGCGGAGCAGATCGCGTTCCTGGAGCAGGAGCTCGGTCTCCGCCTCGTCCTCGAGCCGGAGACCGGCAAGCTCTTCCCGGAGAGCAACCGCGCGCGTGACGTGCGCGACGGCCTGCTCGCCGCCGCGCGGCGGCGGGGTGTCGAGCTGCAGTTCGGCGTCACGGTGCGCGGCGCCGCGCCGGCCGACGGCGCATGGCAGGTCGCGATGGACGGCGGCGGGATCACGGCGGCCAGGCTGATTCTCGCGACCGGCGGACTCTCGGTGCCGACCACCGGCAGCGACGGCATCGGGATCGCCATCGCGCGCGGGCTGGGCCACTCGATCAACCCTCTCTATCCGGCGCTGACGCCGCTCACCGACGATCCACCCCGTTACGCCGACCTCGCCGGAATCTCGCCGGTCGTGGCACTCGAGGCGCCGGTCGGGAAGCGCCGGTTCACCACCGAGGGTGGATTCCTCTTCACTCATCGGGGATATAGTGGTCCCGCGGTGCTCGACGTTTCGCACCTCGCCGTCCGTTCCCGCCTCCTCGGCGGGCCGCCGCAGGAAATCTTCGTCCGGTGGTGCGCGCTGGGCGCGGCGGAGTGGGAGACGCTCTTCGCCGTGCGGGGAGCGGGGACCGTCGCCAACGTCGTCCGCCGGCACCTGCCGGACCGTCTGGCGGACCGACTCGTGCGCGAGGCGGGGCTCGACGAGACGACCACGCTCGCACAGCTCAGGCGCGAGGAGCGCCAGCGGCTCGTTACCGCGCTGACCCGCCATCCCCTTCCATGGACGGGGGACGAGGGGTATCGCAAGGCGGAGGTGACCGGCGGCGGCGTTGCGCTGGCCGAGATCGATCCGCGGACGATGGAGAGCCGGCGGCACCCCGGGCTCCATCTCTGCGGGGAGCTCCTCGACGCGTTCGGGCCGATCGGCGGCTACAACTTCCTGTGGGCGTGGGTGACGGGGAAGGCGGCCGGGGAGGGCGCGGCGCGGTGAACGCCCGGGCGTCATTGCGAGGAGCGAAGCGACGAAGCAATCCGGTGGGACATGGCGAACGTCTGCGCATGAGCGGGGGGCCGCCATGAGCGACCAGATTGCCGCGGGCCTTCGGCCCTCGCAATGACTCGTCGGGGCCGCCCGCGCCTCTCGCTGACTCGTCGGTGCCGCCTGCGCCGGTCGCGCTGCGGTCTTACCTTCCCGTCATGCTTCCCCCGCTTCGCCGGCGCTTCGACCGCCTCGAGCGCCAGCGCGCAGAGCTGCTGGCCGAGCTGGCCCGCAGAACCGACGCCGCCCTCCGCTACCAGCCCTCGCCCGAGGCCTGGTCCACGCTCCAGGTCATCGAGCATCTGGTGATCGCCGAGGAGAGCATTCTCGCGCTGGCGGCCCGTCGGGCCCCGAAGCCGGTGCCGTTCATGGAACGGCTGGGAACCGGCGTCCGCCTCCGCGCGCTCTACCTGGCGCTCGCGTCGAATCGGCGGTTCAGGGTTCCGCTGCCGACACTCAATCCGTCAGGCGCGGAGATCGGACTGGAAGAGCTGCAGCGCCGGTGGACGGAGGCGCGCTGGCAGCTGGCGCGGGCGCTCGAAGCGGTGACGCGGGAGACGGCGAGCGCGCGGCCGGTCGGGCACCCGATCACGCGCTGGCTGACCTGGCAGCAGGGCCTCGACTTCCTCTACCGGCACATTGCGCGTCACACCGCACAGATCCGGCGGATCGAGCAGGCGCGCGCCGCCGCGCTATGAGGCGAGGCCCATCGCGTCGAGGATGAAGGCGTACTTGAAGGCGACTTCGCGGAGATAGTCGTACCGTCCCGATGCGCCGCTGTGGCCCGCGCCCATGTTCGTCCTCAGCAGCAGCCGCGTGGGTGCCGTGCGCAGGGTGCGGAGCCGCGCAACCCACTTGGCCGGCTCCCAGTAGGCGACCCGCGGATCATTCAGCCCGGCCGTCACCAGCATGTCGGGATATGCCTGGGCCCGCACGTTGTCGTAGGGCGAGTAGGACTTCATGTACTCGTAGTACTGCGGGTCGTTCGGATTGCCCCACTCCTCATACTCGATCACCGTCAGCGGGATCGACTCGTCGAGCATCGTCGTCACCACATCCACGAACGGCACCTCGGCCACCGCGACCCGGAAGAGCTCGGGCCGCAGATTGAGCACCGCGCCGATCAGGAGGCCGCCGGCGCTGCCCCCGTTGATCGCCAGACGCTCGCGGGAGGTATACCCCTCCCGCAGGAGGAACTCGGCGGTCGCGATGAAGTCCGTGAAGGTGTTCTGCTTGTGGAGCAGCTTGCCGTTTTCGTACCAGGCTCGCCCCATTTCCTCGCCGCCCCGGATATGCGCGATTGCGACGACGAAGCCGCGATCGAGCAGACTGATCGCGTTCGAGGAGAAGGTCGGGTCGTAGCTTGAGCCGTACGAACCGTAGCCGTAGAGCAGGAGCGGCCGCGCGCCGTCGCGCGCCAGCGGCGTCCGGTAGACGAGCGACAGCGGGATCCGGGTACCGTCCGGGGCCTCCGCGAACGCGCGCTCGGTGTGGTAGAGCGACGGGTCGTAGCCGCCCTTCACCTCCTGCTGCTTGCGCAACTCCCACTCGCGCGTGTCGAGGTCGTAGTCGATGACCGAATTCGGGGTGACGAGCGACATGTACACGAAGCGCAGCTTCGTCGTGTCGAATTCCGGGTTCTCCGTCATACGGAAGGTGTAGACCGCCTCCGGGAACCCCACGCGGTGGGACGCGCCGGTGCGCAGGTCGAGCACCCGGATGTGGCGGAGGGCGTCCTGGCGCTCATACACGACGAGATGGTTCCGGAAGGCATCCACCCCATCCAGCTTGACCGCCGGATCGTTCTCGATCAGCGTGCGCCAGTTCGCCTTGCTCGGGTCGGATACCGGCGCTTCGGCCAGCCGGAAGTTGGGCGCTCCGTCGTTGGTCACGATGAAGAACCGCTCGTCGTGGTGGTCCACCAGGTATTCGACGTTCGGCTCGCGCGGCGCCATGAGTCTGAGCGGCGCTTCCGGCTCGTCGGCAGGCAGGTAACGCACCTCGGAGCTGCTGTGGCTGCTCAGGTCCACCAGGATGAAGGCCCGGCTCCGGGTCTTGCCGAGCGAGAGGAGCACCGTGCCGTCCGGCTCCTCGTACACGATCGTGTCGGCGGCCGGGTCGCTCCCCAGTCGGTGGCGGTGGAGACGCCACGGGCGTCGCGCCTCGTCCAGTGTCGTGTAGAAGAGGGTGCGGTTGTCCTCGGCCCATTCGACGCCGTAGGACGTATTGTCGATCCGCTCGGTGAGCAGCTCCCCGGTCGTCAGATCCTTCACGAAGAGCGTGTAGGTCTCGGCACCGGTCGTATCGGTGGAGTAGGCCAGGAGCCGGTGATCAGGACTCAGCGCCAGCGCGCCCAGCCGGAAATAGTCGTGCCCCTCGGCGAGGAGATTCTGGTCGAGCGCGATCTCCTCAGCGGCCTCGAGCGAGCCATGGCGGCGGCAGAAGATCGGGTACTGCCGACCCTCCTCGGTTCGGGAGTAGTAGTACCACCCGTCGATTCGCTCCGGCACCGACAGGTCGGTCTCCTGAATTCGGCCGACCATCTCGCGATACAGGCGTTGCTGGAGTCCCTCGGTGTGCCGCATCATCGCGGCGGTATACGCGTTCTCTGCTTCGAGGTGGCGGAGGACGGCCGGATCCTCGCGGTCGCGAAGCCAGTAGTACTCGTCGACCCGGGTATCGCCGTGGATCGTGAGGCGGTGAGGCCGCCGGTCGGCCACCGGGGGCTCACGCCGGGCTGAAGGCGAATCCGCTGCGGGAAAGTCGGCGAGAACGGGAGAGGGCAGCGACATCGATCAATGCTCACTTCCCGCCTGCGCGGGCGATGGTCGGTTCCAACGGGACCGGCAATTAGGGGCCAGCGGTAGTCCCTGTCAAGCGACCCCAGCGCCGGCCGGACCAGATTTTCGCGAGCATCGTAAGTAATTTGATTACAAGGCCTTACGATGTTGCCACACGAACTGCCCGCCGGCCGGTCCGCCTGGGCGCCCCCTCCGGTGTCCTTCATCACATCCCCCCGCCGTCCGCGGCCTTATCCTGTCCGCCACCTCGAAAACCGGGAGACCTGGGCAATGCCAACGCACGACATGACACGGATATGGACCGGCCTGCTCGCGAGCGGCGCGCTGCTCTTCGGCACGGCCTGCGACAAGACGAAGGATACGGGAGCGGTCACCTCCACGACCGCCAGCGGGACCAGCACGACGCCGGCCACTGAGGTCGCCGAGGCACACGGGACGGCCTGGGTGCGCGTCGTGAACGCCGACCCGTCGCTCAAGACGGCCGTGGTCTATGCCGGCGACTCGACGGCATTCACGGGTGTCGCGTACAAGCAGACTACTGACTTCAAGGAGCTGCCTGACGACAGGTTCGACTTCAAGGTCGCGGCTCCGGGCCAGACCCCCGACAGCGCCATGGGCGACAACCATGAGAAGCTGGGCACGGGGAATCACTACACCGTGATCGCCTTCGCTGACGAAGGGAGCCCTGCGGCCAAGGCGAACGTCCGCGTGCTCAACGACGACCTTCAGCCGATGACCAACGGCAAGGCGCGGGTGCGCTTCATCAATGCCGCCGCCAACGCCGGCGAGCTCGACCTCCTGGCCCGCGGCCAGAAGGACGCGATCTTCGAGGGCGTGAACTTCCGGAACGAAGCGGGCTGGAAGGACGTCGACCCGATGTCCGGCACGCTCATCGTGCGGCCGCAGCACAAGGAAAACGTGGTTGCGACCATTCCGGGCGTGAAGCTCGAAGCGGGCAAGAGCTACACCTACATCGTCACCGGCAAGCCGGGAGCGCTGACGGTGATCAAGTTCACCGATAATGTTGCCCCGGCCCCGGGCGACTCGGCCTCGATGCACAAGATGGACAGCATGCGGATGGGGCGGGATACGGTGAAGAAGTAGCGGAAGACGGAGAGAGGGGAAATCAGGAAGAGGAAAGGCCCGCACCGAAGTTCGGTGCGGGCCTTTCCTCTTCCGCTATCGCGCTTCCTCTTCACCCACCGAGCTGCACCGTCGTCAGCACGCACCCGACGGTGGCATTGCAGGCAACCGCCTCGACGCCGGGGCTCTGCAGCTGGCTGATCACGTCGCCGTTCACGGCGCCGGTGTACCAGAAGAAGGCGGCCTGCGTCAGGTCGAGAGTCCAGGTCCCGCCGTCGCCATCGGTAGCGGTAATCGAGCCGGTACCGGTGGTGTAGTCGGCGGTAGTGCCGGTATAGACGAGCTGGCCGGTGACCCCGGTGCCATCGCTGAAATCGAGGATCTTCCGTCCGCTGCCGTCGTTCGCGGTGTACAGCGTCGCCGCCTGAGTGAAGGTGAGGGTGAGCGAGCTGATCACGGTGCCGGTCTCGAGACACTTCGTGTGGTACGGCGACGTCCGGTGTCCGCCCGGATTCAGCCACAGGCCGATGTAGCCCTGGCTCGTGAAGGTGCAGATCCCCTTTCCGTTGGCGCCTGAATGCCCGTTGCTCCAGTAGGCGATGCAGTTGGGGTTGTGCGGTGCGCTCGTGCCGCTCGAAGTCACCCACGTACCGTCGGTACCGAGGGCGACGTTGCCGGTGCAGGTGCCGACGTTCCACATCGCGTTGCCGGTCGTGAGGAAGAGCACGCCGGTCGCGGTGCCGGTGCTGGTGAATGAGCCCGAGAGCGTAAGAGCATAGACAGTCGGGTCCACGCTCACGATCGGAGGCGGAGCGGGTGGGCCGATCGGGTCGCCGTCGCCCCCGGCGCCCGTGCCGGTTCCCGTACCGCCAGTGCTTCCGGTGCCGGTGGTATCGCCGGGCCCGAGCGGCATCGGTCGGCTGCAGGCACCGAGTGCGAAGGCGATGAGCAGGGGCAGGAGCAGTGGACTGGTGCGCATGGTGGCGGTCGCCTCGAAACGAGTGTGAGTGCGTTCGGATTGGCGACCCGCAGGGCAGAAGGCATGCCGTGAGTTGCACGGTTCTTCAAGCGTTTGTGCGCACGAAACTTGGGAGACATATGGGCAGCGCATGGAGGTGCGGGGTCATGCGCGACGCGGCGCCGTGCGGCAATCGCGAAGGTGTCCAACTCGTTGATAAGCTGTCGATTACATGGAGCACTCCATTCGTCTGAAAGGGCGGGCTGATGGACGCGTGGGACGGCGGCGCGGATGCTCCGCCGTCAGGCAGGTGTCCGAAATGCCGCGAGGTGGCGGAGGACGTGGAGTCCGTCGGACGGCCCGACCGGCAGCAGGTTGAGCCAGCCACCGAGGTTGGCGAGGACCGACCAGCGGAGGATGGCGCCGGGGTGGCCGGTCGGCGCCAGGATGGCGTAGGCGGCAGCGAAGACGGCCGCGACCACCAGGCTCGTGAGCGGTCCCGCGGCCGCGATCAGCGGCGCCCGCCACGCTCCGGGCACCCAGGTGAAGCGCCAGCACCGCTGGTAGACGTCCCGGTATCCGATCTCGTGGGCGTCTTCGTCGAGGAGCAGAATCGTGCCGCCGAACGGAAGCCAGGCGATGCGGCACTGCAGGGCGCCGATCGAGCCCTCGTAGACGACGGGGCCGGTCCCGAGGCGGATGCCCCAGAGCCGCACGCCTGTCGCCGAGGCGCCGATCGCATGGCCGAGCTCATGAACGAGGAGGGCCACCCACGCGGCTCCGAAGGCGAGGAGGGCAAGCCGGGCGGCGTGCGGGAGGAGCGTGGCGAATTGAGCGAGCAGCGTATCCGGCATCATCGAATCCAAACTGCCTGTCGGCACCAGATTGTGGTCGCGGGCCGAACGGCTATGCGTGCGGCGCGATGGTGGAAGGCAATTTCGATTCCACGCGGGTCAACGGTACGATGAGAACGGGGTGTTGTCGGTGGCGCGGATTACACTTGCGCCAGGCCGTGCTCGGCCATCCCCATCACGATCATCCCGGCGCCGCCGAACCCACCCGCACCGATCCCGAGGAAGATGTTCAGGTAGTCGAGGCCCGGGAGGAACCGGAACAGCATGACGAGCGCCGTCCCGAAGAACATGCCGAACGAGGCGCGCACGATGGGTGAGGCCATGTTTAGAAGCATGCGCCCTCCGGGATGCGAAGAGTTCCGTTCCGGTGTCGGCTCTGATGGTGGAAATGGACCTTCCTGTACGGTAACAGGTGGCCCGGAGTGGCGGGAGGGGGTTCGACGTCCGAACTGCCAGGCGGGGATGCTCGGAGGCAAGCCGCTGCAGCGCACCTGCAGCGGCTCGTCTCGAATTCAGCCCTCGGTCAGGCCCGCGCCCTGGTCAGGCCGTCGGGCGAGCCTTCATGCGGCCCATGATCACCATGCCAACGGCGCCGAAGGCACCGGCCCCGATGGCGTGCCAGATGTTGAGGAACTCGAGCCCCGGAATGAAGCGGATCAGCATGACGATCGCGACACCGAAGAACATGCCGAACGCCGCCCGCACGATCGGTGAAGCCATGTTGAGCGTCATGCATCCTCCGTAAAGGGTATGAGGACAGGAACGTCTTGCATTCTGCCGTGGTCAGGGGGCGCCGACGCCCCCGTTTCCATTGCCGTTCCCATTGTTTCCACCGTTGCCGTTTCCACCATTTCCGTTCCCGTTGCCATTCCCGCCATTCCCGCCATTCCCGCCATTCCCGTTGCCGTTCCCGCCTCCGGCGCCTCCGCCCGCGCCTCCAGTCCCGGCAATGGAGCCTCCGTCAGCAGAGGACAGACTGTCGTTGCCGCGGCCGAAGGTACTGCGGACGTGGGTGCCCATTCCCTTCAGGATCGCGGTGACGCCGATGCAGAGCAGCCCCAGCAGCAGGGCGTACTCGACCAGGCTCTGGCCGCGGCGGTTCCGAAGCAGGGCGCGCCAACTCGGGGTCACGAGGGCTCCGAATGAGATTGAATGGGGGGTGCCGCACGAATATCCTCCCCGTCGGGAAACTCGGCAAGGGGCATGCCGGTAGGGGGATGGCGCGGGATGCCACGACCACCCACTTTGAAGAACTTCCATGGGACAGACTCAATGCCGCCGCTGCGGCGGGCAGATCAGCACCAACAGCACCACGTGTCCGTGGTGCGGGCACGCCACGACATTCAACGTCGTCGGCCCGATTCTGCTCCTCATCCTGCTGGGAACGGGACTCAGCTTTGCGCTGGGGTTCCTGCGCTGGGAATGGCTCGAGCGCACGCTCGGCCTCGATCGCGGATTCATTCAGCAGGTGCAGACTGCGGACGCAGGCGGAGGCGGTGGCGGTGGCGGAGGGGGCGGTGATCTGACATGGCGCCTTCCGCCCGGTCCCGATCCAGCCGAGAACCAGGGAGCGGTGCGGGGTCCCCGCGGAGGGCGCGCTCCCGTGGCCGTGGTGCAGCCGGTCGTTCCGCCGGCCCGGGTCGCGTCGGTGGCACGCAGCGGCCGCCAGGCCGGGACACTTCCCGGCTCGCCGGGATGCGCCGATTCCTCAGCGGTGGCGCGGCTCATTTCCCGGTATCCCGGCTGGTCCGACAGTGACCTCGGGCTCATCGCGTGCGGCACGATCCGCTCCGGCTTCTCGGCCGAGCAGGTGCGGGCGTCGCTGGGCAAGCCGGCGACGATCTCGACGGCCGGGCCCGGCCGGCAGCAGTGGCGCTACACCGGGCTCACGGTGCTCGTCGAGCAGGGGCGGGTCATCTCCTACGGTCAGTAGTGCAGCGCCGCCGCGCGGCGTTCGCGATCATCGTCGGGACGGTCGCCGGGCTGTACGCCTGGCTCGGCATCGTCATCCATCACGGCTCCTTTGTTCCCGACTTCCAGTTCTTCTGGTCGAGTGCCCGCATCCTTCTGTCGGGACGGAATCCGTACATCGGCTTTCCGACTCCGATTCCCGATCCACTGTACTATCCGCTTCCGACCGTGCTCGCCGCGGTCATCGTGGCGTGGCTGCCGCTCGCCGTGGCGGCGGGGATCGCGGTCGGGGTGTCGTCGGCGATCCTCGCCTGGGTAATTCCGTCGTGGCGCTGGCCGATGTTCGCGAGCGCGGCATTCGTGATGGCCGCAAGCCAGGGCCAGTGGTCGCCGCTCATCGTGGTCGGTGCACTGGTGCCGGCGGCGGGATTCCTCGCCGTGCTCAAACCCAACCTGGGCCTGGCGGCCTTTGCCTGGCGCCCCACGGCGCGCGGGATCGTGCTTGCCGCTCTGGCGCTTCTCCTGTCGGTGGCTGCGCTGCCGAGCTGGCCGTGGGACTGGCTCCGGAACCTGCGGACCCTCGAGGGCCATCCGCCGCCGCTCTTCACCATCAGCGGCTCGTTCCTCTGGCTGGCGCTGCTGCGCTGGCGCACGCCGGAAGCGCGGCTTCTCCTCGCGATGGGCGCGGTGCCGCAGCTCCTCTTCTTCGCCGACCAGCTTCCGCTCTGGCTCATACCGCGGACGCGGAAGCAGACGACACTCATGTCGGGACTCAGCCTCATCGGGTACGGGGCGTTCTATCTCTCGCTCGGCCAGGGCGAGCGATACGTGCCGGCCGCCGCTCCGTTCGTGCTGGCCTTCATCTACCTTCCCGCCCTCGCGCTGGTCCTCTTTCGGCCGCGGGTATACGCCTGATGGGGGCGATCTTCTCCGTCACGATCTTTCTCAGCGCCTGGCTCCTGTTCCTCGTGCAGCCGATGTTCAGCAAGATGGTGCTTCCGCTCATGGGCGGCGGCGCGTTCGTGTGGAACACCTGCGTGCTGTTCTTCCAGCTGACACTCCTCGCGGGGTATCTCTACTCCCACCTCGCCACGCGCTACCTGGGCGTGCGGCGGCACCTGTGGGCCCATCTGGCGCTGATCGGGCTCACCCTTCTCGCGTTGCCGGTCCGGCTCCGCGCAGGGCCGCCGCCGCCGGGTGCGGAGCCGGTCGGCTGGCTCCTCCTGCTGCTGACCTCTTCGATCGCGCTCCCTTTCTTCATCCTCTCGACGACCGGTCCGCTGCTCCAGCGATGGTTCGCGGAGACCGATCATCCCGGGGCGGCGAACCCCTACTTCCTGTACTCGGCGAGCAACGCGGGCAGTCTCCTTGCGCTCGCGATGTATCCGTTCATCGTCGAGCCGCGGCTCCGGCTGGTGGAGCAACGCGCGGCGTGGAGCGCCGGCTACGCGGTCGTGATCGTGCTGATCGGTCTCTGTGCCTGGCGCGTCGCGCGCTCGTACGGGGCACGGGTGCCCGACGCGGCGCCGCTGACCGGCAGGTCCGGTTACTCGGCGCCACCGCTGACGATTCTGCACTGGGTGCTCCTCGCCGCCGTTCCATCGGGGATGATGCTGGCGATCACGACCTACCTCACGACCGACATTACCCCCGCGCCTCTCCTCTGGGTGATTCCGCTCGGTCTCTACCTGCTCAGCTTCGTGCTGGTCTTCGCGCGGCGCCCTCGCCCCTCGCACCGCTTCTGGGTACGGTGGCAGCCGATGCTGCTCATCTGCGTGGCGCTGTTCCTGTTCTGGGGATCGGCCGCGGTTGCGCCGGTGATCATCCCGTTCCACCTCGTCGCATTCTTCTTCACCGCCATGGTCTGCCACGGGGAGCTGGTCCGGACGAAGCCGCCGGTCGAAGGGATGACCGGGTTCTATCTGTGGATGTCGGTCGGTGGCGCGGTGGGCGGGGCGTTCTGCGCCATCGTGGCGCCGCTGGTGTTCAAGAGCATCGCCGAGTACGCATGGCTGATCGTCGCGGCCTGCGTCCTGCGGCCATCGGTCGGAGCGCGGCGGAGGCTCGCGCCGGCCGACGTGGCGCTCCTCCCGGCGATCGGACTGTTGGCCGTGGTGACCACTCTCCGCGCCACCGGCAGCGGGCGCTTCCGCACGGATGTGCCCGCGTTTCCGCTGCTGATTGCCGTCTCCTGCGCGCTGGTCGCGCTGCTGCTCTATCGCCTTCGCGACCAGCCGATTCGGCTGGCGGCAGGGACCGCACTCCTGCTGTGCGTCGGTCCCGTCGTTCTCGGG
>JBLMWC010000042.1:0-5109 GCA_050257015.1 Bacillota bacterium | reverse complement strand
GAGCGCAAGGGTCAGTGCACGGGCAGTACGGCTGAACATGGAACGGCTCCGGTTCGTGGTTGCAGGTGAAGTCTACTCCGCCGCCGTCCCTTGTCCGTGACCCGGCGCCATCCCGATCGGACCTCGACGGAGTCAGCGTGACACTCGACGAACTGTTCGGCGTCCTGACGAAGATGATCCGCGAGGGCGCGGCGGCGCGCGGTTTCGACGAGCTGGAGCCGCAATCCGGCGCATTCGGCGGGCGGAGCGCCCACTGGCGTCGGCGGGCGGAGGAGCTGGTCTTCTCGTGGGATGCCAAGGAGCAGTGGTTCAGCTTCATCTTCCGTCCTGCGCCGGATCACCCTCCCGCCTTCGAGTGGACCGGAACCCTTTCCGACCGCTATACCGGCCACGACATCAGCGACTCTGATGCACAGCAGCTCCGGGAAGGCCTGACACGGGTGCTGGCCGCCCTGTGGACGCGGCGTCCCTCCCGCTAGGCGCCGCCCGGAAGAAGAGAGGAGGATCCGCTCCGATGTCCCGCTCCATCGTCCTGGTCTCGCTGCTCGCTTTCGCCGCGGGAAGTGCGTCGGCTCAGGCCAGCCGCCCCGCCGCGTGGCGCCTCATCTTCGACTCCCGGGCTCCGTCGGACACCGCCGTACCGTTCGTGAGCATGGCCCCCGGCTGGCACGCCGTCGCAGGCGCCGGCATGCTGGCTTTCGACACCACGAACTCCTGGAGCGGCGACGATTCGCTCGAGTCGGTGCTCTATCTCTTTTCGTCCGCGCCGGGCACTGGGGCCGGGATCATGCTCGGCGGCCGCGACCTCGGGACGCCCGCCGAGCACTACGTCGCATTCGTGGTGGGACCGGACGGCCGCTACCAGATCGTCCGGCGGAGTCACGGCACCACGACGGCGCTCATTCCGTGGCGCGCGGCGGCGTTCGCGCCGAAGCATCCCGGCGGCACCGGCAATGTCAGGATCGTCCTCGGCGTGCAGGCCGACAGCGCAAACCTCACCTTCACCATCGACGGCGGGGTCGTCGCCATTCTTCCGAAGATCGCCGTCCAGCCGTCGGGAACCGTCGGGCTCCGGATCGAGCGTGGGACCAGCGCGCACATCGCCACGCTCTCGATCGGCGCGCGGAACGTGGCGCCGACGCCGGCGAGGACCAGCTGAGCGCCGGCATGGACACCATCGCAGTACTGGGGGGATTCGGCGAAGTGGCGCGCCGGCTCGTCCTGGCGATGGTCATCGGGTGCGCCCTCGGCATCAACCGGGATCTCCAGAACAAGCCCGCGGGTCTCCGCACGCATGCGCTGGTGGCCCTCGGCGCGGCGCTGATCGTGATCACCAGCATCGGCCTGGCACACGCGGGCACTCCGCCCGACACCGGAAGCGTGCTGCGCGTCGTGCAGGGAGTGATCACCGGGATCGGATTTCTCGGCGGCGGTGTCATCCTGCGTGACAGCACGGCGCAGAGCGTCACCGGCCTGACGACGGCGGCGAGCATCTGGATTGCCGCGTGTCTCGGCATCGCCTGCGGGGCGGGCCAGTGGCAGATCGCGCTTCTCGCCGTCTCGATCACGCTGGCCGTTCTCATGTTCGGCGGGCCGATCGAGCAGGCGATCTACTCGCGCCTCCGCCACGCCGGCGAGGTTCAGCACCGCTCCCCGGGCCGGCGGGCGACCGACCGGCCGAGGCCGTGAGCGCCGCGCGAATCTACGCCGTGGTGCGTCGGATACCGCGCGGCCGGGTCGCCACCTATGGACAGGTGGCGGCGCTGGCCGGACTCCCGCGCCAGGCCCGGCAGGTCGGCTATGCGCTGAACCGGCTTCCCGAGGACAGCGATGTCCCGTGGCACCGGGTGATCAATGCGAAGGGTGAGGTCTCGGCCCGCGCGATCCCGGATGATGCCCGATTCCAGCGAATCCTGCTGAGCGCCGAAGGCGTACGATTCAGTCCGGCCGGGCGGATCGCGCTCGACCGCTACCTGTGGAAGCCTGCCACCCGAACGCGCGCGAGGCGTCGTGATCAGCCGACCAGAACCCGATGAATACGCCCCCTATTTCGGCCGCTACATTTCCGAGGCGGGCTCGACCGACCCCCTGACCACAATGCGGGAACAGCTCGAGACGACTGCGGCGCTCTTCGCGGCCGTCGGCGAGTCGCGGGCCGGCCACCGTTATGCGCCCGGGAAGTGGAGCATCCGGCAGATACTCGGTCACCTCACCGACAGCGAGCGAATCTTCAGCTATCGCGCGCTCCGCCTGGCCCGCGCCGATGCGACGCCACTGCCCGGGTTCGACGAGAACGACCTTGTCGCAGGCGCGGAGTTCGACTCGCGCCCTCTCGCCTCGCTGCTCGACGAGTGGCGTTCGGTGCGTCGCGCCAGCCTCTCGCTCTTCGAGAACCTGAGCGACGACGCGCTGCGGCGCCGCGGCACCGTGAGCGGGGGTCCGATGACTGCGCGCGCGCTCGCCTGGATCATCGCGGGGCACGAGCGGCATCATCTGGCGGTGCTCCGCGAGCGCTACGGGGTGGGAGGGACCGCGTGAGCCCGGCGGCGGCCGGCTGAGCGAGAGCGACCATGCCCGTCATCGTGCGGACCGCCGGACTGCTGATTCTCTCGAACATCTTCATGACGTTCGCCTGGTACGCGCATCTCCGGAATCTGGGCGACCGGAAGTGGTACGTCGCCGCGCTGGTGAGCTGGGGGATCGCGCTGTTCGAGTATCTCCTGCAGGTGCCCGCCAATCGCATCGGCTACACCGCGTACGACCTGGGCCAGCTCAAGATCCTTCAGGAGGCGATCACGCTGACGGTCTTCGTTCCGTTCGCGGTGCTGTACATGAAGCAGCCGCTCAAGCTGGACTATCTCTGGGCGGGACTCTGCATCGTCGGCGCCGTGTACTTCATCTTCCGTTCGCATCCGGCGTAGGGAGCGCCCGACATGACCGCTGACGACCTCCGGTTTCCCATCGGGCCCTTCACCTACGCGCGGCCGGCGACGGCCGAAGAGCGGCGACAGCGGATCGCGCAGATCGAGCGGACGCCCGAAGAGCTGCGCGCGGCGGCGCGCGGGCTGTCCGCGGCGCAGCTCGACACACCGTACCGACCGGGTGGCTGGACCGTGCGTCAGGTGGTGCACCATGTCCCCGACAGCCACCTCAACGCCGTCATCCGGTTCAAGCTCGCGCTCACGGAGTCGAGCCCCACGATCAAGCCGTACGACGAGGCGCGCTGGGCGGAGCTCGGCGACGTCGCCGGAACGCCGGTCGAGGTGTCGCTCCGCCTGCTGCACGCGCTGCACGAGCGGTGGGTGGTGCTCCTCAGGTCGCTCGCGCCGGCGGAGTTCGAGCGGACCCTCGTCCATCCGGAGCGGAACGCCACGATGACGCTCGACGAGGTCCTTGCCCTCTACGCGTGGCACGGTCCGCACCACACCGCACACATCACGCGCCTCCGCGCGCGCTCGGGATGGGACGCGGGAGTCTGAGATGGTGCCCGGCACTGCTGCTCGCCGCCGCGGCCTGCGGCGGGCGCGGCGCACGCGAGGCCGATGACCGGACGATCGTGCCCGGCATGCAGGCGGGCCCCATCACCGCGGTCACCACGCTGGCCGACCTGCGACGGATCTACGGCGACGCCAACGTGCGTGTCGAGGAGGTGGACGTCGGCGAAGGCGAGACCGCGCCCGGCGCGACGGTCTACCCCGACGATTCGCTGCGCCGGGTGCAGGTCGCCTTCCGTGATTCCGCCGGCACCGTCCCGCGCTTCGTGACGATCCGTGGCGACACCAGCGCCTGGCACACCGACGCCGGCGTGACGCTCGGGACGCGCCTGTCGCGCCTCGCGCAGCTCAACGGGCGGCCGTTCGTGCTCCTCGGCTTCGGATGGGACTACGCCGGAACCGTGGTCTCGTGGAACGGCGGCAGGCTCGCGCCGGGCGACAGCGGTGCGGGACGCTTCATCGTCCGCCTGCGGCCGACGGTCACCGGTCCGGTCGCCGACTCCCTGGCGCGCGACGTCCTGGGCGACCGGGAGTATTCGTCCGATCGGCCGTCGATGGCCCGGCTCGAGCCCGCCGTCTACGAGCTGCTGACTATCTTCGACGAGGGCGGTCGCTGAGCTCCGCCTTGCCCCCACCCATTCGCCCGCACCAACTGGAGATCCGATGGCGACCGATCAGTATCACGAACCCCCGTCCGAGCTGCCCGAGAAGACCCGGACGTTCGCCCGCATGATCACCTCGATGATCGAGGAGGCCGAAGCGATCGGGTGGTACGAGCAGCGGCTGGCGGTGGAGCAGGACAAGGGAGCCCGGGCCATCATGCAGAATGCCCAGCAGGAGGAGTTCAAGCACTTCGGCATGGACCTCGAATTCCTGCTGCGGCGGACACCGAAATGGCGCACGGTGCTGAAGGACATCCTCTTCACCAGAGGCGACATCGTCAAGGCCGGCGAGAAGGCCGAAGACGAGGCCAGCTGAGCGGCGGAAGCATGCCGCATCGTCCGCTCATCATCGCCGTGGTCGGCGGGACCGGCTCGGGCAAGACGACGGTCGCCACCGCGATCCATGAAGCCGTCGGCCTCGGCGCCGTGCTCCTCGATCAGGACGCGTATTATCGCGACCTGTCGGAGCTCACGCTCGAGGAGCGGCGCAAGGTCAACTTCGACCACCCCGATTCGATCGACACCGAGCTCCTGGTTCTCCACCTGGAGCAGCTCGCCGCGGGGCGCGCCATCGACAAGCCGACCTACGATTTCGCCGGACACACGCGCGCGGCGGAGACGATCCGGGTCGAGCCGCGCGAGGTGATCATCGTCGAGGGGATTCTCCTGCTGGCCGACGCGCGCCTCCGCGACCTCTTCGACATCAGGATCTTCGTGGACGTGGGCGACGACGTCCGCTTCATCCGCCGCCTCCTGCGCGACACGCGCGAGCGGGGCCGCACCATGGACAACGTCATCCAGCAGTACCTGACGACGGTCCGGCCGATGCATCTGGAGTTCGTGGAGCCGTCGAAGCGCTATGCCGACGTGATCCTTCCCGAGGGAGGCTTCAACCGGATCGGGATCGAGATGGTGCAGGCCCGCGTCGAGCGCGAGCTCGCGCGGCGGCGGGC
>JBLMWC010000041.1:0-25267 GCA_050257015.1 Bacillota bacterium | reverse complement strand
CGTCGCCCCAGCGAAAACCGGCGCCCGCGGCGATCGGCCGGTCACCCAGATATGCGCAGCCGAACCATGCCTCCTCGCCGAACTGGTCGGCGATTGCGCGAAAGAAGGCGCGCGGCAGCGTAGGCGTGCCAAGATCCCGCATGTGGCGGGCGAAGACCTCGAAGAACGGATCCACCTGCTCCCGGCCAAAGCGCACGCCGACCCCTTCCTTCTGCGGGCGCTTCACCTGCGCACGGAGCTTCGTTCCCAGCCCTTTCCATGCCGCCTCCACATCACCGCCGGGCGCGAGCGGCAGCACGACGGTGATCTTCCGGTGCGAGACGGGCAGGTCGACCGGCAGCTCGACCGCGCTACGGAGCTCGAGCAGCCTGGCCCGTTCCCGGTCCGCCATCGCGGCGGCGAACCGCGCCAGCTCGCGCACCGCTTCGTCGCTCCCGAGCGGGCCGCCGTAGTTGAGGAACGGCATGGAGACGATGTAGCGGCCGAACAGGCGCGTGCTGACGCGCACCACTGGCAAGATTCCCGCCAGCTCGCCGTCCGCGGAATTCCGGGCTGCCAGCGGGATGCACGCGTGGCCCATCGTTTGCTCGATGACCCGCTTCCATCCGTAGCTGTGGTAGTGAGTCCAGCCGTGCCGAGTGCGGCCGAAGGCGTCCCAGGAAGCGCCGTCTCCGCTGTAGCGCTCGACCGTCACAGTCACGCGACAGCCAGCCCGGGCCAGGGATCGGTGGGGGCGCGCGCGTCGAGTCGGAAGGCCGCCGCCACCGAGGTGAACCGGAACTCCGTGAGGAGCCGCTCCAGCCGCGGCAATGTGCGGTCGAGCCCGCGATAGTGACGGACGCGGGTGAGCCACGGCGCGGCGATCCTTGGCTGGTCGGGATCGATCTCCCATGGATGGACGTAGAACATGCCGGGGATTCCCTTCGCCTCGTACTGCCGGAACGCGTGGCGAACGAGGGCCAGCGGAAACTGCCGGAGGTACCCTCCGCCGGCGGCCGGCAGGCGCGCGCGGCCGATCGCGAAGGTGGCCAGCGGAAGCTCGAGGAGGGCGCCGGCGGGGCGACGAATCACGTGCGGCACAGAAGGCGCCGAGGGATAGCCGTAGTCCGGGCGGTGAATCGGGAAGAGGCTCGAATCGTAGACGTGCCCTTCCTCGAGCAGCACGTCGAAGGCCCATTCGCCGCCGGGCCGGATCGAGAAGCTCGGCGCGCGGAAACCGCGCACCGGCCGACCGGTCGCGGCTTCGAGTGCCGCCTTGCAGTCGCGGATGTCGCTCCGGAATTCGGCCGGCGTCAGGCGGCTCACCTTGCGATGCCAGAAGCTGTGCGACGCGACTTCATGACCCGCCTCGGCGATGCGCCGCACGAGCACCGGGTACTTGCGCGCCACCCAGCCGACGGTGAAGAAGGTGGCGAGCGTGTCATGGCGCGAGAGGAGATCGAGGAGGACGCCGACGTTCCGCTCGACCCGCGACTCGAGCCGCTCCCAGTCGGCGCGGTCGACGAGTCCGTCGAACGCCGAGACGTGGAAGTGCTCCTCCACGTCGATAGTGAAGAAATGGGCGGGCCGGGTTATGCTGGACATCGTTCCGGAAGCTAACCCGCCCCGCGCGGCGCGTCATCCGTCATTCGAAAGGCCGATGCTCAGTCTGTCCGTCGTCATGCCGTGCTTCAACGGAGCCGAGTACCTGGCCGATGCAATCGCCTCGGTCCGCGCACAAACGCGACCGGTTCGGGAGATTCTCGTCGTGGACGATGGCTCCACTGACGGATCGGCCGAGCTCGCCGCCAGTCTCGGCGCGCGCGTGCTCCACACCGCCGGACGCGAGGGTCCTGCCGCGGCCCGCAACATCGGCATCCGGGAAGCGTCCGGCGACGTGATCGGCTTCCTCGATGCCGACGACCTGTGGGAAGCCGACCATTGCGCCGGACTGCTCGAGCTGCTGGAGCGATATCCGGACGCCGCGCTCGCGTTCGCCCGCGCCCGGACGTTCGGGGCTCACGAGAAGGAGATGGGCCGGCCGGCGCCCGACGAGACGGCGCGGCGGATGCTGCACGCGCTCCTCCAACGAAACCTCATCGTCCAGTCCGCCGTGATCGTGCGACGGAGCGCACTCCTCGCCGCGGGCGGATACCGCTCCGATCTCCGGCACGCCGAGGACTACGATCTGTGGCTCCGCCTTGCGCGGCAACACCCGTTCGTCGGCCGGAACCGGTTCTCCGCGCGGTACCGGGTGCACGGTACGCAGGCCAGCCGGAACGAGGCGGCACTGTCCCGCGGCGCCTGCGAAGCGCGCTGGCGCATCTGGCAGGCCGAGGAGCCGGGGGCATCGCCGGAAGAGCGCGCGACACTGCAGCGGCTGCTGCTGCAGGCGTGGGAGCGGTCGCTGGTGATCGCCTGGAAGGTGCGGGACTCCGCGACGATCCGGTCGGTCCTGGCCCTGCACACGATGGTACCCGGCAGCGACGCGACCTACCGGCGCTGGCGCTGGCGCGTCACGCTCCTCCGGCCCCCGTGGCGCGCGGCTGCGCGGCTCTGGGACGCGCTCGGACCTTCCGTGCGACGGCGCCTGGCGCCGTTCAAGCGAGTCGTGCCGGGGCCGGCGAAGGCGCCGAAGTCGGGCGAGGGCCGCCGATGAAGCTCTGGTACTACCGCGACCCCGCCGGCAACTTCGGCGACGATCTCAACCCGTGGCTCTGGTCGCGGCTCCTGCCCGGGTTCTTCGATGGCCGGCCGGATTCGCTCTTCCTCGGGATCGGAACGATCATCCGGGCCGGACTTCCCGCGGCCGCGCGGAAGGTCGTGCTCGGATCGGGGATGGGCTACGGCGAGCCGCCGCACCTTGACCCGACGTGGGAGTTCCACTGCGTGCGCGGGCCCCTCACCGCCGCTCGCCTCGGCCTCCCTGCCTCCCTCGCGGCGACCGACGCGGCCGCACTGGTATCGACGGTGTTCGACGGCGGCCGCTACCCGCGCCGCGCCGTCAGCTTCATGCCGCACCACGTGAGCGCCACACTCTTCGACTGGCGGCCGTTGTGCCGGCGGCTGGGCATCAGGTACGTCGATCCCACCGCCGCGGTCGAGCCGACGCTGGCGGCGCTGGCCGGCTCACGGCTGGTGATCGCAGATGCGATGCACGCCGCCATTCTCGCGGACACGCTCAGGGTTCCCTGGGTGCCGGTCACGATCTACGGCCACGCCAACCCCTTCAAGTGGAACGACTGGTGCGCGTCGCTCGACCTGAATTACGAGCCCGTGCGACTTCCGGCACCGTTCGACAACTCGAACGAGCGGCCGCTGCGGCGCCTGCGAGGCTACGCCCGGCGGATCATGAGAACCCGGAAGCTCACGCGGCACGGCCGGCGTCCGGACCAGGAGGTGAGCGGGCCGGAGCTGATTCAGCGCGTCGCGGATGGTCTGGCGGACGTGCGCGACCATCCCGACCGCGCGGTGCTGAGCGAAGCCACCGTGTTCGCCGATCGCGTCGCACGGCTGACGGCGGCGCTCGACCAGCTGCGAGCCGGGAAGCCCGGCTTCGTGCCTCCCCCGCCGCGGGATTGACCCCGCTCCGAAGGCAGGGATTTCTTCCAGAATGAGCGCCGTCCATCTGACCGCCGCCGGAACCGCCCCGACCTGGAAATCGTGGTTCGTCCTGTTCAGCCTGCTGACGGACCCGCGGTACTTGTCGTACCGGCTGCGGCGGCGCTGGGCACGTCTGGTCGGTGGCACACCGCCGTCGCCGAGCCCGCGACCGCGAGCCACAGCCGCGGCCGACGATCTCGGCGCCCTCGAGGTGGACCTCGTCTGCCCCTGGGTCAGCGGCCAGGATCCGAAGCATCGCGAGAAGCGCGACTACTGGCTCCAGCAGTGCGGACTGCCGCCCCGGCTCTTCAATCCGGACGTTCGCTACGTCGAGGAGGACGAGCTGCGGTACGCCCTGCGCTCGGTCGAGAAATTCGCGCCGTGGGTGCGGAAGGTCTTCATCGTGACCGACGACCAGGTGCCGCCATGGCTCGACCGCAGCAATCCACGAGTGGAGATCGTGGACCACCGCCAGATCATCGATGCGCGGTTCCTCCCGACCTTCAATACCAAGGTCATCATCAACAGCCTGCAGAACATTCCTGGGCTGTCCGAGCACTTCATCTACACCAATGACGACTGCTTCTTCGGCCAGCCCTGCCGGAAGGAGGACTTCTTCACGACGAAGCGCGGCGGCGGCATCGCGATGAAGATCATGTTTCCGCAACGCGAGAAGAACTTCGACAGCTGGATCGTCCCCGCGCACCTCGTCAATCACGACCCGCTGGCACGGCTCTGGATGTCGTCGTACAACAGCCTGAAGGTCCTCCTCGAGCTCCGGCGCCCGTGGCAGAAAATCCGCTACGTGGATTCGCACCAGACTCAGCCGATGATCAAGTCGGAACTGCAGAGCGCCGTGCGGGAGTTTCCCCGCGAGCACCAGGAGACTGCCGCGCGGCGGTTCCGCAGCGTGCATGACATCAGCTTCATCTCCATCGCCCGATATCGCGCTCTGGCGCGCGGGACGGCTGTGTTGGGGTTCGTGCCGCATACGTTCTTCCCCTACGAGCGGGACCTTCGGAGCTACACGTGCGAGACCCTGCCCACGCTCTTCTGCATCAATGCCGGTCTCGGAGAGGAGTCGCTGAGGGAAGACCGCATCCTGGCCCGCCTGTTTCGGGAGCCGTCGGCCTTCGAGCTGGCGCCGGCCAAGGAGTCCATCGTATGAGCCCGGCCCCCCGGCCCAACGAGGGCACTGCCCCGACCTGGAAGTCGTGGCTCGTCCTGCTCAGCCTGCTCACCGACCCGAAGTACGTCGCCTATCGTCTGGCCCGGCGCTGGGCAACGCTGAGAGGCAAGGCGCCGCCCCACCCCAGGGCATTCGCGCCCACGAGTGATCCCGGGAGCGATCTCTCGTCGCTGGACGTCGACCTGGTCTACCTCTGGGTGAGCGGTCAGGATCCGAAGCATCGGGAGAAGCGCAACTACTGGCTCCAGCAGTACGGACTTCCACCGAAACTTTTCAATCCCGACGTGCGGTATGTCGAGGAAGACGAGCTGCGGTACTCGCTCCGATCGGTCGAGGCATTCGTGCCGTGGGCCCGGAAGATCTTCATCGTCACCGACCAGCAGGTGCCGTCCTGGCTGAACCTGGCGCATCCGAAGATCCAGCTGGTGGAGCAGTCCAGCCTCATGCCGGAGGAAAGCTGGCTGCCGACTTTCAATTCGGTCGCGATCGAGGCGCAGCTGCACCGGATCCCGGGCCTGGCCGAGCACTTCCTCCACGTCAACGACGACTTCTTCTTCGGCCAGCCGCTCCGCAAGGAAGACTTCTTCGCGCGCCTGCCGGACGGCCGGGTCGTCATGAAGGTCATGTTCTCGGACGACTACGCCCACTACGACGTCTGGATCACTCCGGCGCATCAGGTGACCTACAGCCCGCACGGCCGGCTCTGGATGTACTCATACAACAACCTCAAGGTGCTGCTTGAATCGCGGCGACCGTGGTGGAAGGTACGGTATACGGACTTCCATCAGGCCCAGTCGATGGTGAAGTCCGAGCTGAGGAAGACGACCGAGGTCTTCCCCCGTGAGTACCGGCAGTCCTCGGGCAGCAGGTTCCGCAACGCGCACGACATCAACTTCATGGCCCTGACCCGCTACCGCTGCCTCCAGGAAGGCTCGGCGGTGCCGGGCTATCTGTCCCACCGCTTCTTCCCGCACGAGCTCGATCTCCAGGGCTACACCCGCGAGACGCTCCCCGCGCTCTTCTGCATCAACGCCGGGCTCGGCGACGAATCGCTCCGGCAGGACCGGATCCTGGCGCGGCTCTTCCCCCAGCCCTCCGCGTTCGAGCTGCCGTAGCCCACCCGGGATATCTTTGTCGCCATGCCATCCACATCCTGCCTCGTAACCGGCGGCGCCGGCTTCATCGGCTCGCACGTCGTCCGCGCTCTGCTCGCGGATGGGCATCGCGTCCGCGTGATCGACAATCTCTCGACCGGCTCGGCCGCCAACTTGGCCGACGTCCGGGGCGACATCGAGTTCCTGGAGGCCGACCTGCGCGACGAGGCGGCGGCGGCACGGGCCAGCGCGGGCGTGGAGCTGGTCTTCCATCTGGCAGCGCTGCCGAGCGTCCCGCGCTCGCTGGCCGACCCTTGGGCGTCGCACGACCACAACGCCAACGGCACGATGCGCCTCCTCGAGGCAGCGAGGGCGGCGGGGGTGCGGCGCGTCGTCTTCTCCAGCTCCAGCTCGATCTACGGGGACACCCCAGTCCTGCCCAAGACGGAGACGATGGAGCCGCTTTGCCGGTCGCCCTACGCGGCGGCGAAGCTGGCGGGTGAGCAGTATGTGCTGGCCTACGCGCGAAGCGGGCTGCTGGAGGGGGTGGCGTTGCGCTACTTCAACGTCTTCGGGCCCCGGCAGAGTCCGCACAGCGCCTACGCCGCCGTCATCCCGGCGTTCTTCGAGGCGGCGCTCCGGGGGGGCACTGCTGAGGTGCATGGCGACGGGGAGCAGACGCGCGACTTCACCTACGTCGCCAACGTCGTCGAGGCGAACCGCCTGGCGGCGTTCGGACCGGCGGAAAGGGTGAACGGCTGGGTCGTCAACTGCGGGGCGGGCTCGCGGACATCGCTCAATACGCTCCTGGGCCTCGTGGAGCAGGTGTCCGGGCGTCCGGTGGCTCGGCGGCACGCCCCACCGCGCCCGGGCGACGTGCGCGACTCCCTGGCGAGCCTGGAGCGGGCCGAGCAGGTGCTGGGCTACCGGCCGCTGGTCGGCCTGGCGGAAGGCCTGGCACGCACCTGGGATTGGTTCTCGACAGCCGCGTGAGGGTGACGGGCACAAAAAAACGCCCCGGCAGATCGCCGGGGCGTTTCTTGTGTGTCCGTTTATGAAGCTTACTTCCGACGACGCTTGAAGGCGCCGAGGCCGCCCATGCCGGCGAGGCCAGTCGCGAGCAGCGACATGGTCATCGGCTCGGGAACGGTGGTGCTGCCGCAGGTCGGATCGTTGGCGACGCCACCGGTGACGACGAGCTTGGTGGACGTGGCGCAACCACCCGCGCCGGTGCCGCCCTGATCGTGGATCGCCAGCTGCAGATCGGTCAGGTCCGGCGAGCCGCTGAGCGTGAACGTGAAGGTCACCGACTGGCCGTCCTTGAGGCCGGTCTGCGACGGCGGCGCGATCGAATTGGCTCCGATCACGGCGTCCTGGATCCCGGCCCCGTTCAGGCCGTTGGTGCCCTGCACGAAGTTGCCGCTGCTCGAGGTGAAGTTCGTGACCGTGAAGGTCCCGCCGATGTTGGCCAGGCCGATCGCGGTGAACACGCTCGAGGCGCTACCGGAGGTGTTCTGGACCGTGAGGGTCACAACGCCGCCCGAGTAGCTGATGTTGGTGATCGTCGCGCAGGTACTGAAGGTGTTGCCACCGCAGTACTGCGTGCCGTTCACCAGCCCGCCGAGGTCTGCGTGCGCGGCCGTAGCCGACGCAGCGAGCAGAACCGCGGCACTGCCGATGATTCGCCCAAACTTCTTCATGATCGGTCGCTCCTTACGAATGTTGACTACCGGTTTCGGGTGACTCGACTGTGCCGCAACGCCGAAACGCCCAGGATACTGAAAACCCCACCGTACATCACGCCCTGCAGCAACGCCTTCACGATTGCCCGCTTCAAGCCACTTCTTGCGAGCGGATCGGCGACGGAGCGCAGCGCGAGGGGAATGTTCGTCGCGTAGAGCACCAGTCCTCCGATCACGATGACCGCCAGCAGCAGGAAGAGCACTGCAGCGATCCTCGTCCACCACCGGACTCCCCGTGCTACCCCGGCGCCGAGCAACAGGCCCAGGCCGAGGGCGGTAATCGGGAGGTTATCATACATGCTCGATACCGTCCCGAATTCCCACTGGGGATTCCCGATCAACACCGGGTACCACATCATCGCCAGCGTACTGCCACCGACGATTACGAATACCAGGCCCAGCCAGCCAAGCAGGTACCACCCGTAATCGGGCGCGGGAGCGAGCCGACGGCGGCTCGATGTGACTTCTTCCTCCGGCACCAAAATCTGCGGTGCAGCCAGGGGGCCCTCCTGCGGTGCGTTGGTGGTGGTGGACCCGTGGGGGGTTGAGCAAGCGGCATGCCGCCCACGGAGGTGATCGGCGAGAATATAACCCTATGCAATCAAACGGGATAGATATTGAAATTTCTTTGGGGGCCCATGTGTTGTAGCGCCGCTACCGCACCAGCCCTGCGGCGAGTGATCGGCATCGGCCGGCGGGCCTACCCGTGAATCTGCAACGAGTTGCACCGGCCGCCGCCCTCACCCTCGCAGGGCTCCTGGCGATCGGAGCCCTCACCCTCCGGTCGGCGCCAAGCCAGATCCTCGATGCTCAGCGGACCCCGCTCGACTGCCTGGTCTGCGGCGACGTCGGCGGCGCCGATGTCCTGCTCAACCTCGCCCTCTTCATCCCGCTGGGGGCAGGACTCGCCGGACTCCGGCGATCGCTCGCCTTCACCATCGCCGCGGCGTTCCTGGTGAGCCTCTCGGTGGAGCTCCTCCAGTACACCGTGGTCGTCGGCCGCGACGCCACCCTGAGTGACCTGCTCACCAACACGGCGGGAGGAGCCGCGGGGTGGGCGCTGGCGAGCTCGGCAGGTCGGCTCCTCGCTCCGGCCAGGCGGGCCGCCGTCCGGCTAGCCCTTGCCGCAACGGCAATCTGGCTGGCCGTCTACATCATCAGCGCCTGGGCCCTTCACCCCGCCCCGGCCGGCGGTGGCTACTGGGGCCAGTGGGCCCACGATTTCGGCGGGCGGGGGACGTTCGCCGGGAAGGTGTTGAGCGCGTCACTCGACGGACGCCCCCTGCGCGATGGCCCGCTCGCCGCCACGCCCGCGATTCGAGAGCGTATCGCCTCTGCCGAATTCGACCTGGCGGTCGCCGCGACCTCCGGCCGAACGTGGGAGGACAACGCGCAGATCTTCGGGCTCGCGAACGACGCGGGCAACATCTTCCTCGAGTGGAGGCAGAAGGGCGGCGACTACGAGTTCACCCTCCGGAGTCGTGCCGCCCTGCTCCGCTTTCACAGTCCCGAGCTGCTCCTGCCGGGCGCGGCGCCGGAGCGTCCCGGCCTCCCGGTCATCCTCCGCGCCACCTGGCACGCCGGCGTGGTCACCGCGAGCGCCGAGGCGGCCGGCCGCACGGCGACGCGCCGCCTCGTAATGGCGCCGAGCGGGAACTGGGCCTTCGTCTGGCCCTGGCGTCGGGATCGCGGACCGGCAACGGAAGCGATCGGCGCGGCGTGGCTCGGGATGACGCTGATCGCGATCGGATTCTGGGCCGGGCGGGCGACAGACGGTAGCGGGTGGAGCGGAGTTGTGGTGGTCTGCGGCGCGGCCGTCGCGCTCGCGCTCGGCGCCGTTCCTCCGCTCTTCGGCCTGCAAGCGACGAGCGCCGCCGACTGGATCGCGGCGGCGCTCGGGATGGCGCTGGGATACGGCCTCGGACGCTACATGCCGAGGGCCCGAAGCGCCTCGGGGCCGTAGAAGAGAGTGATGTACTTCGCCTGCGTCGCCGTGAGCCGGCGAACCGCCCAGCTCAGGTGGACGAAGTGCGGCTCGTGCGGCGGCGTGATCGGCTCCATGTGACACTCGTGCGGCAGCGAGTTTCCCTTGCGCGTGTTGCAGCTGCTGCAGGCGGTGACCACATTGGTCCACTCGTTGTCGCCCCCGCGCGAGAGCGGAATCAGGTGATCGCGGGTCAGGCATTCCCGATGCCGCAGCTCATTCTGCTGCCGATGACAGTACTGGCAGCGATAGCCGTCGCGGGCAAAGAGGAATGTGTTGGTGACCTGGCGGCGGAAGCGGCGGGGGACGTGCACGAACTTGACGAGACGGATGATCGCGGGTTTCGGCAGTGTCAGCCGTTCGCTTCTTATGACATCGTCGTCCGCTTCGACAATCTCGGCCTTCCCCTCGATGACCAGCCGAAGGGCGCGCCTGATAGGCACCATGGTGAGAGGTTCGAACGACGCGTTCAGCGCCAGACACCGCACGGAGACTCTCCCCGAATCGCAGCGGGTACACGATGCGCGGCCAGCGTGGCCGGCAACCAGGACATCACGATCTCCAGGTCCATTCAATCGTAACGAACGCTCCCGGACGGCGGTAGGGGCCGCGGGAGCTCGGGAAAGAGGACGCTGTCCATGTCGGAAACTGCATTTCTCGGGACCGGGCTGCTCGGCGGCGCCCTGGTCGAGGCCGCCGCGAAGCGGGGGGAGCGCATCGTGGTCTGGAACCGGACCGCGGCAAAGGCGCGGGCCCTCGAGCGCTTCGGTGTGCGCGTCGCCGAGACGCCGGCGGAGGCAGTCCGCGGGGTGGGCCGGGTCCACCTGGTGCTCCGGGACGATGCGGTGGTCGAGGAGGTCATCGCCGCGCTTCGGCCCGGTCTCGGCCCCGAAGCGATCATAGTCGATCACACGACCACCCAGCCGGCGCTGACCGCCGAGCGCGCCCAGCGGCTGAACGCCGAAGGGGTGCGTTACCTGCATTGCCCCGTCTTCATCGGCCCGTCGGCGGCTCGTGCCGGCAAGGGGACGATCCTTGCCGCCGGACCCCGGGCGCTGTTCGACGCGGTGCAGGCCGACCTCGCTCGGATGGCGGCGCGAGTCGAATACGCGGGAGAGCGGCCGGACCTGGCCGCAGTCTACAAGCTGTGCGGCAATGCCTTCATCGTCGGGCTCACGGCGCTGATGGCCGACGTCTTCACCGTCGCCGCCGGCGCCGAGGTCGGACCGGACGACGCGCTCGGCATCCTCGGGTTCTTCGATCCGGCTCAGGTAATCGCGGGGCGCGGCAAGGCGATGGCCGCCGCCAACTATGCGCCGAGCTTCGAGCTCACGATGGCGCGGAAGGATGTGCGGCTGATGCTGGAAACCGCCGGCGACCGGCCGCTGGCGGCGCTGGCCGCGATCGCGACCCGAATGGACGCGCTCATCGCCGAGGGCCACGGAGACAAGGACATGGCGGTACTGGGACGGGAAGCGGTGGACTGAGCGCGGCCGCTCAGCCCGTGCGCCGGAGCCGCTCGGCGACGGCCTCGCGCTCCCGCGGTCCGCGGGTCACGACGAGCACGGTGTCGTCACCGGCGATGGTTCCGATCACCTCGCTCCACCCCGCCCCGTCGATCGCTGCCGTCAGGGCGCCGGCCGAGCCCGCCGCCGTCCGGAGCACGAGCAGCGGGCCGACGCCGTCCACGCTCACGAGCAGCGTGCGCACCAGCTGGCCCAGATCGGGCCGGACGCTTCCTGCCTCCGTGCCCGTCCCGTAGAAGACGCCTTCCGCATCCGACACCTTGACCAGGCCAAGCTCGTGGATGTCGCGCGACAGCGTGGCCTGGGTGGCCCTGATTCCCTGCGCGGCGAGCGCCGTGCGGAGCTCGTCCTGACTGCGGACCCGCCGCTCGCGGATGATCCCGAGGATCGCGGCGTGGCGGGAAAGCTTCATGATCAGTGAGGCGGCGCCGAGGCGGGAGCGGCCGCCGGGGTTGCCGTCGCGCCCGGCGGGGTGGCCCCGCCGACGGTGCTGCCCCCGAACGGATCGAAGAGATGCAGCGGGCAGAACTCGGTCGGTTCGGTCCCCGGGATGAACGACTCCATGTAGCGGACGTCGGTCGGGCAGAGTGTCGTCGCCTTGTAGCCGCTGGTGATGTCGACCTCGGCCAGCGTCAGGCCGTCGGGCCGGGACCACTCACGGGGGATGGGACGCCGGTCGTAGATCTCCTTCATCATCGTCGTCCACGCGGGCGCCGCGAGGCGGCCACCCTGGGCGTTGCTGATGATCTTGGTCGGCTGATCGAAGCCCATCCAGACGCCGGTCACGAGCTCCGGCGTGAAGCCGATGAACCAGACGTCGTTTCCATCGTTGGTCGTGCCGGTCTTGCCGGCGGTCGGGAAGTTGACCTGTCCGCCCACGGTGCCGGCCGCGGTGCCGTGCAGCACGACGTCCCGGAGGACCGATGTCATCAGCCAGGCCTGCTGGGTGCTCATGACTTCCTCGGATCTCGGCGTCGGCTGCCAGACGATGTTGCCCTTCCGGTCCTCGACCCGGAGGATCGCCGACGGCGCGACGCGCGTGCCCAGCGTCGCGAAGGCGGTATAGGCGCTGATCATTTCGATCGGCAGGACGTCGGCGGCGCCAATGTTGATCGCGGGCACGGCGGAAATCGGCGTCGAGATGCCGAACCGGCGCGCTTCGGCGATGACTGCGTCCTCGCCGATCTCCATGCCCAGCTTGATCGCCGGGATGTTGCGCGACTCCTTGAGGTTCCAGCGGAGGTCGTGCGGCCCCTTGAACTGCAGGTCGTAGTTCTGGGGCGTCCAGGGGTCCTGGCCGGGAACGTCGAGAGTGAACGGCTCGTCCACCACCACGTGCGACAGCGGATAGCCCGCCCGGATCGCGGCGGAGTAGACGAACGGCTTGAAGGTCGAGCCCGGCTGGCGAAGCGCCTGCACGGTGCGGTTGAACTTGCTGTCGCCGAAGTCGCGGCCGCCGATCATCACCCGGATCGCGCCCGTATGGGCGTCCAGCGTGAGGACCAGGCCCTGGAGATAGGGGGTCTGGGGATGGTTGCCGGTATCGTCGCCCGCGTGGGCGTCGGTGTACGCCTTGTACGTCTCATGCCGGAAGCCCGGAATCTTCTCGATCTTCCGAAGCTGGTCCTCCAGCGCGCGCTCGGCGGCCTGCTGCATGTCGAGGTCGAGCGTGGTGTAGATGCTGTAGCCCTGCTTGTAGAGATCGTCGCCGAACCGGCTGTACATCTGCTGGCGCACGTACTCCACGAAGTACTCGGCCACACCGCTGAAGTCCGAGCGGGATGAGAGGAGCAGCGGGTACGCCTTCCAGCGCTCGGCGTCGGCGGGGCTCAGCTTGCCCGCGTCGCGGAGGAGGTTGATCACCACGTTCCGCCGCTGGACGCTGAGATTCGGATTCTTCTTGGGGTTGTATCGTGACGGCGCCTTCGGGATCGCCGCCAGCGTCGCCGCCTCGGCCACATTCAGATCGCGCACCGACTTGCCGAAGTAGCGCTGGCTCGCGACCTCGACGCCGTAGGCGCGGTTCCCCAGGTCGATCTGGTTGAGATAGAGCTCGAGGATCCGGTCCTTGGGAAGCTTCCGCTCGATCTCGAGGGCCACCCGCGCCTCGCGCATCTTCCGGCGGATGCTCTTGTCCCGGCCGCTGATGTCCTCGGGCCAGAGATTCCGCGCGAGCTGCATGGTGATGGTCGAAAAGCCCTCGGCCACGCGCCCCTCGATCAGGTTGTTCTTGATCGCGCCGAAGACGCGAAACCAGTCGATGCCGTGATGCGAGTAGAAGCGCTTGTCCTCGGTGGTGACGAAGGCGGCGATGACCGCGGGGGCCATTTCCTTGAGCGGCACCACCGTGCGGCGCTCGAGACCGAGGTCGGTGATCAGCCGGCCGTCGGCGGCGTAGACCTTGGCCGCCTGGTTGGCGGAATAGCCGGTGAGCCCGTCCACGGAAGGGCAGGCGTTGCCGGCGCAGATCCGCATCCAGGCAACGAGCAGGACGACGAATGCGAACGTAACGGCAGCAAGGACGGCGACGACGGCGTTCCGCTTGAATCCCGGGGTCAGCCAGGTCTGCAGGGGGCGCTTGGTCTTTGCCGTGCGATTCGAACGGGAGGCGACGGGACGCGGCATATTGATGAAAAGTAGCGAGTGGCCTACGATTGGCGCCATGACCAACCTCATCACCACGCTGGCCGAGCGGGGATTCATCCAGGACCTGACCCCGGGGGCGGAGGCGCGGGTCGCCGCCGGGCCGGTGACCGGCTACATCGGGTTCGATCCGACCGCGGACTCGCTCCACGTCGGCAATCTAGTGCCGATCATGGGGCTGGCCTGGCTTCAGCGGACCGGCGGCACGCCGGTGGTGCTGGTGGGCGGCGGGACCGGCATGGTGGGTGACCCCGGGGGGAAGCGGACCGAGCGTCCCATCCTCGACGTCGAGGAGATCGACGCCAACGCGAAGGCGATCACCTGGCAGCTCCGCCGCTTCGTCCGATTCGACGGCGACAACGCGGCGCGCGTCCGGAACAATGCCGACTGGCTGCGCCCGCTCCGGCTGATGGACTTCCTGCGGGATGTCGGCAAGCACTTCACCGTGAACTACATGCTGCAGAAGGAATCGGTGAAGGCGCGCATGGAGACAGGGATCTCGTTCACCGAGTTCACCTACATGCTGACGCAGGCGTACGACTACTGGCACCTGTACCACCTGGACGGGTGCGAGCTGCAGATGGGCGGCAGCGATCAGTGGGGAAACATCACGGCGGGCATCGAGCTCATCGCGCGGCGGGACGACGTGCAGGTGCACGGGATCGTCTTCCCGCTCCTCACGGCGGCGAGCGGCACCAAGTTCGGCAAGAGCGAGAGCGGCAACATCTGGCTCGACCCGGCGAAGACGAGCCCCTACGAGTTCTATCAGTTCTGGCTCAACAGCGACGACCGCGATGCGGAGCGCTTCCTCAAGCTCTTCACCTTCCTCCCGCTCGGCGAGATCGCGGCAGTGATGGAGGCGCAGGCATCGGACCCGGCGTCCCGGGCGGCGCAGCGGCTGCTCGCGCGGGAGGTCACGGCGCTGGTGCACGGAGAAGGTGAGGCGGAGCGCGCCGTGGCGGCGAGCGCCGCGGTATTCAGCCCGGGCGACGACGCCGACTATGCGGCGCTGGCGGGGACGATGCCGTCATGCGCGCTGCCGGCGATGGAGCTGGACGGGCTCACCCTCACCGATGTGCTGGTGCGAGCCGGGCTGGCCTCGAGCAAGAGCGAAGCGCGCCGGGGCATCGAGGGAAAGGGCTACTCGATCAACGGCGTCGTCGAGACCGACGTGAACCGCCGGCTCACCGGCGCCGACCTGCGCCAGGGCCGGTACGTGCTGCTCCGAAAGGGCAAGAAGAATCACGCGATGCTGGTGGTCGAATAGACTACCAGCGGCTCCGCCGCGTCGTCGTCCGCGGAGGCTTCGCTCCGAGCAGGCCGAAGAGTCCCCGCACCACCTCCCGTCCCACCGTCCGTCCGATCGACGACGACATCGCTCCGACCACCGCAGCGCCCGCGACCTGCGCGATCGTGCGGGCCGGCTTTCCGGCTTTCGACGCGGGCTCGGCGCCGGCGGGCGGCGCGGCCGCCGCCATCCGCTTCGCCAGCATCTCGCGCGCGCTCTCGCGGTCCACCGCGGTGCCGTACTCGGCGAGGAGATCCGACTGCCGGATGTCGGCCGCAAGCTCCTCCGGCGTAAGCGGCGCCATGCGCGAGGCCGGCGGAATCATGCGAACCGCGACCACCGGCGTGGGGACACCGCGAGCATTGAGCCCGGTGACGACCGCCTCGCCGATCCCCAGACTCTGCAGCGTCTCCTCCAGATCGTAGAACGTCGTCTTCGGGAAGGTGCGGACCGCCGAGCGGAGCGCCGCCTCCTCGTCGGGCGTGTGCGCGCGGAGGGCGTGCTGCACCCGGTTGCCCAGCTGGCCCAGCACGTCGTCCGGCAGGTCTCTCGGCGACTGGGTGACGAGGAAGACGCCTACGCCCTTCGAGCGGATCAGCCGCACCGTCTGCTCGATCTGCTCGAGAAAGGCACGGGAGGCGTTGTCGAAGAGGAGGTGCGCCTCGTCGAAGAAGAAGGCGAGCTTCGGCTTCGGCAGGTCGCCGGCCTCGGGCAGATTGTGGTACAGCTCGGCCAGGACCCACATCATGAAGGTCGAGAAGAGCGCCGGCTTGTCCTGGACATCGGCCAGCTCGAGGCAGGTGATGACACCGCGCCCGTCGCGGGTGACGGTGAGCAGATCCTTCACGTCGAACTCGGGCTCGCCGAAGAACTGACCCGCCCCCTGCTGCTCCAGCTCGACCATCTTCCGGAGCAGCACGCCGACGGTGGATCCCTGCATCCCGCCGTACTCCGCGAGCGTCGCCTTGCCCTCGTCGGAGACGAGATAGCTGAGGACCGCCCGCAGATCGGCAAAGTCGAGCAGCGGCAGCTGCTGATCGTCGCAGTACTTGAAGACGAGACTCAGCACGCTGGTCTGCGTGTCGTTGAGGCCGAGCACCTTGGAGAGGAGGAGCGGCCCGAATGAGCTGACCGTCGCGCGGAGCTGGACGCCGAGCTTGCCGGTGAGACTCACGAACTCGACCGGCGAGCCCGCCGGCTTCCAGTCCCAGCCGATGTCCTTCGCGCGCGCAGTCACCCGATCGTCGGCAGCGCCCGGCATCGCAATGCCGGAGAGGTCGCCCTTGATGTCGGCGGCGAAAACGGGGATCCCCTGCACCGACAGCTGCTCCGCGAGCAGCTGGAGGGTCTTCGTCTTTCCGGTGCCGGTCGCGCCGGCGATGAGGCCGTGCCGGTTGAGCATCGCGAGCGGAATCCGGACCTTCGGCTGCTGATGGATCGTGGTCCCCTCGAGCGCGGCACCGAGAGTCACCGACGGCTCGTCGCTGCCGTATCCGGCCTTCAGCATCTCATCAAACGACGGCATGCTGCTTCTCCTGGAGGGTCCGCTCGAGCACGTCACGCAGGCGGGACATGTCGGCGTCGGTGTTGTAGAAGTGCGGGCTGATCCGGATCGCCCCCTCGCGGAGACTGGTGTAGATCCGGGCCTCCCGGAGCGCGGCGTACGCCTCCTGCGGATCGGGCGGCGCAAGACAGAGGATCGCCGAGCCGTGGGCGCCAACGGGGGACGCGATGCGGATGCCGCGCTCGCGCGCCCAGTCGAGCAGCGGCCGGTGCAGCGTGCGGACGTGCGCGGCAATCCGGTCGATCCCGACGTCCATGAGCATGCGAAGCGAGACGTTCATGCCGACGAAGTCCTGGAACGGCAGGGTGATCATCTCGAACCGCCGGGCATCGGAGCGGAACGTCGTGCTGTACTCCGTCATCCGCGAGAAGTCGTCGGTGCCCTCGAACGCGGTCCAGCCGACGTACATCGGGTCCACCTGCTCGATCAGCTCGCGCCGGATGTAGGTGAACCCCGAGCCCCATGGGGAGAGCAGCCATTTCTGCGCCCCGGACGACAGGATATCCACCGGCGTCCGCCGGACATCCACCGGTTCGACGCCGAGCCCCTGGATCGCGTCCACCACGAGCCAGGTCCCGGTTGCGCGGGTCGCGGCCGAGAGGGCGGCAAGATCCACCTTGTAACCGTTGGCGAACTGCACCAGCGAGACCGCGAGCACCTTGACGCGCGGATCGGCGACCCGCCGGAGGAGATGCGCCTCGTCGGGCCATCCTTCGGGAGTCGTCGGCGCGACTTCGACGGTGATCCCTTCCTTCCGGAGCGCGAGCCACGGGTAGACGTTGGCCGGGAACTCCTTGTCGCTGACCAGGACGATGTCGCCGGCGGCGAGGGGAAGCGCGCGTGCCGCGACGTTGAGTCCGTAGCTGGTGTTGGTCGCGAGGGCGATCTCCCGCGGCTCCGCGTTCAGCAGACGGGCGGCGAGCTCGCGCGATTCGGTGAAGATCGCGAAGAGATCGGCGTCTGGAAGGAGGTAGGGGGTCGCGCGTTTCGCGTTGAAGGCGTCCACGGCCCGCCGGCTCCGCTCGGGGAGGGGCCCGGTGCTGGCGCTGTTCAGGAAGGTCGCCCCGGTGGTCCAGGGAAACTCGGCGGCGGCGAGCGCGGCGAGATCGGTCATCGGTCGGTCCTGAGACGTGGATCGTAGATTTCGCGGAGGGCGTCGCCCACCAGATTGAAGCCGAGCACGGCGAGGCCGATCGCGATTCCCGGCGCGAAGGAGACCCAGGGGGCCACCCGCAGCAGGTCGCGTCCGTCGGCGACCATCGCCCCCCAGCTGGGTGTCGGTGGCTGCGCGCCGAGGCCGACGAACGACAGGGCCGCTTCGGCCATGATCGCCCCGCCGATGCCGAGGGTGGCGGCGATGATCACCTGGGTCCGGACGTTCGGAAGCAGGTGCCGCAGCAGGACGCGACGGTCACGCGCGCCGAGGGCCTGCGCGGCGAGCACATATTCCGAGTCCCGAAGGACGAGCACCTGGCTCCGGACCAGCCGGGCCATGCCGGCCCAGCCGACGGCGCCGATCACGACGAAGACGACGGGAAGCGACGGCTTCACCGCCGCGGCCACCGCGATGAGCAGCAGCAGCGTGGGAAAGGCGAGCGTGATGTCGGCCAGGCGCATGATCAGCGAATCGGCCCAGCGTCCGTAGTATCCGGAGACGAGCCCGAGGGCCACACCGAGGGCGATGGCGACGGACTGCGAGATGAGCCCGACCGAGAGCGAGAGGCGGGCGCCGTAGAGGACACGGCTCAGCACGTCCCGCCCCTGGGTATCGGTGCCCAGCAGGAAGTGCCCGCCCGGCGGGAGCAGGTATGCGGTGCGGGTGTCGCCCTGGAGGGGGTTGTGTGGCGCAAGCCACGGCGCAAAGAGCGCGGCCAGCACCATAATGCCGACCAGGACGAGGCCGAGCTGGAAGAAGCGGTCGCTCCGGAGCCGGCGGGCAAGAGCCGAGCGCTCCGCACGCTGCGGAACATCCGCGGCGGTGTGCACGGTTCTTGCCGGAAAGGACGGGGCGGTCGTCACATGCATTCACTCCAACTCGGTGTCTCGATGAGCGCGGGTCCCTTCACGCTGGTGCTGAGCGGCGGCGGCCTCAAGGGGCTGGCTCATATCGGCGTCCTCAAGGCGCTGGAGGAGCGCGGTATGCGTCCGTCGCTCATCGTCGGCTCGAGCATGGGCTCGATGGTGGCCGGCGCGTGGGCGGCCGGAATGACGCTCGACGAGATGGAGAGGCGGGCGCTCGCGCTCCGCCGCCGCGACGTCTTCCGGGTGGCCCACGTCGACATGGCGCTCAAGCGGATGCACGCGCCGGCGCTCTATCGCCGGGAGCCACTCGACGCCCTGCTCCAGACGGTGGTCGGCGACCGCACCTTCCACGATCTCCACTATCCCCTGCTCGTCAACACGGTGGACCTGCTCACCGGCCAGCAGGTGTCCTGGGGCCTGCCGGGCCGTCGCACCGTGCGCGTGGCCGACGCCGTCTTCGCGTCCTGCGCCCTGCCCGGCGTGTTCCCGCCGCGGGAGATTCAGGGCCACTTCTACGTCGACGGCGCGGTCGTGGAGAATCTGCCGGTCCGGGTCGCCGCGACCGCCGGCACCGGCAGCATCATCGCCATCAACGTCGCGGCCACGAGTCTCCCGCGGACGCTGGAGGAGACCGACGGCTTCGCCGCCACCTACGTCCGCGGTCTCGAGATCGTGATGCAGACGCAGATCGAAGGGCTGCTGCGCGACTGGAGCGGGCCGCCCATCACACTCATCGAGCCGAAGGTGGCGCACGTCGGGATGTTCTCCTTCACGCAGACCCAGGAGCTGATCGACGAAGGATACCGGGCCACCGCCGAGGCGCTCGACCTGGCGGACGCGGCCTAGCGGTCGGCCGACCCGACTCCCTTCACCGTGTCGAGCACGACCCGCATCCGGTGCATGTGGGTGTGCTCGCTCAGGGCGCGCCGGCGGGCGGCCGCCGCAAGCTGCTCCGCCGCCGCCGGCGCGTGCAGCGCATCCTTCACCAGCGTCCTGAGTCCCGCCGCATCCTCGTAGACCAGCACCTCGCTGAACGGCGTGAAGTGGCGCGGAAGGTCGCCGCGCTGGCCGGCGACCTGGGGGACGCCGATCGCCGCGATCTCGAACAGCCGCTGGTTGCAGCCCACGTCGCGCGTGCCGGCCGCCGCGCCCCGGTGCAGGTTCACCCCCACCGTCGCCCCCGCGTACGCCTTCACGTACTCCTCCATCGACAGCGTCTCGCCGCGGCAGTAGTCGCGAAGCGCCGTCCGCCGCCAGCCCGGCCCCCACACCGCCAGCCCGAACTCGGTGAGCCCCGCGAGCATCGCCTCGCGGTACGGCGTCGCGCCGCCGACGAAGACGACGTTGGCGCGGAACTGATCGCGCGAATGCATCGGACGATGCACCGACGGATCGCAGGCGAAGGGAAGATAGGTGGTGCGCTGGTGGCCGAGGGTGCGGAGGCGGGACGCGAGCGCGCTGTCGGGGACGAACAGCACGTCGTAGGCGGCGGCGAGGTCGCCGGCCCCGGTGGCGGCGTTGCCGTCAGTGTCACCGGCGAGGAGGTTGGCCCAGACGGCGTAGCTGTCGCGCCGGAGGGCGTCCACCGTGCCGACGTCGAGGACGCTGGCGGTGACGAGGACCACCTCGGGGGTGGTCTTCGCGATCGTGTCGCGCAGGCGCTCGAGGGTGCTGCCGCTCCGGAAGCGCGCCAGGAGACCGCCCCGCCCCGCGGGATCGAACGAGTCCACCTTGCAGCCGAGCCGCTCGAGGGCGCGGCGGCGGAGCGCGGAGTGCGCGTGCATGGCGTCGTCGAACCGGGCGACGAGCAGCACGCGGGTCGGCGCCTCGCTCAAGGCCGTCAGCCGCGGCGGGGCGTGAGCAGGGCGATCGGCAGGATCACCTCTTCGGGTGAGACTCCGCCGTGCAGGAAGGCGCCACGGTAGCGGGCCTGGTACTCACGCAGCTTCGTGGGATAGACGAAGAAGCGGTCGCCGGTCGCGAGCAGGAGCCGGGTGCTCGGGGTGCGCGCGGGCAGGCCGAAGCTCGGGAGATCCTCCACCAGGATCGCGGCGTCGGGATCCTGCGCCTTGAGGTCCTCGCCGAACTTGTAGCGCAGGTTCGAGGTGGTGTCCCGCTTGGCGAAGACCGTCGCCGGCGTGTGGCAGTGGATCGAGCCGTGATCGGTGGTGAGCAGCACCGGCACCTCGCGCCGCTCCGCCTCGCGCAGCGCGTCCCAGAGCGGCGAGCGCTCGAACCAGGTGCGCGTGAGGTTCCGGAGCGCCGGCGTGTCGCGCGCGACCTCGAACAGGGTGGAGTTCTCGGTCCGGCCGTGGGTGAGCTGGTCGATGAAGTTGAAGACCAGCGCGGTGACGCCGTCGCCCGAGAGGTGCGCCGGGAGGCGCTTGAGGAGTCCCTCGCCGTCAGCGGCGGTGAAGACCTTCTCGTAATGCACCGGCACCTTCCGACCGGTGATGTCCTTCAGCTGCTCGGCGAGGAGCTGGGCCTCGTGGGCATTGAGACTGGCCTCGTCGTACTCGGCCCACCACTGCGGGTAGCGCGCCTTGATCTCCGCCGGGAAGAGCCCGCTGAAGATCGCGTTCCGCGCGAACGGCGTCGCGGTCGGCAGGATCGAGAAATAGTGCGCCGTCTCGATCTCGAAGTGCGCGGAGATGAGCGGACGGATCATCGCCCACTGGTCGAGACGGAGGCAGTCCACCACCACCAGCATCGCCTTGCCGTGGCGCTCAAGCACCGGGCGCAGGAACTCCGCGCCGATGTCCACCGAGAGCGGCGGCCGGTCATCGTCACGGCCGTCGAGCCACCCGGCATAGTGGTTCTTCAGGTAACGGGCGAAGTCCTGGCGGATGCTGTCCTGGAGGGTGCGGAGCGCATCCTGGAGTCCCGGCTCGTCCGCCTGCCCCAGCCGCACTTCCCACTCGGCCAGCTCCACGACGAGCTCGATCCACTCGCGCCAGGCGAGCGGGCCGCCCCGGCGCGCCTCCAGCTCGCGGAAGCGGGTGGCGAAGTCGCGCGAGAGGCGCTGCTGGCGGATGCGGTCACCCTCGAGGAGCCGGGTGACGACCGACAGGATCTGCCGCGGGTTGACCGGCTTGGTGAGGTAGTCCGAGATCTCGGCGCCGATGGCGTCCTTGAGCGTGTCCGACTCCTCGCTCTTGGTCACCATCACGACGGGCGTGGCGTGATCGATGCCGCGGATCGCGCGGAAGAGCTCGAGCCCCCGGCGACCCGGCATCTGTTCGTCGAGCAGGACGACGCCGTACGGATGCCGCTGCAGCAGCACCAGCGCGTCATCGCCGTTCGACGTGGTCTCGACCGCAAACCCCTGCTCCTCCAGAAACATGACGTGCGACGTCAGGCTCTCGACTTCGTCGTCCACCCAGAGGATGCTCTTCGGACGTGGCATGAGGGAAACCTACCGGCACGGGCACGCACAGGGCAACGCGCGCGGTCGTGCTGGCGGGTGTTTTCGGCGGACCGTACATTCCCGCGTGCCTTCCACCATCGGCGAGTGGGATCCCTCGAGCAGCGCCCTGGTGACGCTGCTGGCCCAGACGGCGCGCGGTCCCGGCCGCGAGGGGGTCTTCGCGCTCTGGCTCACCGTTCGAATCGCCCAGGACCTCCTGCTCGACCCGCCGCTGCCGGAACGGGCGCACCGCCGGCGCGTAGCGGCGCTGGAGCAGCGGCTCACCAGCCTCACCATGCCGCCGCCGCTCCGGCGCGCGCTGCACTCCGCCATCGCGCAGCTGCGCGAGGCCGACGCGGGGGCGATGCCGGTGATCCTGTCACAGCTGGTAGCTCCCGCGCGGGATACGCTGGGAGCCGAGGCGGCGGAAGCGGTAGCGGTGGCGGTGAAGCGGGCGCGCGGAAGATGACCGCGCGCCGGAGCGGTCTAGCGGGGGATGACCTTCAGGGTATTCGTGGTGTCGTGGGCCGCGCGTGACCGGGCGGCGAACGCGGTGTCGGCGCCGGGAACGGCGCCCATCAGCTCGATGCGCGTCGTGGTGCCGGTGGGCCGGATGCGGGCCCACATCGGACGCCCCGACTGCTCGGCGTAGAGCACGACGGTGCTGTCGGGCTGGGTGACATCGCTCACCAGGTTCCAGCCACCGGTGGTGAAGGCATCGCGGTAATAGCTCGCGATCGCGTCACGCGACAGCGGGCTCTGGAAGATGAGCTGCAGCGCATCGGCGCTCCCCGACCGCGAGACGAACTCGGCGTTGGGCGGGAGCGGCAGATTCGGCATCGCCTCGGCAACGGTGGCCTGCTTCGGCTTTTCGGCGCGATCACATGCGGCCAGGGCAATCAGGCCGGCAAGCACTGCGAATCGGGTTGGGCGCATAGGGGAGGGAGACTAGCGGCCGGCCCCCGGCGGGTCAACCCGACGTTGGCATCGGCCGGGCGACCGGCTATTTTTTGGCGACTGATCGCGAGCGGGCCCCTCCGACCGTGCCGTCGATACAACCCCAGACGTTCCAAGGAGTTCGGCCATGGCCGGACACAGCAAGTGGAAGCAGATCAAGCGCAAGAAGGCGATCACCGATTCGAAGCGCGCCTCCTCGTGGACCAAGGTCATCCGTGAGATCACCGTTGCCGCGAAGGCGGGCGGCGGCGACCCCGGCGGCAACCCCCGGCTCCGGACCGCGATCGACGCGGCCCAGGCCGTCAACATGCCGAAGGAGAACATCGAGCGCGCCATCAAGAAGGGCACCGGCGAGCTCGAGGGGCAGAGCTACGAGGAGCTGACGTACGAGGGGTACGGACCCGGCGGCGCCGCGATCTTCATCGAGGCCACCACCGACAATCCCAATCGTACCGTCGCCGAGATCCGCCACGCCTTCAGCCGGAACGGCGGCAACCTCGGCGCGACCGGCTCGGTCGGCTGGATGTTCGACCGCAAGGGCCAGATCTACCTCGACGCCGCGCGGTACGACGAAGACGACACCCTCGAGAAGGCGCTCGAGGCCGGCGCCGAGGATTTCGTGCGCGAAGGCGACCAGTACATCGTGTCCACCACCCCCGCCACCTTCCACGCCGTGCAGGACGCGCTTCGCGCCCGGAAGATCGAGCCGGAGTCGGCCGAGCTCGCGATGGTGCCGAAGAACACGGTGAAGGTCGAGGGCAGCGACGCCGAAGGAATCATCCGGCTCATGGAAGTGCTCGAGGAGCTGGACGACGTCTCCAAGGTCTTTTCCAACTTCGATATCGATACCGCACAGCTGGCGGAAGCCGAGGCGTGAGCATGAAGGTCCTCGGCGTCGATCCGGGGACCGCGGTGCTGGGCTACGGCATCGTCGAGTCGGCTGTCGGGGTGCCGGGGCGGCTCGTGGAGTGCGGGATTCTCGAGACCCGGGCGCGGGATCCGCTGCCCGCCCGCCTCCGGCTGATCCATGAAGGGATCACGCAGCTCATCGCGCGGCACCGGCCCGACATCGTCGCGGTCGAGGCCGCCTTCTACGGCAGGAACGTCCGCACCACGATGGTGCTCTGTCACGCCCGCGGCGTCATTCTCCTCGCGGCCGAGGAGGCGGCGGTGCCGATCTTCGAGTACACTCCCGCCATGGTGAAGAAGGCGATCGTCGGGCGCGGCGCCGCGCTCAAGCCCCAGGTCGGCTACATGGTGGCGCAGCTCCTCCGCCTCCGGCAGGCGCCCGCGCCGGCCGACGCGGCGGACGGCGTCGCCATCGCGCTGACGCACCTCATGCTGGCGGGCCGGGCGCCGCGCCTCGCGGCCGCGGCCGCCGGCCGATGATCGCGACGATCGTCGGGACGCTGGCCGACCGGTCGAGTGAAACCGTCGTGGTGCAAACCGACGGTGGTGTCGGCTACGCGGTGACGGTCCCTGCCGGCGTCTTCGGCCGCCTGCCCGCCGAAGGCGCCCGGGTGCTCCTGCACACCGAGCTGGTGGTGAAGGAGGACGGCTGGGCGCTCTTCGGGTTCGACCAGCCAGGGGAGCGCACCGTCTTCCAGCGGCTCCTGAGCGCGAGCGGGTTCGGACCGCGGCTCGCGCTCGCCATGCTCTCGGCCCTGGGTCCGGAGCGCACGGTGCGGAGCATCCGCGACCGCGATCTCACGGCGCTCAGCAGCGTAAGCGGCATCGGCCGGAAGAAGGCGGAGCGCCTGGTGCTCGAGCTGCACGACCGCTTTGCCGACTTCGCGCTCGAGCCCTCCACCCCGCGCGCCGCCGCCGGCGACGCGGCGGTGCAGGCGCTCATCGCCCTGGGCTATACCCTCGGCGCGGCGGACGACGCGGTGCGCGCCGCGCTCGCCGCGGGGGCGCCGGATGACACCGCTCAGCTCGTGCGACGGGCACTCCAGCTGCTCGCCGCTTCACGCGCAGGACGATGAGGAACCGATGACGATTGCCGCCGCGCCCGTCGAATGGATCTGCACCCGCTGCGGGGTGACCAACCGCAAGCTCGTCCCGGCCGACATGGACCGCGTGACGGACCGCTGCGTCACCTGTCACGCGCCGCACGTGGTCACCCGCGACCCGCGGCCGGTGCGGTGGGATGCGACGCTGAAGAGCTGAGGGTGCATGGCTGAAATGCAGATCACCACCCCCGAACGTCTTCCCGACGAGCAGAGCACCGATGCGGCGCTCCGCCCAGCGCGGCTGGCCGAGTTCGTCGG
>JBLMWC010000040.1:0-7411 GCA_050257015.1 Bacillota bacterium | reverse complement strand
CGTGGAACGGGATCGGGCTCGTGCTCATGGAAGTGAAGCGCTACGCCGACGCGAAGAACGCCTTCGCCCGCGCGGTGGAAGCCGAGCCGACGCTCGCGGCGGCGCATTACAACCTGAGCTTTACGCTGAGCCAGCTCGGCGATTTCGACGGCGCGCTTCGGGCGACGAAACAGGCACTCGAGCTCGAGCCGTACTACGTGCCGCAGAAGTACGTGCTCGCGATCGACCTGCAGTACGAGGACCCGACGATCCTCATCACGCCCGCTCTCCGTACCGACGTCAGCGGCGATGCGCTGGCCGGTGAGTTCGCGTTCGATCCGCAGTCGCTCGACCGGCTCTTCGCCGAGCTGACGCCGGCGCATGTCGAGGGCCCCGCGCCGGTGGCCGAGGATCCGCTCGCGCTCGCGCGGGACTACGTCGCGAAGGGCCTGCTGGAGCTCGCCACCGCGGAGCTCGAGCGGGTGCGCGGGCGCGGTGTGAGTGCCGCCCGAGCGGCGACGCTCTGGGGGGACATCTTCTCACGGCGCGGCCTCCACGGCGAGGCACTGGAGCGCTATCGCGAGGCGCGCGCGGCCGAGCCGGACGACACCGCGGCAGAGCTGGGGGAGGTCCGTGCGCTGCTCGCGATGGGGCAGGGCGCCGAAGCGGTCGAGCTCACCGCGCGGCTGGTGGAGCGGCTTCCGGCGGATCCGGAGGTGCTGTTCGCCCGGGCGCGCTCGCTGCATGCCGCGGGAGACGACGTCGGTGCGATGGCTGCGATCCGCGCCGCGCAGGTGCAGGCGCCGGGCCGGCCCGACCTCCATCAGCTGCAGGCACTCATCGCCGGCGAGCTCGGTGACACAGCGGCCGCGCTCGAGGCCTGTCAGGTCGCGCTGCAGCTCGACGGATCGCTGGTCCAGGTCTGGTACGAGCTCGGGCGGCTGGAGGAGCGCCGGGAGAACTGGAGCGCCGCCCGCGCCGCCTACGAGCGGGCGCTGCAGCTGCTGCCGACGTTCGTCACCGCAGGGCTCGCGCTCGCCGACCTTGCCCGCCGCGTCGAGTCGCCGGCGGCGGCGATCCACATCCTGGTGGATCTGCTCTCCGCCGACCCCTACGAGCTCGAGGCGCTGACGCTCCTGGGCCGCGCGCTGCTCGACGACGGGCGGCCGGCCCGGGCCCTCGAGGCGCTCGACCGGGTACTGCGCTTCGATCCCGATCACGCCGCGGCCCTCTTCTACCGCGGGGTTGCACTGGCGCGGGAGCGGCAGTTCCGCGACGCGGTCTCGGCGTGGGACCGGGTGGTGCAGCTGCAGCCGACCGGCGAGCTCGCCGCGCAGGCGCGGACGCGGGCGCGGTCAGCCCGCGATCTCGAGCACATCTTCGCGCCCACGGGCTGATCGATGCCGATCGAAGGTCCGCTCAAGGAGCTGTCCATCCACGACGTCTTCCAGCTGCTGGATCTGGCGCGGAAGACGGGCGAGCTGCGTGTCACTTCGGACCTGCGGCAGAATTCGGGTACGGTGCAGTTCGACAAGGGCGCGGTGATCGCGGCGGAGATCCAGAGCAATCCGCACCCGCTCGGAACGCTCCTCCTGCGGACGGGGAAGCTCAGCGAGGCCGACTTTGCCCGCGCGCGCGCGATGCAGGAGGCGGGGGATCGCCGGCGGCTTGGCGCGATTCTCCTCGATATCGGCGCCATCGGACGGCGCGAGCTCGAGCGCCAGGTCCGGGCCCAGGTCGAAGAGGTGATCTTTGAGCTCATGAGCTGGTCGGAGGGCTACTTCTCGTTCAGCGAGACCTCCGCGATGGAGGGCGGATCGCCGGTCGTCCGGATCCCGACCGAGGCGCTCCTCATGGAGGCTGCGCGCCGGATCGACGAGTGGAGCCGGATCGAAGCGCGGATTCCCCACCTGGGGGTCGTCCCGCGACTCGTGCCGCCCGACGACGGCGGCACGACCCGCCTCGATCTGCTGCCAGTGGAGTGGCAGGTGCTCGCGGCGGTCGACGGGGAGCGGGACGTTCGCGGTGTGGCGACGGCGGTGGCGAGATCGGAGTTCGACGTGGCGCGCACGCTGTTCGGCCTGGCCTCGGCGGGCGTCGTGGTGCTGGAGGACCCCCGGCTTGCCGCCCACCGGGTTGATCTCGGCGCGGAGCTTCACGAGCTCCTGGGTCGGGCTTCGGCCGCGCTGGGTGCCGGCGACGTGGATCAGGCACGGCTGACCGCGCTCGATCTGGTGGCCGCGAGGCCCGACCACCCTGAGGCGCAACTGATGCTCGCCCGCGCGCTGATGGCCGGCGGCCGGCATGCCGACGCGATGGCCGCGCTGCAGGAGGCTCTGCGCCTCGATCCGCTGATGGCCGCCGCGCGCCGGCTGCTCGGCGCGACCCGCGCAGCGGCCGGCCAGTTCGAGGAGGCGATCGAGAGCTGGGACGCCTGGAGCCGGCTGGATGCACGGCCCCCCGCGGAGGACGCGCTGGGGGGAACGGTGAGCCGGCTCCGCGCGGCAGCCGCGACACTGGCGGAGGGGATTCGTACTGCACATGAGTGACGACGTTCGTACCCTGACGGCGCAGCTCGCGGAGGATCCGGCGAGTCTGGCGTTCCTCGATCTCGCGGAGCTCCTCCGCCGCCGGGGACAGCTCGACGCTGCGCTGACCGTGGCCGCCAACGGCCTCAGCCGCTATCCGGAGCTCGCGGACGCGCATGCGCTTCGCGCGCGCATCCTGGCCGAGCGCGGCGACGGCGACGGCGCCTTCGACGGATGGATGACCGCGCTGCAGCTCGATTCCGCGCATCAGGGCGCGCATCGCGGGCTGGGCTTCCTGTACTTCCGCTCGGGCGACCTTCAGCGGGCGCTCCGCCATCTCGAGTTCGCCGCCGAGCACGCCCCCGCTGACCGCGGCCTCGAATCGGCGATCGAGCGGGTGCGTTCGGCCGCGGCGGCCGAGGTGCACCGTGGCGGCGAGGCTTCGCTCGCTCCGGCGGCGCCGGCCGAGGCTCCGGTGGCGCCGCCCCCGGTCCCGTTCTCGTTCGACGGCGATGAGGTGGCGGCGCGCCCCTCGGGGATCGACGCCGATCTCTTCGCGGGGCTCGAAGGCGCGCGCGACGGGTTGCTGCTCCTGGACCAGCACGGGCTCCGGCTCGGCGGTGCGATCCGCAACGATGACGGGGCCGACGTCTCCGATGCGGTGGCCGCCCACCTCGCGGGCGTGTCGCGCGAGGCCGCCCGCGCCGCCCGGCTGCTCGGGCTCGGAACCTGGCAGAGTGTCGCCGTCGAGTGCGAGGAAGGGAATGCGCATCTCGTCGCGCCGACGACCGACACCGTGCTCCTGACGGTGCGCGATGTGAGCGTCCCGGCGGGGCGCCTCGCGATCGTCGCCGATCGCGCCGCACACGCCGCCCGGCGCTGGCTGGAGGGATTGTCGTGAGCCCCCACGAGAACGCACTCAAGCGCGTGAGCGCGGTGCGCGGCGTCCGCGGGGCGATGCTCGTCTCGGCGCCGGACGGCCTCGTCATCTCGGAGTCGCTGATGGAGGATGTGGACGGACGCGCAATCGCCGCGCTTGCGGCCAGCCTGGCGGGTCGCCTCCGGCGCGCCGCCGGCAGTGCCGGCCTCGGCCGCCCGACGGTGATTCATCTCCGGGGAGAAGACGGCGCCCTGCTGGCGGTGCCCGCCGGCGATGACCTGCTCGTGGTGGCCGTCAGCGACCGGGACGCCAATCTCGGCCTCGCCCGCCTCGAGCTCCTGGAAGCAGCCCGGAGCATCGCCTGATGCGGGTCCTGGAAACGTGGGTTAGCGCGCCACTCACCCGATTCCTCGACGAATCAGCTGCACGCCTCGTGCTGCTGATGACGGCGTCGGGTCAGGTCGTGGCCCAGCACGGCTTCACGCGGTCCGTGGATGTGATGTCGGCGGCAGCCCTCGGCGCCGGAATCATGGCGTCGACCGGCGAGATGGCGCGGATCATGGGCTCCCCGCGCTTCGGCGCGCTCGTCCACCAGGGGCAGGACCAGGGGATGCTGCTGTCCGGATTCGACACGCCCCGCGGCCCGTGGATCGGGCTCGTGGTCTTCGGGCCGGAGACGTCGGTCGGCCTGGTGCAGCTCTTCTTTCAGCAGTTCATGGACGAAATGGCTGCCGCGGCTCCGCCCGAGGACGCGCGCGGGCCGGTACTGGCCGAGAACTTCGAACACGAGCTCAACGCGAGTCTTCGCGCGCTCTTTGGACGGTAGCCCATGTCACTGGTCAACTTCACGGCGCGCGAGATCACCTGCAAGATCGTCTATTACGGGCCGGGGCGGTCCGGCAAGACGACGAATCTGCAGTACGTGTTCGGACGGGTGCCGGAGACGCGTCGCGGCCGCATGGTGTCACTCGCGACGCACGGTGACCGCACGCTCTTCTTCGATTTCCTTCCGATCGACCTGGGCTCGATCTCCGGATTCTCGACCCGCTTCCAGCTGTATACCGTCCCTGGCCAGAGCTACTACAACGCCACCCGCAAGCTCGTCCTCCAGGGCGCCGACGGGGTGGTGTTCGTCGCCGACAGCCAGGCCCGCCGCTTCGACGACAATCTCGAGAGTCTCCAGAACCTTCAGGAGAACCTGCTCGACCAGGGCGTCGACATCCGACAGATGCCGGTGGTCTTCCAGTACAACAAGCAGGATCTCCCGGCCGACCTGGTCCTCGCGCGCGAGGAGCTCGATGACGCCCTCAATTTTCGCGGCGTGCAGAGCTTCAGCGCGGACGCGCTGCACGGCAGCGGCGTGTTCGAGACGCTGAAAGGGATCTCGGAGCTCGTGCTCCGGAAGCTCGCCGTCGGAAACGGTTCGGCATGACCTCGGCGCTCCACCCGCAGTTCCGCTTCGAGACCCTCGTGGTCGGCGCTGCCAACCGGCTGGCGGCGACGGCGGCGCGCGCGGTGGCGGAAGCGCCCGGCTCCGTGTACAACCCGCTGTTCGTCTACGCCCGACCCGGCCTCGGGAAGACCCACCTGCTGATGGCGATCGCCCACGCGGCCGTGGCGATCGATCCGCGGCTCGTCGTCCAGTATCTGACGCTCGATGCCTTTCTCGAGTCGTTCAATACCGCCGTCGCCAGCGGGCAGGGGGAGGCCTACCGCCGCCGCTTCGCCGATGTCGGTTTGCTGCTCCTCGACGATGTGCAGTTCCTCAGCCAGCGGCGCGAGATGCAGGCCGAGCTGATCCGCCTGATCGACACGGTGCAGAGCGCCGGCCGGCAGATCGTGCTGACGAGCGACCGCCCACCCGCGGAGATCGAGGGGCTCGACGAGCGGCTGATCCGGCGGTTCGCGGGTGGCCTCGTGATCGACATTCTGGCGCCGGACTACGAGACGCGCGTGGCCATCCTGCGGCGGCGCGCCGAGGAGCGGGGGGTGGCGTTCGGCCCCGGGGTGCTGGAAGCGGTGGCGGCGGCCGACATCGACAACGTTCGTGAGCTCATCGGAGCACTCAACCGGCTGATCGCCTACCAGGCGGCGAGCGATACGCCGCTGGACGCGATTCAGGCGCGGTTCGTCGTCGGCGGCGCCGACGCGCGCGATCTCGAGCTGGCTGTGCCGGACCAGCCGGCCGCCCCGGCCGCCGAGGAAACGCCGGCACCGGCCGAGCGGGACGAGTTTGCCGACTTTCTCTTCGAAGTATCGGCCACGGTGAGCCAGCAGGTGGAGTCGTGGCGGTCGCGCGTGGCCGAAGCGATCCTGCGGTGGGAAGGGGAGGGCTACCGCACGGCGCGGCTCGAGCAGCTCCTGGCCGACGATCTCGTGGCCGATCCGGCGAGCGCCCTGCGTGCGTTCGAAACTGACGTGGAACGGCTGCAGGCACTGGCCGTTGAGGTCGCGTCGCAGGCGCCGGAGCTCGCGGGCTCCCCTCTCCTGCGCGATCCCGGTGACATGGCGGCGGCCGAAGCCCTCGCGGACCAGGCGCGTCGCGGCGCGAATCCGCCGCCCGCGCCGTCGCCGCACTGGAAGCTCGAACAGTTTCTCGAGAGCACGTCGAACCGGATGGCGGTCCGGGCGGCGGCGGCCGTCGTGGCCGACGCGGGCGGCAAGTACAACCCGTTCGTCATTGTCGGGGCGACCGGGACGGGCAAGACCCATCTCCTGCACGGCCTCGGCAATGCGCTCGCCGAGCGCGGCGGCGTGGTGGCATGTCTAGGCGCGCACGAGTTCGTGGACGAGCTGATCGCCGCCATCGACCGCGATGCGACCGCTGCATGGCGCGCCCGATATCGGGCGGTCGACGCGTTTCTGCTCGACGACGTTCACCTCGTGGCCGGCAAGGATCGAACGCAGGACGAGCTCTTCCTCCTGTTCAATGTCCTTCTCGACAGCGGACGCCAGATGGCGTTCACCTCGGCGGTGCCGCTCGCGGAGATGCAGGGAATCGAACCCCGTCTGCTGACCCGCCTCGAGGGCGGGCTCGTGGTGGATCTCCCCGCGCCCGATCGCGATCTCCGCCAGCGTGCCATCGAGCGCCTGCTCGCCGCGCGCCTCGACGGTGTCGATCCGGAGCTCGCCGCCTACATCGCCTCGCGTCCCGCCGATTCGATGCGCAGCGCACTCGGCCTGGTCCAGCGTGTGCTCAATGCGGCGGAAGTCCAGCAGGTCCATCCGACCGCCGCCCTGGCGCGGGAGACGCTCGAGGGCGTCACCCCCCGGCCCCCGCGCCGTTCGATCCCGGTCCGCGTGACCGGCGCCCTCGCGCCGACCTCCGGCGGGATCCGGAGCCGCGAGAAGATGGTCTGGGAATGGCCCGACGCGGCCTCCCGCATGATCGAGGAGTGGCGCTGATGGCCATCAAGGGAAGCCTCAAGGAGGCGAGCCTCCCCGACGTGATCCAGCTGCTCACGCTGGGGCGGCGCTCCGGCTGTCTCGCCGTCGCCGACCGGCAGAACTTCGGCTACATCTATTTCGACGAGGGCCGGATCACCTACGCCTCGATCGTGAACCGGCGCGACCGGCTGGGCGACATGCTGGTCAAGAGCGGGCGCATCAGCGCGGCGCAGCTCGAGGAGGCGGTCGAGCGGCAGAACAGCGACCGTGAGCGCCGGATCGGCGAGATTCTCCTGGAGACCGGTGCGCTGCAGCGGTCCGAGCTCGAGGACTATATCCGCCTCCAGATCGAGGAAGCGGTCTACTACCTGTTCACCTGGTCATCGGGAACGTTCAACTTCGAGGCCGGAGTCCGTCCCGAGCGCCAGGACTTCCTGGTGCAGATCAATCCGGAGTCCCTCCTGCTCGAGGGTGCCCGCCGGGTCGACGAGTGGAGTCTCATCAGCAAGAAGATTCCATCGTTCGATCTGATCTTCACGATCGACCATTCGCACGTCGAGGCCGCCGCAGTGACGCTTTCGGCCGGGCAGCAGCGGATCTTCCCGCTGCTGGACGGAACGCGGGACGTGCAGCAGGT
>JBLMWC010000039.1:0-5935 GCA_050257015.1 Bacillota bacterium | reverse complement strand
GCGATGTCTCGGGCGCCCAGTCGGGGAGCGGCATGGCCGAGGCGATCGAGCGCATGGGCGAGCTGGCTCGCCAGCAGGGGCAGCTCGGCCAGCAGGGAGCCGGCATGCTCCCGACGCTCGGCGCTGGCGGAATGGAGTCGGCGATGCAGCGGCTGGGTGCGGCCCAGCGCGCCCTCGGCGAACAGCTGGAACGGCTTCGTGCGCAGGGCAACATGCCGGGGGCCGGCGAGATGGCGAACGAAGCGAAGGACCTGGCGCGCCGCATGGAGGCCGGCCGTCTCGACCGGCAGACGGTCGAGCGGCAGGAACGGCTCTTCCGTCGCATGCTCGACGCCGGCCGCACGCTGCAGGGCCGCGAGGAGGATGAGAAGAAGGAGCGCCAGAGCACCACTGCGAAGGGCGACAGTATCAGCCTGCCCCCCGCGTTGCGGGCCCGGCTCGAGGACGACGCCGGACGCCCACGGATGCCGAGCTGGGACCAGCTCCAGCAGCTTTCGCCGGAGGAGCGCCGGCTGGTGGTGGATTACTTCCGTCGACTGTCGGAACCGGTGACGCCGTGACGGCACGCGCCCTTGTTCTCGCACTCCTCTGCGCCGCCGGGGCGCGCAGCCTGGCCGCGCAGCAGCGGCCGGCGATCGCCCGGGGACTCGAGCTGGAGCGGCAGGGCAATTACGCCGCCGCCGCCGGAGCGTATCGCGCGGTGCTCGGTGCGCAGCCGGGTGACCCGGCGGCGCTGCTCGGGCTCGAGCGCGCTCTGGTGCCGCTCGCCCGCGCTGGCGAGCTGGTCCCGATCGCACGGGCAGCGCTCGCTGCGGGAGTGGCGCCCGCCGTGGGATACGGGGTCCTGGTGCGCGCCTGGTCGGCCGCTGGGCCCCCTGACAGCGTCCAGGCAGCGGTGGAGGGGTGGGCGCGGATCGCGCCGGGGAGTGAAGCGCCGTACCGCGAGTGGGTCAGTGCGACGATCGGCCGGGGCGACCGCGCCGGAGCGCGCGCGGTCATCGCCACGGCCCGCCAGCGGCTGGGGCGGGCCGATGCACTGGCGCCGGAGGCCGCGCAGACGGCCGCCGGCGACGGCAACTGGACCGTGTCGGCCACCGAATGGCTGGCGGCGATCCGGCAGATGCCCGGCTTCCGTTTCGCCGCGCTGGGGGCGCTGTCCCCCGCGCCCGAGCGGGCGCGTCCCGATCTCCTCCGCGAGCTGCAGCAGGACGGCTCGGCGGAAGGTCGCCGGCTCGCCGGTACCCTCCGCGCGCGCTGGGGCGATCCGATCGGCGGCTTCCGGCTGCTGGCCTCGGCGCTTCCGGCGGACAATCTCCAGGCGGCAGAGCGCCTGAGCCAGTTCAATGAGGCGCTGCAGCTCGCGCCCGCGACGTCGACGAGCCGTCAGGCACAGGGGATGGCGCTGGAGGCGATCGCGACGCGGGTGAGCGGCTCGGCGGCCGCCCGGGCACGCATGCTGGCGGCGCAGGCGTACGCGGACGCCGGAGACCGGGAGGGTGCCAGGCGAATGCTCGACGCCGCTTCCGGCGACCGGCCAACGCCGCTGACGGTAACCAGCGGGACTGCGGCCGCCATCAGCGTGCTCCTCGGCGAAGGGAAGGCCGCCGAGGCGGACCGCCGCCTGGCGAGCGCGCGCGCGTCGCTACCGGCCGAGGAATACGCCGTGCTGAATCGCCGGGTCGCGTGGGGCTGGGCGCGGTCGGGGCAGCTCGCGAAGGCGGAGCAGCTTCTCGCGGCGGACAGCAGCGTGGAAGGACTCGCGGTGTCCGGGCGCGTAGCCCTCCTCAAGGGCGATATCGCGGGTGCCGCCGCGCGGCTTCGCGCCGCCGGCCCGTACACCGGCACGCGCGAGGAGGCGTCGACACGAGCGACGCTGCTCGCGCTGCTGCAGCGGATCGAGGCCGACACATTGCCCCGACTCGGCGCCGCGTTCCTGGCGCTGGAGCGGGGCGACACCTCGACGGCGACCGCGGGGTTCACCACCGTCGCCTCCGCGCTGGATGCGGACAAGGGCGGCGCCGAGCTTCGCCTCTGGGCGGGGCGCCTCGAGGTGGCGCGGCAGCATACTGGGGAGGCGGAGCGGCTCTTCCGGGCAGCCGACGTCGAGGCCGCGCCGGCCACGGCGCCGGCGGCGGAGCTCGAGCTGGGTCGCCTGCTGATCGCGGTAGGGCGCCGCGACGAGGCGGTCGCCACGCTGGAACATCTGATTCTGACCTATTCGACCAGCGCGCTCGTGCCCCAGGCGCGGCGCCTGCTCGACGAAGCGCGGGGGGCGGTGCCGAGGACATGAAGCGACGTGATTTCGTGCGCGGAGCGCTCGGCGCGGCGGCGGTCGCGCCGCTCGGCCGGTGGCGCCTGCCGGCCGGCCGGTGGATGGCACCGTGGATCCTGGTGCCGATGGACGATTCGCAGACCGATCATCTCAAGGCGTACGGACTGGCGTACCGCGCGCTCGAGCGCGGCACCAGAGTGGAGTGGTTCGTCAATTACCGGGGCGGGTCCTTCCTCCTGCCCTCGGAGGCGGCGGCGGCTCGCGACGCGACGCTCAACGGCATCGCGACCGAGGGGCTGGACGACGGGCGTGTCACCCGCATCCGGGGAGAGATCCAGCAGGCCAACATGGACGCCGTCCCGCTCGAGAAGGCGCCGAAGGTCGCCGTGTACGCGCCGCCCAACGCCGCGCCGTGGGATGACGCGGTCACGATGGCCCTCGAGTACGCGGGCGTGAAGTTCGAGAAGGTGTGGGATCCGGAGGTCGCCGCCGGCAAGCTGCCGACGTACGACTGGCTGCACCTGCATCATGAGGACTTCACCGGGCAGTACTCGAAGTTCGTCCTCAACTACGCTGGCGCGCCGTGGCTGTCGGAGATGATCCAGCGGAACACCGCTGTCGCGAGACAGCTGGGGTTTCCCAATGTTCCGGCGGAGAAGCGCGCGACCGCGCAGAAGATCCGCGGATTCGTGGAGCAGGGCGGATTCCTCTTCGCCATGTGCACCGCGACCGAGACGCTCGACCTGGCGCTCGCGAGCGAGGGAGTCGACATCGCCGCCGCGTACGCCGACGGGTCGCCGATGGACCCCGACGCGGCCGCCAAGATGCACTGGGACCGCGCCCTCGCATTCCAGAACGCCCAGCTCGAGCTGAGCCCGACGACGCCGTCGTATTCGGACATCGATGGGCACCAGGTCAACGCCCTGGAACGCCGGCAGCCCCTCGGCTCGTTCACGCTGTTCAATTTCAGCGCGAAGATCGATCCGGTCGCGACGATGCTGGTGCAGAACCACCGCCAGGTGATTCCCGACTTCTACGGGCTCACGACGTCATTCACGCGGCACACGCTGAAGCCGGCTGTGACGGTGCTGGCGGACGAGCCGGGCGCGCCGTGGACCAAGTACATCCATGGGGAACATGGTCAGGGGACGTGGACGTTCTTCGGCGGGCATGACCCGGAGGACCCGCAGCACCAGATCGGCGATGCGCCGACGGACCTGTCGCTCCATCCCCATTCTCCGGGGTACCGGCTGATCCTGAACAACGTGCTCTTTCCGGCGGCCAAGAAGAAAGAACTCAAGACTTGAGCGAACGGATTGCTCCGGGCGTCCGCGCCCATCTCGCCGAGGAAATCGCCGCGGCGGGCGGGCGCGAAGTGTCGTTCGTGGCCCAGGTCGACCGCGACGGCGTGATCACCGAAGCCCGTGCCATCGCGCGCGGGACGGTGGAGATGGTGCTCGCCCTTCCCGGCGTCGCGCAGCGGGGCGAGATGTTCCTGCACAACCACCCGAGCGGTCGCCTGGATCCGTCCGGCGCCGATCTCTCGGTCGCCGCGCGCCTGCACGACGGCGGGGTGGGCTTTGCGATCCTGAACAACGACGCCACGGAGCTCTACGTCGTCGTCGAGGTGCCGCGGGACAGGCCGACCGTCCCGATCGACCCGTTCGACGTCATCGACACGCTGGGCGAGCAGGGGCCGATCGCACGCCTCATGGGCCAATACGAGGACCGCCAGAGCCAGCGCGACATGGCGGCCTACATCGCCGACGGCTACAACGACGGCGGGACGCTGCTGCTCGAGGCCGGGACCGGCGTCGGCAAGTCGTTCGCCTACCTGGTGCCGGCGCTCGCGTGGGCCAGGGCCAACGGCGAGCGCACCGTCGTGAGCACGAACACGATCAACCTGCAGGAACAGCTGGTCGGCAAGGACCTGCCGCTGCTCCGGAAGGCGCTCGCCACCGACGATCACACCCCGACCTTCGCGCTGCTGAAGGGGTGGCGGAACTATCTCTGCCTGGCGCGCATGCATCAGGCGGTTTCGGCACAGCGAACGCTGCTGGAGCAGGACAAGCTCGAGGAGCTGTACGACATCGCCGAATGGGCGGGCCGCACCCCGGACGGGACGCTGAGCGACCTTCCGGTGCAGCCCACGCCGGAGGTATGGGACGAGGTGAGCGCCGAGCCGGACCTCTGCACCCGGATGAAGTGCCCGCATTTCGACCGCTGCTTCCTGTTCCGCGCCCGCCGCCGCGCCGCCGAGGCCGACATCGTCGTGGTGAACCATCACCTTCTCGCCGCCGATCTCGCCGTGCGGAAGGAACAGGACAACTGGAACGAAGCGGCGGTGCTCCCGCCGTATCGCCGCCTGATCCTGGACGAGGGCCATCACCTCGAGGATGTGGCAGCGAGCCACCTCGGCGTCCAGGTCTCCAGCCGGTCGGTGCGGCGGCTGATGGGGCGATTCGAGCGGAACGGGCGCGGCCTCGCGCCGACGCTCGCGCACGAGCTCGCTGCGCGCGCGGACCTCATGAGCCGCGCCAGCCTCGATCTCCTGCGCGAGCGACTCCTGCCCGCCGTGGGGGACGCCCGCCGCTCCACCGAACAGCTCTTCCTCCGGCTCCACGGCCTCCTCGAAGGCGCGGCGGGCTCCCAGCTCCGGCTGGATGACAGCTTTGCCGGTCACGAGATCTGGTCGGCCGGCCTGGGCGACGAGCTCGATGCCGCGCTGCTGGCCTTCCGCGCGCTCAAGGAGCTGATCGAGACGATCGCCGACCGGCTCAGCCAGGCGGAGGAGAGCGAGCGGCGAGCGCAGCTGCTGCAGGAGCTGCGCGGCGTCATGCGCCGGCTCGAAGGAGTGTCGGACGCGCTCAACCGTACGCTCAGGCCGGCGGCGGGCGGCGCGCCCACGGTGCGGTGGATGGAGCGCTCGGGGCGCCGGTCGCAGGATGTCGCGCTCGCGGCGGTGCCGCTCGACCTGGCCCCGGTCCTCCGCGAGCTCATCTTCGATCGGCTCGCCACCACGATCGTGACGAGCGCGACGCTCGCCGCGGGCGGGGAGTTCGATTTCCTCGAATCGCGGATCGGCCTGAGCGGCGACGGCTCGCCCGTGACGGTGCGGGAGATCTTCCCGTCGCCGTTCGATTACCCGTCGCAGTGCCTGTTCGGCATTCCGACCGACATCCCCGAGCCGCGGGACGACGAGGCCGGACACTCGGCCGCGGTAGCGCAGGTCGTGACCGACCTCGCCTACGCGTCGGACGGGGGGATGTTCGTGCTGTTCACCAGTCATGCGGCGCTGCAACGGGCTGCGGCGTCGCTGCGCCACGCGCACGGCGCCCGCTGGCCGCTCCTGGTTCAGGGCGATGCGCCGCGCGACGTGCTGCTCAGGCGGTTCCGTGAGCTGGGGAACGCGATTCTCCTCGGTACCGACTCCTTCTGGGAGGGCGTGGACGTGCCGGGCCGCGCGCTCCGCACCCTCGTACTCAACAAGCTACCTTTCAAGGTTCCGTCGGAGCCGGTCACGGCGGCGCGCCTCGAGCGGCTCAGCGAGCAGGGAGAGGACGGCTTCACCGGGTATCTGCTGCCGCACGCGGCGCTCAAGCTCAAGCAGGGGTTCGGCCGCCTGATCCGGAGCCGGCAGGATGCCGGGGTCGTCATTCTGCT
>JBLMWC010000038.1:0-34086 GCA_050257015.1 Bacillota bacterium | reverse complement strand
TCGACGGATTCATGTACGGTGCCCATCCGAGTCGCATGCCGGGCGCAGGGCTCGAATTCAGCCAGTATCGGAGCTATCAGGCCGGCGATGATCTGAGGCGAGTGGACTGGAAGCTCTATGGACGCTCGGACCGGTATTTCGTCCGGGAATCCGAGATCGAGACCAGCCTCACTCTCCGCCTCGTGGTGGACGCGAGCGCGTCGATGAGACAGGCCGAAACGATCTCCAAGTTTGACTACTGCCGCTTCGTTGCCGCATCCCTGGCGCTTCTGGCGCACCGGCAGGGGGACGCGGTGGGACTCTTCGCGCTCAACGACGGCGCGCTGCGCTCGATCCGGCCCGGCCGCGGACAGGCCCATCTCCACCGGCTGATGCACGAGCTCGAGCGGCTGGAGCCCTCGGGAACGTGGCCGTCGTGGGACCGGGTGGAACGCGCCCTCGCCGTCGGCGGTCCACGGGGCATCACCGTCGTCCTCAGCGACCTGCACGAGCGCGGTTCCGAGATCCGGGAGGCGGTGCTGCGGCTGGCTGCACGGCGCCACGAGGTGATCGTGATGCACGTGGTCGGACGGGCCGAACTCGAGCTCCATTACGGAGGGCCGGTGGAGTTGGAGGAGCTGGAAACCGGGCGTGTCATCGAAATCGACCCGGACCGCGAGCGGGCCGCCTACACTGCGGCGCTGGCGGCTGATCTCACAGAGCTCCAGCGGGAGTTCGAGGGCCGGCGCATCGAGTACACCCGCTTCGTCCTCGACGAGCCCCTCGATGCCGCTCTGCGCACCTTCCTGGCCGCCCGGCTTCGCGTCTCCGACACCCGCTGATTCGTGACCTGGCTCTCGCCGCTCTGGCTCGCGGCGCTCGCGGCGCTCGCCGTTCCGATTCTCATCCATCTCCGACGCCGGCGGGTCGGCCGGCGGATTCAGGTCGGCAGCGTGCGTCATCTCGCCGGCGCGGCGCGGCCGAGACGGCGGCAGCTGCGTCTGCGCGACCCGTGGCTGCTGGCCCTCCGCTGCGCGATTCTCGCGCTGATGGTGCTCGGCCTGGCGGAGCTGGCCCTGCGGCCGGAGCGGCAAGCGGCTCGTGACTGGGTGCTGGTCGACCCGTCGCTGCTCCGCGATTCCACGCTCCTGCGATCCGATCGGCTCCTCGACTCGCTGCGTCGCGCGGGGACGGCCGTCCGCCAGCTCGCCCCGGGCTTTCCTGCGGCCGATCTCGGCCGGCCGATTACCGGAGCCGACGCCCACACCGATCTCTGGTCGCTGCTTCGCACAGCGGACGAGGTCCTCCCGTCGGGCTCGAGCATTCTCGTCGTCGTGCCGGCGGAGCTGTCGCTGGCGCGCGGCCGCCGCCCCGCGCTGGCGACCCGCGTCACGATCCGTCGTGCGCCCCGCCCAGTCGGCGACACGACGGTGATCCGGGGATCGTGGATCCGCCACGATTCGGCTTTCCGCGTGGTCGGATCGCTGGACGGCGGCGGGATGCGGCAACGCATCGAGTCCGCGCCGCGCGCCGCGCGTGACAGTGGACTTCCGGCGCTCGACTCGACGACCATCCGGATCGCGGCGCCCGGCAGCCGCACCGAGGATGCCGCATATCTGCGGGCCGCGTTCGGCGCGGCCTCGGATCTCTTCGGCGCGGCCGTGCCGGTCGAGGTCCTCCTGCCATCCGGCGTCAAGCCGGGCGCTGTCCGCACCGGTGACTGGACGGCATGGCTCGACACGACCAGGCCGCCGCCCCTGCAGGGAGCGATTCTGACCGACGCCGGCCCTGCCCCGCCCCGCACGAGTGACGGTGCGACCGCCGAGCCCCCAGCCGATGCCTTCGGACGGCCGCTGCTCGGACGCGCCGGCCCCCGCGCCTACGCATTCGCGGGCCGATTCAACCCGCGATTCGGCGATCTCGTCCTCCGCCCCGCCTTCCCCGAGATGATCGCGCACATCTGGCTGGCGGGCATGTCAGGCGTCGGACCATCCCCGGCGCGCGATCTCCGCTCGATCTCGCCAGCGCAACTCGAGCCGGCACTCGGGACCCGGCGTGCCACCCCCGGCGACCACCGTTCGCTGCGCGATCTCCTCCTCGCGCTGGCCGCGATCCTCCTCATCGTTGAGCGGTGGCTGGCGCACCGGCGAACCGCGTGACGGGCAGTGACCTGCTCCGGAACCTCGCCTCCGCCTACCGGCGAAGACGCATTCTCGCCGAAGCGCTCCTGACCGGAGGCGGCGCGCTGCTCGGCGCGGGAATCGCACGGATGACGGGCGGCGGGATTGCAGCTGAGGCAGCGGCCGCCTTCGGCGTCGCCGTCAGTCTTGCGGCAGCGGCCGGCGTGTGGAACCGGCGGCACCCGGCGGGGCCGCTGGAGGTGGCGCGCCACCTCGATCGCACGGTGCCCGCGGTCGAGGAAAGCGCTGAGCTCATGCTGGCCGACGCCGCAACCCTTCCGCTGGTGGACCGCCTCGAGCGGGCACGAGTCGATCGCGCCGTCGCCGCTGCCCCGCGGCCCGGCGTCCCTCCCGACCATGCAGCCCGACGCGCCGTGGTGGCGGGCCTGGCGGCGGCACTCGGCGGCGCGGCGCTCCTCCTCGGCACCGCATCGGGGGGGCGCGCGGCCACGTCTCCCACGCACCCGGCGGCGCCGACCCGCGGTGCGATGATCGGCGGGGTCAGCGTCAGGGTCGAGCCGCCGGCGTATACCGGCGCGCCGGCGCGCGAGGAATCGGGATGGGAGATCGAGGCGCCGGAGGGATCTCTCATCACGTGGCGCATCGGCGCCGACGCGGATCACGCCTGGCTCGCAACGTCCAACGGCGACACCGTCGCGCTCACGCCTGACGGCAGCGCGCGCACCGCCAGGCTGCGGGCAGGCGCTTCGCTCCTCTATCAGATCGTGGCGGAGCGAAGCGGAATGCGCAGCGTATCGGAGCTCCATCGTCTTGCGGTCCAGGCCGACGCGCCGCCGACGCTCGCGATCGCAGCACCGCCGCCCCGGACGGCACTCGCCCCGGGCGACCAGATGCGCATCGCCGTGGAAGTGCGTGCGGGTGATGACTGGGGAGTCGGACCGGCTCGCCTCGTCGCCACGCTCACCTCGGGGGAGGGCGAGGCGGTGAAGTTCCGGGAAGCGGTGGTGCCGCTCGCGGTGGCCGGCTCGCGCCCCGATCTGCCGCACGGTCTCACCTTGCGAACGACCCTCGATCTCGCGGCCCTCGGTCTCAAGCCGGGTGACGAGCTCTACTTCCATGCCGAGGCCGCGGATCGCCGCACGCCCGCGCCGAACACCGCGCGCTCCGAGACGGTCTTCCTGTCGCTCGCCGACACTGGTGGGCACACGAGCGCGACGATCGCCGGAATCGCGGTGTCGCTCGCGCCGGAATATTTCCGGAGCCAGCGGCAGATCATCATGGACACGGAAAAGCTGCTCGCCGACCGGAAGCGAATCATGGTCGAGGCATTCCGCAGCCGCTCGAACGACATCGGCCTCGACCAGAGTCTCCTCCGCGGCCGCTACGGCCAGTACGTAGGAGACGAGACCGAGACCGGCGAGGACGCCGTCACCGGGCACCAGCACGACACGCCGGAGAACGCGACGCTGCTCGCGGAGTCGGTGAAGGCCAAGCTCAAGGCGGCGCTCGCACAGATGTGGGAAGCCGAGCTCCGCCTCCGGACCTACCGGCCGGCGGAGGCGCTTCCCTACGAGTATCGCGCGCTCGAGCGGCTCAAGGATGCGCAGCAGTCGGCCAGGGTCTACGTGCAGCGGGTCGGCTTCGAGCCGCCGCCGCTCGACCCCGCGCGCACGCGACTCAGCGGCAGGCTCGGCGGGATCATCAGCCGCACCGATCGGGACAGTGCGGGCGCCGAGCTGCCGCTGCCGGCGACACGCGCCGCCCTCGTGGCGCTGAGCGGCACTTCCCCGACCGGACTGCTCGACGCCAGGGCCGCCACCGCGCTCGATCGGGCCATCGGCGAGCTTGCTCCGCGCGCAGCCGCCGACAGCGGCGTGTTCGCCACGGTGCGCATGCTCCAGGCGCTGGTGGAGGCCGCGCGGACCGGCGCACGGTGTGATGGCTGCGCCGGGCGCGCGGTGCGCGGGCTGCTGCATGCCCTGCCGGCGGCCGGATCGCTGCCGGAACCCCGCCGCGAGCCGGTCGTTCCGCTCGCGCGGCGGTATTTCGACCTGTTGCGGACCGGCCGGTGAGTCCGCTGCTCCTGGCGGCCGCGCTCGCCGCGGCAGTCGGGCTGGGATGGCTGGAGTGGCGGAGGCGCGACCGCGCGCTCCGTGGCCGGCGGATCGCGGCGGCTGTCGCAGCGGTGGTGTCGCTTGTTCTCCTCGCCGTGGGCGACAGCGCCCGCACCGTCAGCACCGACACCGCGGTCGTCGCCACCGAAGGCGCGACGCCGTCGGTGGTGCGTCACCTGGCCGACTCGACCGCTGCGCCGGTCTACCTCCTCGATCGCGCCGGCGATGCGCGCGCGTTCGGCGGAAGCGCCCGGCCGACTGCGGATCTCGCATCGCTGCTCCGCGCCGCCCCGTCGCTCCGCCGTCTGGTGATCGCAGGGTGGGGGCTCGACTCCGTTGAGCTCGCCGAGCTGGGCGAGCGGCCGATCACATTCGTCCCGGCGCCGGTCCCGCCCGGAATCGCGACGATTCGGTGGCCGGGCACCGTGCCCCTCGGCGGGCGCCTCACCGTCCGCGGTACGACAGTCGGCGTTCCCGCCGGGACGCCGATTCTGCTCGTGGGTCCGCAGGGCGTCGTCGATTCCGGCCGGATCGCGGCGGATTCGACGTTCGTGCTCGAGACCCGCCCCCCGGCCGCAGCACGGCTCCGCTATGCGCTGCGCATCCCGATACGCGGCGTCGTGGCGGAGACGGCAGGCGTGGCGGTCGTCGACCGCGCGCCACCGCGCATTCTGGTGCTCGACCACTCGCCGAGCTTCGAGTCGCGCTACCTGGAGGACTGGATGCGCGATGCCGGCGGGGCGCTCGCAATTCGGACGGAGATCAGCCGTGGCCGCTATCGGACGCGCTATCTGAACAGCTCCGCCGCCGATCTGAACCGCCTGAGCGGGCCTGCGCTGCGGTCCTTCGACGTCGTCGTCCTCGGCACGCGGACCCTCGCGGCGCTGCAGCCGTCCGAGCGGGCCGCGCTCGAGTCGGCAGTGCGTGACGAGGCGCTGGGCGTGGTGTTGCGGGCCGAGGCGCCGGCAGCGCGCGGCAGCGGCCTGCTCGCGGGGTTCTCGTTCGCTCCCGGCGGCGGAATCGACCGCATCGCGCGAGTCGGGTGGGCCGGTGATTCGAGTGGACGACGTGCGGTGGGGCTCGCGCCGCTCACCCTGCAGGGAGATGCCGCGACGCGAACGCTCGCGGTCGACTCGGCGGGCAATTCCGTCGCGGCGTGGCGGCGGGCGGGAGCGGGCGCAGTGGCCGTCACGCTCGTCGCGACGCCGTCGCGCTGGCGGCTGGGCGGCGAGAGCGAGCGTTTCGCGGCGTACTGGTCGCTGCTGCTCGGGACAGTGAGCCGGCCGCCGGTTTCGGGGTGGGAGGCGACCGGTCCGGCAATGGTCGACCGGCCGCTCCGGCTGGTCCGCTTCGGGCCGGATACGGCGCCAGCGGTGATGGTCGAGGCGCCGGACGGCCGACGCGACTCGGTGTTTCTCTCACAGGACCTGATCGTGCCATCGCGCTGGGAAGGGAGCTACTGGCCGCGAACGGCGGGGTGGCACCGGCTGAGCGGTGATTCGCTCGCACTCGACTTCGATGTGGCGGCGGCCGGCTGGCGCACGCTCGAAGCAACGGATCGCGAGCGGACGACGGCCGAACGCGCGGCCATCGTCACGGCGTCCACTCCGCAACGAACAGCGCCGGGCGGGCCCCGGCGCATTCCACCGATCGTCCTGTTCGTCGCCTTCGTCGGCGCGACGGCGGTGCTCTGGTCGAGCGGTCCGCGGTAGGATCGTCTAGCGACCGACGCCGAGGAACGGGATGGACACGCCCGCGGAGAGATGGATGTCCTTCTGCGTGATCTGGCTCGTGCTCCCGGAGGTGCCGGTCGAGCTGAAGTCCGGCTTGTAGAAATAGCCGTCCGCGCTCACCGTGAGCGCGATGAGACGGCCGAGGTGGAAGCCGGCCTGCGCGCCGGCGGTCGGCGCGAGGTCGGTTCGGTCGGTGAGCGTCGCGTAGGCCGCGCCGCTCCGATGCACGACGCCAACGCCGCCGCTCACGGCGAACCAGATGGGGCTGCTGGTCGGGATGACGAAGAGCGTCAGGCGCCCGCTGCCCGTCAGCACGTTGGCGTCTTCCTGGCTCTGCTGGCCGTTCAGATCGAACTTGAGCTTGCTCGGCGCATACTCGCCGGTGAACTCGACGCCGACGCGCCGCCCCACGATGCCGAGGCGGCCGCCCAGCCCGATGCTGACCTCCTGCTTGCGGAGATCGGCGCTGTTGCCGCTGGTCGCCGCCTTGTAGAACTCCTCCGTCGGGATGTAGACCCCGATCGTGGGCGCGATCGTCACCCGCTGAGCGACGGCGGGCGGTGCCACGCACAGCGCCGCGAGGAAGAGGACGGGCACGGCAAGGGCGCGGGGACGTCTCGGGGTCATGCGGGTCTCCGTGGCTCGGGTGTCGGTACGAATCACCGGAGCAATTTCGCATGGCGAGGCGCGCCCCGCCACGGGATCAGCGACTCGATTTCTTCCGCCCGTGGCTCGCGTTCCGCTTGCGGGTGGCCGCCGCCTTCCTGGCCGAGCGGGACCGCGCCGCCGCCGGACGTGACGCCGAGGCGCGGCCGCCCTTCCTGCCGCCCTTCTTCGACGGAGCCTTGCTCGCCTTCTTGCCGCGACCGGAGCCGCCTTTCTTCCGCCCACCGCCGGAAATGGCGTTCTCCGTTGCCCAGGCTCGACGCTCGGCTTCCTTCGCGGAGACGCCGCGCCGCTTGTAGCCCTCCTCTATGTGCTCTTCCTGCCGCTTCTGCTTGGATGTGTACTTGCTCTTGTCTCCACGCGGCATCATGCCCTCCATGTTGTGTGACGCTCCGCCGCCGATCCTATTTCCCATCCGCCTCGGCGAGCGGCGTGAGTGCGGGACCGTTGAGCACCCGGCCGAACGGATCGAACCGCGATCCGTGGCAGGGGCAGTCCCAGGAATGCTCCGTCGGGTTCCACGCGACGATGCAGCCGAGATGCGGACAGACGGCGGAGCGACGGTGCAGCACGCCGTCGGCATCGCGGTAGACGGCGACCCTGGACAGTCCGTGGCGGACGACGGCGCCGGTGCCGCGAGCGATGTGATCTTCCGACGGCACGTCGGCCGGGCCCAGCCACTCGCCATAGCGCGCGGCGACGTTCAGGTTCTCCTTCAGGAACTCGTCGGCCGAGCGCAGGGTGATCCGGCCGGGGTCGTACAGCGGGGCCCAGCGATTGTCCTTCCCGAGAATCAGATCGGAGATGAGGAGGCCGGCGATGGTGCCGTGCGTCATCCCCATCCCGGAGTCGCCGGTGGCGACATAGATGTGGTCGTCGCCGGGGTTCCGGCCGATGAAGGCTACGCGATCCACCGGCTCCATCACCTGTCCCGACCAGCGGAAGGCGACATCGGTCGTCATCGGGAAATGGCTGCGGGTCCACTCCTCGAGGCGCGCATGCCGCTCCGGAATCGTGCCGGACTCCTGACCGGTCTTGTGATCCTCGCCGCCGATGATGAGGAGCTCGTCGCCTTCTCCGTCGAGCGTCTGCAGTCGGATGTAGTGATACGGATCGCAGGTATCCCAGAAGAGCGCGTGGGTGATGCGGCCCGCCGGCACGCGGACGCCGATGGCGTAGGTGCGGTAGGCGGCCTGCTTGGTGTGAATCACGAAGCGGTCGTTGACCGGCGTATTGGTCGCCACGACGACCGACCGCGCGCGTACCGTCCGGCCCGACGTGGTGCGCACCGTCGCGGGCGCGCCATCCTCCACGTCGTCCACCCGGGTGCCGGCGCGGATCTGCCCACCCCGCTTCTCGATGGCGCGGGCGAGCCCGCCCAGATACTTGAGCGGGTGCACCTGCGCCTGCCGGGGGAACCGGAGGCAGGGGCCGGTCGCGAATCCCTCGACCGGCGCCGTATCGAAGAGATCGACCGTCGTGAGGCCCGCGGCGCGGGCGGCATCGAGCTCGCGCATCAGGAGCTTCGGCTCGTCGCCCGGCCCGAGGAAGAGATAGCCGTCGACGCGCTCGAAGTCGCAGTCGATCGCTTCGGCGGCGGCGATCGACTCGATCCGGTCGATGGCCGCGGTGTGGCTGTCGGCGCAGAGCTCGGCGCCACGCTCGCCGTGGAGCCGTTCGATGGTGAAGTAGCGGTCATCGACCGCATTGGAGAGGTGGGCGGTGGTGCGCCCGGTCTCGCCGGACCCGACGGGACCGTCGTCCAGCACGAGGACGGCGCGGCCGGCCTCGGCCAGCAGGAAGGCGGTGGTCAGGCCGGCGACACCGGCCCCGATCACGCAGATGTCCACGGACTCGTCTTCGGAAAGCGGCGGATAGGCGGGCGCCTGCGCCAGCATCCACGGCGAGACGGTGCCGAGCGACTCGGGAAGCTCTCCGCCACTTGTCATGCACGCTAACTAGGTGAATGCGGGGGACGGGGGCTGTGAATTACGTCACAGGATCAGCGATGCGAACGGAGGGGAAAGGTGGGTGGAACGGGCGCGAACGCCCGTTCCCTGCGAGAAAATATGACAGAGGAGTTGGGATGGGAAAAACAGCGGGAACGACTCAAGCTGGCAACTCGTCCGGCCGCAAAGCTGGGGGGCTCAGGGACTGAATCGGACGTCTCGCGGATCGCTGCCCGCCCGCCGCTCTCACTGCACGCAAGATTGGGCCGGCCCGAACCCCCTGCTGTGCGTCAGATCACAGAACTCACCCGGAGATCGGGATAGCGGCGGCGAGCGACTCGAGCAGGCCCGCGAGATCGGCCGGCCGTACCTCGCCCATGTGACCGATGCGAACGACGGAATCCTGCAGCGGCGGCAGTCCAGGCGCGACGGTCCAGCCGTCGCGTGCGAGCCGCTCGACGACGGCGCGGGCGGAGGTGCCCGTGCGGATCGCCGACACCGTCCACGAGCGGCGGCCCGGCGGCGCCAGCAGCGCGCAGCCCGGCTGGGCATCGCACCAGTGCGCGACCATCGCCGCGAGCTCCGCATGCCGGCCCCAGCGGGCCTCGAGTCCCTCGGCCTCGATGCGCGCGAGCTGCTGATCGAGCGCGAAGAGCAGCGGAATCGCCGGCGTCTGGGGCGGCCGGTTCTCGCGGGCCGCATCCTCGAGCAGCAGGAGATCGAAGTACCACCCGCGTGCGCTCTGCCGCCGCGCGCGCTCCATGAGACGGGACGAAGCGACGCCGAAGGCGAGCCCGGGCGGGAGCGCCAGCGCCTTCTGCGATCCGATGCCGATGAAATCGAGGTCCCACGCGTCGGTCTCGACCGGAATCGCTCCCACCGAGCTCACCGCATCCACCAGCAGCGCGACGTCGCCATGACGCCGCACCTCGGCGGCGAGCTCCTCGAGCGGCGCGAGGGCGCCGGTGGAGGTCTCGGAGTGCACCAGCGCGACGGCGTCCACATCGGGCCCCTCGAGGAAGCGCGCGAGATGGTCAGCCTCGATGGTGCATCCTTCGGGGACCATCACCCGGATGACTTCCTTCCCGCACGCCTCGGCGATCCGGGCCAGGCGCTCGCCGAAGTAGCCGCCGACCGCAACGAGCACGCGATGCTCGACGCCGGCGCGGATGGCCCCCTCGAGCAGGCCGGTGGCCGAGCTCGTGGCGGTGAGCACCGGCCGGCTGGTACGGAAGATCTTCTGAAGCCGCGGCTGGATCCGCGCGAGGATCCCGGCCATCTCGGGGCCGAGATGGCTGATCATCGGGCGGGTGAGTGCGGCGAGGACGTCGGGTGCGACCTCGACCGGACCGGGCAGGAAGAAGCGACCGCGCAGGGCGGCGCTAGACAACCCGTCCCTCGAGCACGTCACGCGAGCTCACGAGGGCGACCCCGCGATGGTGCCAGTCGAGGAGGAGCGCCTCGCCGGCGGCGCGATCGATCGGGCGGGTGGCGTCGGTCACCACGTGGAGGCGGCTGGCGGGCCGGTGTCGCAGGAGACCCTCGACGGCGAAGCGGTCGCACACGTCGAGCGCCACACCGTACAGCACGATCTGCGCAGGGTCGAGAAGCTCGATCACGGGCTGCACGTTCGGGTTGGTGAAGACGTCGAACCAGTGCTTGTGGAAGAGGATATCGCCGGTGTGCGCGCGGATCTGGCGAGCGAGCGCCTCCGGATCGGCGGGCTCGGGCTCGATCACGATCGGATCGCGCAGGGTGGTCTCGGGAATCTTCCGCTGGCCGGGGGTGCCGCGCATGCAGTGGGGCGGAAAGGTCTCGCGGAAGTCGGGCGTCTCGCTGAGCTCCGGATGGTCCTCTACGTGGTCGTCGGCGCTCGCGATGATCCGGATGTCGTTGGCGTGGGCGTAGTCGGAGAGGGCCCGGAGAATGGGCACGATCTCCTCGCTGCCGCTCACGTAGAGTCTGCCGTCGGGCTGAATGAAGTCGTGCTGGGTGTCGACGTCCCAGAAGATCGTGGTCATGCCAGCAATCTAAATCACCTTCTCCAGCCGCGGGTTGGGGCGGAACTCCCGGCCGACCTTGGCCCGCGGCTGCCCGTCCTTGAGCACGACGTCGGCAGTGAAGTCGAACCGGCCGGCGAAGAGCGACGAGCCGACGCCGTAGGCATCCACCGGCACGCCGTCGCGCTCGAACTCCAGGATCTTCTCGACGTTGAACCCGCCCGATACGACGATGCGCACGTCGCGGAAGCCGTTGCGGTCGAGGGCGTCGCGCACGTTCCAGACGAGCTGCGGGTTCACGCCGGTCGGCTTGAAGCGGCCCATCTGGGGAATGACCGACTGGTCCACCAGCATCTCGCTCGTATCCAGCCGCACCCCGTACAGGCGATCCCCCAGCGCCCGAGCCACCTGGAGCGACGTGTTGACGCAGTCGTTGTCGAAGTCGACCAGCGTCATCACCTTCACCTCGGGATCGATGTACTGGGCGAACTTCTCGGTGGCCAGCACGGTGCTGCCGTCGTACGCCGCGATGAGGGCGTGGGGCACCGTCCCGATCCCCTCGCTGCCCCACCACGACGCCTGGGCGTCGGTGGACACGCCGATGGCGCCGGCGATGTGCGCCGCATAACCGTCGCCGGTCTGCACCAGCCAGTGGTCGTGCCGGGCGGGGAAGAACATCACTTCCTTCGGCGCGGCCGCCTCGACGACGCGCCGGGTATTGGTGCCCACGCGCGTGCGCCGGGCGAGGACGCCCAGGTAGAGCGTCTCCAGATGGGCGAAGGCGTCGTACGGTCCCTCGATGAGGAGCACCGTCTCCCACGGCTCGATGGGGTCGCCGTCGTAGAGGGCGTAGACGTCGAGGGCGGACCAGTCCCACGAGCACAGCTTCAGAATCGCGATGGCTTCGTCGATACCGCCGAGGAAGGCGTGCTGCTTGCCGAAGACCTGCATCGTGACGCGCGCGTGGCAGCCGTCGGCCAGCAGGATCTCGCGGGCGCGGACGAAGTACTTGTCGCTGTAGTAACCCGCCCGCATGCGCTCCACGGGGAGATGGAAGATCTCGGGGTCCAGCCGGGGGCGGCGCGACATCAGCGGAGCTCCTGCGGGCGCAGGTGAGTCATCTCACCGACCCCGACGGGCCATCGGTGCAGTATTGTGGCACGGGAGCGGAACTTACGGCTGGCGGGGGGACGGGAGCAAGGCGCAGTTGACAGCCGCGGCGGGTGGGTCTAAATCCTCACGGCTTCTCACCTTGTCGCCCCATCCACTGGAGGTCTGTGTGTCCGACTCCCTCTCGCGCCGCCGATTCCTGGGCGCCGCCGGCGCAGTCGCCGCCGCGGCCGCGATCCCGGATACCGCCCGGGCCGCGCCCACGCTTCTCATTCGCCGGGCAGGCCGCCCGGCGGCGGTGAGCTCCGGCAACGGGGTCCGCGCCGTCGAGCGCGCCATGACGCTGATGGCCCAGGGCACCGATACGCTCGATGCGGCGGTCGAGGGGGTGAAGATCCAGGAACTGGACCCGACCGATCACTCGGTCGGATACGGCGGCCTGCCCAACGAGCAGGGTGTCGTCCAGCTCGATGCGTCGTGCATGCACGGGCCGACCAGGCGGGCCGGCGCCGTCGCCGCGATCGAGGGGATCAAGACGCCGAGCGAAGTGGCCCGGCTGGTGCTCAAGTACACGAACCACATCATGCTCGTGGGTGAGGGCGCGAAGCAGTTCGCGCTCTCGTACGGCTTCAAGGAGGAGGACCTGCTCACGCCCGAGTCGCGGCAGCTCTGGCTCACCTGGCGGGCCAACCGCGGGCATGAGGACGACTGGATCGACGTGCCGGACAACGAGCCGCTGGTCGTGCGCCCGACGGGAACGATCAACCTCGATGTGGTGAATGCGAAGGGCGAGCTCAGCTCGATCACGACGACGAGCGGCCTCGCGTGGAAGATCCCCGGACGGGCCGGCGACTCGCCGATCATCGGCGCGGGCCAGTATACCGACAACGACGTCGGCGCCGCCGGCTCGACCGGGCGGGGAGAATCGAACATCATGGTGTGCGGCGGATTCCTCACGGTGGAGCACATGCGCCGCGGGATGAAGCCGACCGACGCGTGCCTGGAGACGCTGAAGCGGGTGATGGCGGCGACGCCGCCGCGACTCGTCGACCCGAGCGGACGGCCGAAGTTCGATCTCCAGTTCTACGCAGTGAACAAGCTGGGCGAGTTCGGCGCGGCGTCACTCTATCCCGCGCGCTACGCGGCACACGACGGCAGCCAGGGCGGGCTGCGCGATGCGGCGTTCCTCTACCAAAGGCAGACCTGAATGCACATGGCGGCTCGCGCCTGCATGCTCGTGATCGGCGGCGTCCTCCTCTCGGGGCGTCTGGTGGCGCAGCAGGCGCCGCCGGCGGAACAGGGCAAGCCGGCGGCGAAACCCAAGGCGCCGCCGGCCGCGCAGGTCGCGCCACGCACGGCGGCCGACACGCTGCGCGCGCTGCGCGAGCCGCTCGACACCATCAAGGTCGACGCCCAGCCGGCCGGGAAGCCGCCGGAGGAGCTCGCCGTCGAGCCCGGGCCGCCGTGGCGCACCAGCTACTTCCCGTATCTCACCGGCAGCGGCGGCGACATCTTCGTCGCCGCGCGGATCCGGCCGTGGCTGCCGGCGGCGTTCGAGGACCGCGTGACCTACCGGGCCGCGCTGAGCTTCGACGGCGGCGCGGGCATTCACGGCAGCTGGTTCACCACCGTGCGATTCGATGCGCCGCTCCTGTGGCCCGCGTGGCGGCTGGTCGTCTCCGGCGAGGCGGCGCAGGAGAACCGGCTCGGTTTCTACGGCTTCGGCAACAACACGGAGTACGACAAGGAACTGCAGGACAGCACGCAGCCGAACCGTTTCCGGGTCCAGCGCGTGCGCTTCGAGGGGTCCGCCGACCTCAGCCGGCGGCTCGTGAGCCGGCTCTTCGTAGCGGGCCGCGCCGCGATCGAGCACGCGCGGTTCACCGCGCTCGACGGCCCTTCCGTCTTCGCCTCGCAGTACGGCCAGGAGGTGGAGGGCACCGACGTGAACGGACGGATCGCGCTCGTCTGGGACTCGCGGAACAACGAATACGATCCGCGCACCGGCCTGCTGCTCGAAGGCGGCTTCCAGGCGGGCGGGACCAGCGGGGAGAACTACACGCGGCTCTACACCGTGCTGCAGGGCTACGTGCCGCTTCGCACCTCCACCGTCCTCGCGGCCCGCTTCGCCGGCTCCGACATCCGGGGGACGCCGTCATTCAACTCCCGATTCTACATTCCGACGTGGGAGGAGCCGACGTCGGTGTACGGGGGCTACACGTCGAACCGCGGCTTCCCGGGTGGACGCTTCGTGGGCAACGGCGTGGTGTTCGGGAGCGTGGAGCTCAGGCAGGACTTCCTGTCGCTGGGCGAGATCGCATCGGGGGTGCTGATCGCCTTCGTCGACGCGGGGCGGGTCTTCGAGGACGAGAACTTCACCGTGAACGGCAAGGCGCTGCACGTGGCCGGCGGCATCGGCATCGGCGCGCGCCTCCTCCGCGCGACGATCTTCACGGCGAATCTGGCGAAAAGCAGCGAGGGCTGGCGGGTATCGGCCGGCGCCAGCTGGGCCTTCTAGGTCAGAGCTCCTCGATCCGCACACCCCGGCTCGCGAGCTCGTCGACATAGGCGCGGAACGGCATCGCCTCGTCGGGGGTGTGAACGCCCTTCGCGGTCACCCGTCCATCCACCTGCATCTGGCCGGTGATCGAGAGCGAGTAGCCGGTGGTGCGCATCATCGCGCTGATCCCGTGCTCCACATCGTAGTAGTCGAGGAGCTGGAACGTCACCCGGGCCGGTTTGCCCTTCGCCGTGCCGCTCACCTCGACCTTCAGCGCCACGAGATCACGCCCCTCGGGCTTGAACAGCGTCGGATGCACCGCCGCGATGAAGAGGTCACGCGGGACCACCTGCTGGCCCTTCACGTCGATGGGCGTGTTGGAGAGGAGCCCGAGCTCACGCATCGGCCGGACGACGGCGACATGACCGGGGTAGCGAAGCGTCTTGTACTCCATGACGTCGATCTTGCCCTGCCACGCGAACGGCATCGTGCTGATGCCGCCCCCGGTGTGGAACGCCTCCAGCGTGCCCACCGGCGATGGAAAATCGACATCCTCCAGCTCCGAGAGCGCATCCACCTGGGTCGGCTTCCCGCCGCGGAGGACCCACGACGGCGTGGTGTAGTAGTCGAGCGCTCCCTCGAGCGAGTAGACGATCTGGTAGTTGAGCGGCGGCTCGGGGTGCTGGGGCAGGCCGCCGACGAAGATCTTCACCTTCTCCGGCCGTTCGATGCGGCGGATGCCTTCGGCCGCGAGGATGTTGACCATCCCGGGCGCGAGACCGCAGTCCGGGATCACGCTGATTCCCTTCGCGAGCGCGGCGTCGTGCAGCTTCTTCTGTTCGAAGACGATCTCGGTGTTGCCGCCGAGGTCGGCGAAGTGCGCGCCGACCTCGACCGCGAGGCGCGCCATCGGGCCATTGAAGTAGTACGGGATGGCGCTCATCACGGCGTCATGTCCGGCCATGAGCGCGCGGACCGCGGCCTCGTCGGTCACGTCGAGCCGGACCGGCCGGAGCCGGTCACCGAAGCCGTCGAGGAATTTCGGGAGTCGTTCGGGATGAAGGTCTGCGAGGGTCACCCGGTTGGCGGGCGAGCTCCGCAGGAGATCGAATGCGCAGGCACAGCCCTGCAGTCCGGCACCCAGCACCAGCATCTTCATGGTACATCCCCGTGAACGAGACCTGGAACGCCAAAGCCCCCGAATCTAGCAGGGGCCGGGTGTCGGTCTCAACCTTCACGTTACATTACGCGCGATGACGGGCACCCCTGAAATGCGCATCCGCCGCGACGCCGAAGCCACGCGCCGCCGCCTCATCGCGGCGGCGCTCGAGCTGTTCACGACGGTCGGCTTCCGCGCCACCACGACGCCGATGCTCGCCGAGCGCGCCGGCATCGCCGAAGGCACGATCTACCGGCATTTCAGCGGGAAGGACGCCCTCCTGAACGAGGCGTATCGCCAGGTGCAGGAGCGGGCGACGGCGATCGTGAAGGAGATCGAAGCCGACCGCACGCTCCCGGTGAGGGACCGGCTCCTCGGCATCGCGCGGCGGCTGCTGGAGGAGGCGGCGCGCGACGGCGCCGCGATGCGCATGCTGCTGCAAACGCGCGACGAGCGGCATCTCGACGAGCGAAGCCGGGAGAGCGGACGCCAGTTTCGAGCGGCGCTGCAGCAGGTGATGGCGAGCGGCAAGTCCGACGGAGTGATACGGGCGGGGCCGGCGGAGCTGTGGGCGGCGGTGTGGCTCGCGATCGTGGCGTTCGCGGTCGAACGGGTGGTTGCGGGGGAGTGGACGCCGGAGCACCCGCAGGCGGCGCTCGCGCTCGAGGCCGCCTGGGACGCGATTACGAGCTAGGCCGACCGGCGAAGAAGGTGAGGTCGCGCGGGCGCACCGGAACCGGCGACCACTCGAGGAACCGCGCGTGACCGGGGCCGAGTGGCCGGACGTAGTAGCGATCCCCACTGAAGTAGCCGACCGAGTCCGCCCCCCAGCTCGCCGCGTCGTGCGCCGGACTCGCGAGCGGCGAGCGCTGCCCGTCCGATCCCGTGGTGCACAGCCCATCGCCGCAGTCCGCCACCGACGCGAATGCCGGCCTCCCCAGCAGCACGAGAAAGCTCGAATCCGCGACGGGCCGCTCGGCGGCGGTAACCATGGCCGGCGCCGCCGCGCGCGGCGGCGCCGCCATGCGCACAATGCCGCCCGCAGTGCGCACGTAGATCGTCGCGCCGTCGTGTGACCACGCGGCGCGCTCCGGGGCGAGCTTCCACGCGGCCGGCAGCGTCAGCTCGCGCTCGGCACCGCTCAGCAGATTCAGCACCCAGACCGTCGGCCGGTCGGCGCCGCGGATCGTCTGATGCCGGAGGAAGACGACCGCCGAGCCGTCCGGAGCGAGGACCGGATCCGATTCCCCAATCGGGCTGAAGGTGAGCTGGATCGGGGCCCCGCCCGAAGGCAGCACGGCGAAGAGATCGGAGCCGCCCGGCACGTCGGCGGCAAAGACCGCGTAGGCGTCCTTCCCGACTTCGGCCTTCCCTCTGAGCGGCGGAAGAGAGCAGCCGGCGAGTGCCAGCAGCAGCAGTCCTGCGCTACGAGTCACCGCTCACCGTCGCTTTCAGCAGCCACCAGCCGTGGGGATCCACTTCGATCATCTTCGGCGAGCGCGTGATCTCCGGCAGCGTGATCCGCGTCTCCCTCCCACCCACGTCCACCCGGTGAATGCGCCCGTCGATGCGCAGCTCGAGCGCGGGCAGGGTGTACTCGCCCCACTCCGGCTTCTGCACCTGCCGGATGACGAGCTCCAGTCCCTCCTCGTCCCAGCACCAGTGCACGTCGAGCACCGGATAGCCCGGCTGCCGCAGCGACTGGAGGAAGTACCATCCCAGATCGGTTCCTGCGGCCTCGCTCATGACGCCGGCAAAGTCGGACGAGAGCGCGTTGCCGTTCCGGAAGCGGGAGTAGTAGCTCCGGATCCCGGTGAAGAAGACGGAATCGCCGACGAGGCCGCGAAGCTGGTGCAGCACCCAGGCTCCCTTGGGATAGTTGTTCGAGTTCAGCAGTCCCATGAGATCGGTCGCCGCGGTGTCGATGATCGGCCGGTCGGTCACCGGATTGGGATGGAGGCCAGCGCTGTCGGTGACCTCGAAGACCTCAAGCGCGGCGTCGGCCATCGCGCGCCGCATGCCGCTGTCGCCGGCCACGTGGCCCTGCCACAGCGCGGCGAAGTAGGTGGCGAACCCTTCACTGAGCCAGAGGTGATGCCAGTCGGCCTCGGTCACCGCGTCGCCGAACCACTGGTGCGCCGTCTCGTGCGCCACCACGCGCTCCGAGAGAGCCCGGTTGCCGTACGCGCGGTCGCCGTAGAAGATCGCCCCGGCGTTCTCCATCCCGCCGAAGATGGTGCTCGACTCCACGTGGGCCAGCGCCGGATAGGGAAACGGTCCGATGAGCCGCGTGAAGTACTGGACGATCTCCGCCGATCGCCGGAACGGCCCGTTCACCGCGAACGCCGAGTCCTGCGGATAGCTCCACACCGTCACCGGCACGCAGCGCACCCCGCACGACCGGTCGCCGAGCCGCGTGATGGTGAGCGGCCCGCCGCCGACGACCATGTTCGAGACGGGTATCGGCTCGCCCATGCGGTAGTGCCAGACCGTACGCCCACTCCGCAGGGTGTCGGCGCGCTCGAGCGATCCGCTCGCGATCACCCGCCACCCCTTCGGCGCCTCGACATCGAAGCTGACGGTGGCCTTGTCCGCCGGATGGTCCTGCGAGGGGAACCAGCGGTGCGCCCGATCGGGCCAGTTGTCGGCGAATGCGGTGCGGGCGCCGTACGGGTTCCGGCCGATGACGAGACCGTCCCGCACCCGCCCCGCATACTCGAGACGGGTAGCGACGGTATCGCCGGCGGCACGTGCGTGGGGAAACTCGATGATCTCGCCGGCCCGCTTCCATTCGTGCCGGAGCAGCCGCCGCTCGCCGGCCCATGCGGCGCGGGTCACCTTCAGCGCGGTGTCGAGCTGCAGCCGGATGGGCGCCGCCGACGTCACGCGCCACGCCGTCTCGGTCTCCCCGCGGATGACATTCCCGCTATCCGGAATGACGACGGTGATGATGTAGTTCAGGGCGTCATGAACGGGGCGCAGCGTGTCGGGCCGGACGGCGAGCGGGTCCTGCAGGGCCAGCAGGAGCGGAACGATCACGGCGCCTCCGCGTCGACGGCGAGGCGGGCCTCGAGCACCGGCCGGATGTACTTCGCCAGCACATCCTGATGCACCGGGTGCGCGAGGTACGGCTCGATCGCGGCCGCGTTCGGGAGCTCGACGACCAGCACGTACGGCCACTCCGCGGCGCTCGGAGCGAGGTTGGGACTGAAGCTCACGCCGTGGACGCCGGGAACGGCACCGCGCATCGAGAGCAGCGCGCGGCGCGCGTCCTCGACCTCGATCGGAGTCGTGCTGGCGTGAAACCGGAGCAGCACGACGTGCAGCATCACGGCGTCACCGGCCGAGGGTGCGGCCGTAGAACCCGATGATCCGGTCCCAGGCGCGGTCCACCTGCGGGCCGTCCGAGCCCTGCCGGCCGGGCTTGAGGAAACCATGGCCGGTCCCCGGATAGATGTCGTACTCGTACGATTTGCCCAGCGCCTTGAGCTGCGCCGAGACCGCGGGAAGGGTGGCATCGATCCGCGCGTCGCTCTCGCCGTAGACGCCGAGCAGCGGCGCCTGGATCCGCGCGAGCGCGGCACTGTCGGGCGGCGGACCGTAGCAGACGACGGCGGCCCGGAGCCGTGGGTTGTTCGTCGCGTAGCGGAAGCTCTGGCCGCCGCCCCAGCAGAAGCCGATCGTGCCGATGTGGTCGCGCTCGACGGCGGGAATCCGGTTGGCGTAGTCGTAGACGGCGTCGAGATCGGCGGTGATACCGTCGGGGGTGAGGAGGGCGATCAGCTTGCGTCCCGAGTCGGCGTTCGCGGGGCTCGGCCCGAAGCGGGAGGAGAGGAGATCGGGCACGATCGCGACGTAGCCGTTCTTCGCGAGCCGGTCGGCGACCGTCGGCTCCCAGTCGGTGAGGCCGAAGATCTCGTGGATCACGATCACCGCGGGCGCCTTCGTGCGCCGCTCGGGATATGCCACATAGGCACGAATCGAATCGGAGCCGCGGCGGACCTGCACCCATTCTCCGTGCGTGGTGACGGCATCGAGGGGCCGGGTCGCCGAGACGCGCCCGGCGCTGCAGGCGAGGGCGGCGCCCGCCGCCACCGAGATGACGGCCACGGCGGCGTACGTCCACATCCCGCGGAACCTGGTCTTCATGGCAACCTCCTGAAGGATCAGCGGCCGAACAGGCGGGAGAAGACGCCTCCCTGCGTGACCGCTTCGAATGCGTAGGCGAACTCATCCATCGAGCCCGGCCGCTCCTCCGGCTGCACGGCGAGCGCGCGGGCGAGCAACGCCTCGAGCTTCTGCGGCAGATCGTCCCGCACGCTCCGGATCGGCACCGGCTGGCCGCGGAGCCGCGCGAGCATCGTCTCCTGTGCGTTCTTCCCGGTGAAGGGCAACTGCCCGGTGAACATCTCGAAGGCGAGCACGGCGACCGCGTAGATGTCGCTCCGGCCGTCGAGCGGCTTGCCGCGGATCTGCTCGGGGCTCATGAACTCCGGGGTTCCGAGCACGATCCCGGTCTGCGTCAGCTTGGCGACGTCGGGCCCTGCCCGGCGCTGCTTGGCGAGCCCGAAATCCATCACGACGGCGCGGAAGCCGTTCTTCTCCCGCGCGTCCGGCACCAGCATGACATTCTCCGGCTTGAGATCCCGGTGGATGATGCCGAGATCATGCGCGTGCTGCAGCCCGCGGCAGACCTGGACCAGGATCGGAATCCCCTCCTCCACCGAGATCTGCCCGCGGCGCGTCTCATAGTCGCTGAGCGCCTCGCCGGGGAGGAACGGCATGACGAGATAGAGCATGCCGTCCACGGTCTGGCCCACGCGGAGAATCGGGCAGACGTTCGCATGCTCCAGCCGCATGGCGATCGAGGCTTCGCGCTTGAGCCGCTCGACCGACGGCGGATCCTTCGAGAGCCGCGGCGTGAGCACCTTGATGGCGACGGTCTGGCCGGTCTCCACGTCCTCGGCCTGATAGACGAAGGACATTCCGCCTTCGCCGATCTTGCGGCTGACGCGGTACCGGCCGTCGAGCTCCATCCCGCTCAGCGTGCTGTAGCGCTGGCGCTCGGCCAGCTCGCTCGGCGAGGGCGGGAGGGTGGTGTCGGGGGAGGAGCGCACGTGCTCGGACGGGACGGCCTGTCCCGGCTGCACCGTCCGGGTGGGCACCGTCGGAGCGGGCGGGCGCCCCGCCCCGTCGGCAACCTCGACGAGCGGGTTGCCGTCCCGCGTGCAGAAGCGGGCGGGTGCGGCGTAGTTGGCCTGGCACTTGGGACAACGACGGTTCAGCACGGGTCAGTCCCGGTAGCGGTTGCGACCCTCGCTCTTGGCGCGATACAGATGATTGTCGGCCAGCTCGAGGAGCGAGTGGCCGTCGGTGATGCGCTCATCGGGAAATGAGGCGAGCCCGATGCTGATCGTCACGTGCACCGGCTTGCCCGGCTCACCGAAGGCATAGGACGACACCCGCCTGAGAATGCGTTCGGCGAAGTTGCGGGATTCGGTGCTGTTGGTCTCGGGCAGCAGCACGACGAACTCCTCGCCGCCATAGCGCGCCACGATGTCGGGCGAGCGCTGCTCGCGCTTGAGGAGTGCGGCGAGCTGACGCAGGATCATGTCGCCCACGAGGTGGCCGTGGGTGTCGTTGATCTGCTTGAAGTTGTCGATGTCGATCATCATGCAGGTGAGGAGCGTCGCATAGCGTGCCGCGCGGTCCATCTCCTGCTCCAGCTTCTCCGTGAGCGCCCGCCGGTTGTACGTGTTGGTGAGCGGATCGGTTTCGGCCAGGTGGCGGAGCTTCTCCTGCCCCGTCACCGCGCTCTCCATGTCGTACGCCTTCTCCAGCGCCGAGACCGCTGCCGCCACCACCTGCTCGACGAACTGCATGTCGCCGGTGTCCAGCGGGAGGTCGTCGCCGGTCGAGCGGATGAAGAAGACGCCGGCCGGCTGCTCGCGGAGCGAGAAGCGCACGACAATGGCCGACCGGCACGGCAGGTCGCGGCCCTGCGCGTGCCACTGGCCGCGCACCGGCTCGAGCAGCGGGTCGGTGGCCACGTCCTTCACCAGCACCGGTTCGCCGGTCTCCATCGCGTGGCGAATCTCCGGATAACGCCTGAGGTCCACGCCGAGACTCCGGATCTCCGGGTTCTCGTAGGAGGCGACGACGGTGCCGCTTTCCTCGCCGGGGCGAGCGAGCACGATGGAGCAGCGCGAGACCCGGAGCGCCTGGGCGACGCGGCGCACGAGGATCTGGTAGATCTCGTCGGGTTTGAGCGAGGCGGTGACTTCCTGGAGGATATCCACCATCTCGCCGCGGGTGCGGGCCTCGTCCTTCGCCTCGACGAGCTCGCGGCCGACCCGGAGCTGCGCCTTGACCCGGGCCAGCAGCTCGCGGACCCGGAACGGCTTGGGAATGAAGTCGGCGGCGCCGAGACCGAGGGAGCGGACGGTCGCCTCCTCGGGCGGCATCGACGAGATCATGAGCACCGGCAGGTCGCGAAAGCGGGGGTCGGTCTTGACCCGCTGGAGGAGCTGGAGCCCGTCCACCTTCGGCATCATGATGTCGAGCAGGAGCAGGTCGAAGTGGTCGGCCGCGAGGTGCTCGAAGAGATGCTCACCACCGGGGATGGCGACGACGTCGTACCCGTTCTCCTTGAGGATCCACGACAGGGTGCGCGAGAGCGCCTGGTCGTCGTCGGCCACGAGGATCTTCGGCGCCACGCTCATCAGGCCACCAGCCGTTGAAAGAGATCGGGATCCACATTGCCGCCGCTCACCACCGCGACGGTGGGGCCGGTCCGCTCGATGCGGCCGGCCAGGATCGCGGCGAAGGCGGCGGCGCCCGAGGGCTCGACATCGAGCTTCACCCGGTCGTGCAGGAACTTGACCGCCGCCGCGATCTCGTCGTCCGAGACCTGGACCGCCCGCCGCACGATCCCGCCGATCACCTCGAACGGCAGGGTGCCGATCTGGAAGGGGAGGAGTCCGTCGGCGATGCTCACCGCGGTCTCGAGCCGCACGGGCCGGCCGGCGGCGAGCGCGCGGGCCAGCTTGGGCGCGCCTTCCGGCTCGACGGCGATGACCTCGACCTCCGGCTTCACCGCCTGCACCGCCGAGGCGATCCCGGCGATGAGTCCGCCGCCGCCGACCTGCACCACGATCGTCTCGACGTCCGGCATCTGCTCCAGGATCTCGATCCCGCAGGTGGCCTGGCCGGCGATCACGTCGGCGTTCTCGTACGGCGGCACGATCACCATCCCGTGCTCGGCGGCCAGCTCCTCGCAGCGCGCCTGACGCTGGGAGCGGTCGGTCACGAATGCGACCTCGCCGCCGTGCCGCCGCACCCCTTCGACCTTGACCGCAGGGGCGTCGGCCGGCATCACGATGATGGCGCGGACGCCGAAGTGCCGCGCGGCGAACGCCACGGCCTGGCCGTGGTTTCCGCTCGAGTGGGTGACGACGCCGCGGGCCCGTTCCGCCTCGGACAGGCGGCTGATGGCGGTGAACGCTCCGCGCACCTTGAAGGCGCCGACCGGCTGGAGGTGCTCGCACTTGAGGGCAACCGGCGGCCCCGGCAGGGCGGACGCCGGTACGGTGACGAGCGGGGTGCGCACCGCGACACCCTGGAGGGCCGCCGCGGCGCGCCGGATCGACTCGAGCGGAATCACGCGGGGAAGTTACTCGACCGCGGCGGTGGGCGTCACCTCGCCGGCGGCCTCTTCCTGCCCCGTCTCGTCCTCCTTCACCACCCGCGCCACGTCCACCAGGGTATCGCCGTCGTCGAGGTTCATGACCTTGACCCCCTGCGTGTTGCGACCGATGACGCGGATCCCGTCCACCGGCACCCGGATGATGACGCCGTGCCGGGTGATCATCATGAGCTCGTCCTCGGGGATGACCTCCTTGAGCGCCACGATGTTGCCGGTCTTGTCGGTGACCTTGAAGGTGATGATTCCCTTCCCGCCCCGCTTCTGGACGCGGTATTCCGACAGCTCGGAGCGCTTGCCGTAGCCCTTCTCGCTCACGCAGAGGAGCGTCGCGTCGCGGCGCACGACGACCATGCCGATCACGTGGTCGCCCTTGTCGAGCTCGATCCCCTTCACGCCGGTGGTGGCGCGGCCCATGTCCCGGACGTCGCCCTGATGGAAGCGGATGCTCATCCCCGAACGGGTGGCCAGCACGATGTCGCTGTTCGAGTCGCAGACCTGCACGTCGATCAGCTCGTCGCCCTTCTCGATGTTGATGGCGTTGATGCCGGCCGCGCGCACATTGCCGTACGCCGAGAGCACCGTCTTCTTCACCGTTCCGTTCCGGGTGGCGAAGATGAGGCACTTGTCCTCGACGAACTCCCGCACCGGCACCAGCGCCGCGATCGTCTCGTTGGGCCGGATCGCGATGCAGTTGATGACCGGCTTCCCGCGCGCCGCGCGGCTCGCCTGCGGAATTTCGTGCACCTTGAGCCAGTAGACCTGCCCCTCATTGGTGAAGAACATGAGGTAGTCGTGCGTGCTGGCGATGAAGAGGTGCTCGACCCAGTCATCGGCCTTGAGGTCGGTGCCGGTGAGCCCGCGCCCGCCCCGCCGCTGCTTCTTGTAGGCGGAGACGGCGATCCGCTTGATGTAGCCGGTGTGGGACACGGTGATGACCATGTCCTCTTCGGCGATGAGGTCCTCGACGGAGAACTCGCCCTGGTCCGAGAGGATCTCGGTCCGCCGCTCGTCCCCGTACTTCTCGGCCATCTCCGCCATTTCGGCCTTGAGGATTCCCATGCGCTTCGGCTTCGAGGCGAGGATGCTCTTGAGCTCCTTGATGGTGGCCCGCACCTCGGCGAGCTCGGCCTCGAGCTTCTCGATCTCGAGTCCGGTGAGCTTGGCCAGCCGCATGTTGAGGATGGCGTCGGTCTGCTTCTCGCTCAGCCCGAAGCGCTTGCGGAGCCGGGCGTCGGCCTGCGGCGTGTCCTCCGAGCCGCGGATGATCTTGATCACCTCGTCGATGTTGTCGACGGCGATCTTGAGCCCCTCGAGGATGTGCTCCCGCGCCTGCGCGGCGTCGAGGTCGAACTGGGTCCTGCGGATGATCACGTTGTGGCGATGCTCGATGAACCGCTCGAGGATCGTCTTCAGGTTCATGATCTTCGGCGCGCCGTTGTCGAGCGCCAGCATGATCACGCCGAAGGTGCTCTGCATCGTGGTGTGCTTGTACAGCTGGTTCAGCACCACGTTGGGGATCGCGTCGCGCTTCAGCTTGACGACGATCCGCATCCCTTCCTTGTCCGACTCGTCGTTCACGTCGGCGATGCCGTCGATCTTCTTCTCGTTCACCAGCTCGGCGATCGACTTGACCAGGTTCTCCTTGTTGACCTGGTAGGGGATCTCGGTGATGACGATCTGCGACTTGCCGGTGGACTCCTTCTCCTCGATCTGGGCCCGGGCGCGCATGACGACGCGGCCGCGGCCGGTCTCGTAGGCGTCCTTGATCCCCTGCCGGCCGTAGATGTAGGCCCCGGTCGGGAAATCGGGCCCCTTCACCACCTTCCGGAGCGCGTCGATGCTCGTCTCGGGATCGTCAACCAGCAGCTCGACTGCCTTCGCCACCTCGATGAGGTTGTGGGGCGGAATATTCGTCGCCATGCCGACGGCGATGCCGCTCGAGCCGTTGACCAGCAGGTTCGGGAGCTTCGACGGGAGGACGGTCGGCTCCTGGAGCCGGTCGTCGAAGTTGGGCTGGAAGTCGACGGTGTTCTTGTCGATGTCCTCCAGCATCGAGATGGCGATGCGGGTGAGACGCGACTCGGTGTAGCGGTAGGCCGCCGCGGGGTCGCCGTCGACCGACCCGAAATTCCCCTGCCCGTCCACCAGCGGATAGCGGAGCGAGAAGTCCTGGACCATCCGGACCATGGCGTCGTAGACCGACTGGTCGCCATGCGGGTGGTACTTGCCGAGGACGTCGCCGACGACCGTCGCCGACTTCTTGTACGCCCGTCCCGGCACCAGGCCGAGCTCGTTCATGGCGTAGAGAATCCGGCGATGGACCGGCTTGAGGCCGTCACGGACGTCGGGCAGCGCGCGCGAGACGATCACGCTCATCGAATAGTTGATGAACGACTGCTGCATCTCCTCTTCGATGAGCCGGGGCAGGATGCGTTCGCGCGTGTTGGGGGCGGTCATGACCGGTACTTTCGCTCGGGCTGGAATTGACGCGGTTGAAGCGGTATTGGAAGACGCCTAAAGATAACCGCGGCAACAGTTTGAGCGCAACGGGCCGGGGCCCGGAAACGCAAACGGGAGCGGGCTGGTGAGCCCGCTCCCGTCCGGTCGGCCGGGCGGCCGTCCGGGCGTCAGTCCTGTACGACGATCAGGTACCTCGACGGCGCCCAGAACTGCTCGGGCGACGTGATGCGAAGCTCACCCTTCACCTTGCCGTCCTTCGTGGCCTGCGGCTGCACGAAGTCGAGCGACTGGCGCGTGATGATCTTGTAGCTCTTCGTCGAGTCCGGAAGCGGAATCACGCTGTCCTGCAGCCGGTTGATCGTGGTGAACGCCGACGGGGTCAGCGCCCGGGCCGCGGCCAGGTGGTGGCCGCCGAAGACCAGGAACTTCGACCCCTCCTGCACGGCGACACCCTTCTTGATCAGCTCATCCTTGGTGCCGACGACGTAGTACACGGTGTTGATCGTGTCGATCAGCGCCTGCTTCTCGGTCGAGAGCTGGGTGTTGACCTGCCGGGCGGTGTCGACGGTGGCGTTCAGCGCCACGATCTGGACCTTCTGGCTGTCGATGATCGCCGTGTACTCGGCCTGCTGGCGCTCCACGGTGGCCTTCAGGTCAGCCACGGTCTTCTGGTACTCGTTGATCTGCTTGAGGAGCCGGCTGTCCTTGCGGCCAAGCGACGCCAGACGCGCCTTGCTCCGCTCGAGCTGGGCTTCGCTCTCGTTGAGGCGGGTGATCGCGTCGCGGATCTTGCCCAGCACCACCTGGCGGTCGGCGGCGGCGTTCGTCGCCCCGGCCTCGCCCGGCGCGACCGGGTTGGCGCCCAGATTCTTCGCCTTGGCCAGCTCGTTGTTGATGTCGTTGACCAGCGTCGCGTTCGCCATCACCTCGGTCAACAGACTGTCCTTCTCAGCGGAGATCCGCTGATTGTCCGCCATCGCGGTGTTCAGCTTTTCCTTGCTGGCATCGCAACCGGCGGCTGTAAGGCCGATGAGGGCCAGGAGCAAGAGCTTACGCATGCAGCATCCTCGGTACAGGTGGGCGGCGCGCGCCGCCGCCGGCCGCCTCCGGTGGCGGTCTGTCCGGCAACGCGTATGTAAAAGTGGAGCATTAGACGGCGGACAGGATATAACATCCGACTACTTCGCGGTGTGACGTGGGTCACACCGTTGCTGCACAATCATTTGACAGTCAGGTGCCGCGAGCCGCCCGCCTTCGGATCCCGACCACCATCGCGGGAACGACCAGCATCGCCCCCAGCGTACCGAAGATGGTGCCGCCGGTAGTCGCCAAGGCGATCGCGCCGAAGAGACTGTCCGAATCGGTGCCGATCGCGAGTGGCAAGAGACTGGCCAGTGTCGTCAGCGTCACCAGCACGATCATCCCGGACCGCTCCTCGGCGGCGTCGGCGGCATCAGCGGCGCTGAGTGCTGCGCCGCGCCCCTCCCGCTGGCCGGCCCGGCGCCGGTTGAGCGCCGCGTCCACCAGCAGGATCGCCTGGTGTACGGCGAGCCCGACGACGAGGATCACTCCGACGGCGGCCTCCCGCGTGAACGCCGCCTTCGCGATCCAGAACGCCGCCACCACGCCGGCCAGCGCGAACGGCAGGCTCGCGAAGACGATCGCGGCGGCCCACGCCGAATCGAAGACCATCGCCACTGCGAGCACCACCAGCACGATCCCGATGCCGAAGACGAGCCAGAGCCCCCTGGCACTCGAGTCGTCGGCCCAGCTGAACTCGTCGTCGCCCACACTGTAGCCGGCGGGAACCGAGATCGACGCCATGAAGGCCTTGTGGGTCCGGTCCGCCAGCTTCTGGGGGCCGCGGAAATCGTAGCTCACGATCCGGACGTACTGCTGGTCTTCCCGGCTGATGTTGCTGAGCGCCTCACGCTCGTCCACCCGTGCGAGGTCGCCGATCCGGACCGGCGCGCCGACGGGATTGGGAACCAGCGCCGCGCGGAGCTCGTCGAGGGAGCGGTCGCGCGCGCCGGCCGCCTTGAGGGTGACACTGGTCTCCTCGCCGTTGATCTCGATCGCCTGGCGGCCGACCGGCCCGCGCACCTCGCGGGCGACCGCCCGCGCGAAATCGGTAGCGGTCAGGCCGTAGCGCGCGAGCGCCGCGCGGTCCGGCTCCAGGGTCACCGTGTACGCCCGCTCCTGCTGGAAGAAGCTGCCGGCGTTGATGTCGACACTCTTGACCCGGGGGATCCGCTCGAGTCGCCGCTTCAGATCGAGCGCCAGCTGCTCCACGCCGTCAAAGGAGTATCCCAGCAGCTTGATCCGGTAGGATACGGCGCCGCCGCCCCCGCCGCCCGCGTAGAACCCGGGTCCCTTTCCCTGCACCCCGACGGTGGCGCCGCCGATGAGCAGGGCGCGCTGGGTCAGCTCCTCCTGCAGCTGGTACGGGAGGGCGCTCAGCCCCGCCTCGCGCTCGAAGACGACCTGCATGAAGGCCCCGTCGCCGGTGCCGCGGGTGATCACGCGGTCCACTCCCGGCGTGCCGACCACGATCGACTCGAACTCGCGCATCCCGCGGTCGAGCGCATCCGGATCGGAGCCGCGGGGGAAACCGAGGTTCACCGAGAGTGTCGTGCGCTGGCCGAAGAAGCTCCCGAACCCGGCCGACTTCGGCACCTTCTTCACGAACCCCCAGCCGAGCCAGGCGAGGATGATCGCCGAGCAGGCGAGGGTGATCCACCGCCGGCGCGTCAGAACCCCGACGACCTTGCGATAGACGCCCCGGGTGCGGGGCCAGCCGGTCTCGTGCATCCCGTGGCCCGCGCCGAGCGCCGGCACCATGACGAGCGACGACACCACCGACCAGCCGAGCGCGAGGGTGAATGCCGAGGCGAACGGGATGAATGCCGCGCGCGCATTTCCCTGGAGATAGAGGAATGGAAAGAGCACGACCGCGGTGGTGAGCGTCGAGCCGACGACCGCCGGCGCGATGCGGCGGCCCGCCTCCGCGCGGCCTTCCGGCGTGTCGGGCTGGGTGCGGAGCCGGAGCGTGACGATGAGCCCGTCCTGCACCAGGATCCCGATCCCCATGCCGAGCCCGGCCAGCGTGAGGAGGTTGGCCGGGATGTGCAGCAGGTAGAGACCGAGCGCCGTGCCCGCGATCGCTACCGCGGCACTCCCCATCACCAGCCCGACCGACTTCACGTTCCGGAGCGTGACCGCGAGCACCAGCATCACCGACGCGAAGGCGATGAGGCCGCGGAGGATGAGGTCGTTCAGCTCCTTCTTGAGGTCGGTCGTATCATCGGAGCGGACCACGAGCCGGACCCCCGGCGGCAGGGTGCCCGCCATCTCGTCGAGCACCTCGCGGACCCGCTCGGCGGTCTTGATCGCGTCGGCGCGGGGGAGGCGGGAGATGGAGAGCGAGACGGCGGGCTCACCGTCGATCCGGAAGAAGGTGCCGCGCGAATCCTCGTCGGGCCTGATCGTGACCAGCTCGCCGAGCTGGTAGATGCGGCCGCCGGCGCCGGTGATCGGCAGGTTGGCGAGATCGCCGATGACGCCGGGCTGGTCGCGGAGCGTGATCCTGCGCTCGGTCGCGCCGACCTGCTCGTCGCCCAGCGCGGAGACGACGCGCGAATTCCGGAGCGCGTCGTCCAGCGCGTCGGGCATGATGCCGAGCTGGCGGAGCCGGGCGCCGTCGTACGCTACCGCCACCCCGATCTCGGTGCTGCCGAAGGTGTTCACGCCGCCGACGCCGGGCACCGCGCTCACTCTCGGTACGATCGTCTCGCGCACCAGCTTGCTGAGGGCGCCGGCGGTGTACGGGCCCGACACCGAGTAGCTGAGGAGCGGACTCTCCTCGAGGTCATCGGGAACGTAGTTGCTGACGGACGGGCTTCCCGACCCCGCCGGAAAGTCGGGTCTGAGGACCTCGATCCGCTCGAGGATGGCGAGGCGGGTGAGCTGGACGTTCGCGTTGGGCTCGAGCTCGACGGTGATCTGCGCCAGACCGTCGGTCGAGGTGCTGCTGGTGCGCTTGACCCCGCGCACGCTCTGGATCGCCGACTCGATCGGCGAGGTGAGGTAGGTCTCGACCAGCTCCGCCGCCGCGCCGTTCCAGCTCGCGCTCACCTGAAGGGTAGGCAGCTCCACCGTGGTCCGCGCCGCCAGCGGGAGCCGCGCAAAGGCGACGGCGCCGGAGAGGATCAGCGAAAGGCAGATCGCCCAGATGACGGCGGGGCGGCCGGCGGCCCAGGAGATCATGAGGTGGTCAGCGAAGTCACGCCGAGATCTCCGGCTCGGGGCGGAGCGCTCGGACCGCGCGGGCGGCCGACCGCCTGGCCGCCCTCCGCTCCACCACCGCATACGCCGTCGGCAGGAGGAAGAAGGTCACCAGCGTCGCCGTGATCGAGCCGCCGATCACGCCGGCGGCGAGGGGCTGGTAGAGCTGGCCGCCGCTGCCGGCGCCGATGACGAGGGGAAGGACGCCGACGATGGTCGTGAGCGACGTCATCGCGATCGCGCGGAGCCGCTGGCGCCCGCCGAGCATGATCGCCTCCTCGAGCGGATGGCCCAGCTCGCGGAAGCGGCGGATGGCGTCGAGCTTGACCACGGCGTCGTTGTCGGCGATGCCGATCATCACCACCATGCCGATGAGCGATACCGCGTTGAGACTCTGGCCGGTCAGCCAGAGGACGAAGATGCCGCCCGCGCCGGCGAGCGGGACGGTGAGCATGACGAGTGCCGGCAGTGTGAACGACCCGAACTCGCCGGCGAGCACCAGGAAGACGAGCGCCACCGACAGCACCGCGACGATGGTGAGCTCGGAGGTGGTGCGCCGCTGCTCGGCGTCGGCGCCCGTGACGGTCCAGCGGACGCCGGGCGGCGCGACGAGCGCCGAGAGGGTGCGGTTCACGTCGGCGGAGGCACGCGCGGTGCCGCCGCGCTCGACCACTCCCTCGACCACCGACACCGGCCGCTGGCCCACCCGCACCACCTCGATCGGCGCCCTCGTGTCCTTCACGCTCACCAGCTGGCCGAGCGGCACGCCGTGCACCGTGGTGGCGAGGGCGGTCGCGAGGTCCTCGTTGGCGTTGCCGGCGAAGCGTACGGTGATCGGTGTCCGGCGGTCGGTCTCCCGGAGCTCGCTCGCCCTGACGCCGCCCAGCCCGCCGGCGAGCGCATTGGAGACCTCGTCGACCGAGATCCCGTGCTCCGCGATCCGCTCGCGCTCCAGCGCGACCTCGACCTGGGGCTCGGTGCCGCTGTACGCGTCCCGCACGTCGGTGAGCGACGGCAGCTTCGCGATCGCCGTCCGCGCCTGCTCGGCCCACGCCTCCGCGTCGCGCGACTTCCCGGCCGACACCTCGACCCGCACGAGCCGCCCCTCCCGGCCGATGAGACTGCCGAACTCCGACTGCCCCGCGAGATCGAGCGCGAGCGCGCCCTGCGCCAGATCGGGCACCGCGGCCCGGAGCGAGTCGGCGAACGGCGCCGCGGTCCGCCCGTTCGGCACCCGCACGATGAGCTGTGCCGTGCTCGACGAGCCGGGATCTGCGCCCGAGAGGATCTCCTCGTCGGTCGCGGCACCCACTCGCGCGTACACGTTCGCGGCGCCGAGCTTCCGCGCCGCGGACTCGATCCGCCCGGCCTGGCGGATCGTCTCTTCGATCGCCGTGCCCTCGGGGAGCTTGAGCGCCGCGACCACCACGCCCTCGTCCACCTGCGGCAGGATCTCGCGCGGGAGCTGGCGGCCGACGATCACCGTGAGAATCAGGGTGACCACCGACGTCGCGAAGACCGTCCGCGGATGCGCCAGCGACCAGGCCATCCCGCGCTCGTACGCCTCCGCCACGCTGTGGCCAAACGGCGTCAGCCGCCCGATGAACCGCTCCCACCAGCTGGCCCTGTGCGGCGCGGGCGGGAGCCCCCCCGCCGCCTCGGCGTAGCCGCGCCGGCCGATCGCCATCACCGGCATCAGCGTCAGCGCCAGTATGAGCGACGCACCGAGTGACGCGACCACGCTGAGCGAGAGATCGCGGAAGAGCGCCGCCGCGAGCCCGCGCACGAAGACGATCGGCCCGAAGACCAGCAGCGTCGTCAGCGTCCCCGCGATCAGCGGCCCGCCCACCTCATCGCACGCGCGCCGTGCGGCCTCGATCGCCGGCATCCCGTCTTCCCGGTTCCGCGACGTCGCCTCCGCCACGACGATCGCGTTGTCCACCAGCATGCCGACGCCGAGCGCGAGCCCGCCAAGGGAGAGGACGTTGATCGTCACGTGCAGCAGCTGGAGCACGACGAGCGAGACCAGCACCGAGAGCGGCACCACCAGCGCCACCGCGAACGAGCTCCGGAGATCGCCGAGGAGGAGCAGGATCACGATGAGGGAGAGGGCGCCGCCCGCCACGATCTCCTGCACCAGGTTGCCGAGCGCTGCGTTCACGAACCCCGCCTGCGCGGCCACCACGGTCACCTTGAGATCGGGAAACTCCTTCGTCAGCGCGGCAACCGCGCCGTCGATGTTCCGGGTGACGGCGACGGTGTTGGAGCCGGCGTCCTTGTACACCACGAGCCCGACCGCCGGCCGCCCATCGAGCCGCGTGACGGTGCGCGGGTCGGCCGAGGTGAGCCGCACGGTGGCGACGTCGCGAAGGCGGATGCCGGAGCGTGCGGGGCCGATCGGCGTGTCGCCGATCTGGTCGGGGGTCTTGAACTCGGTGAGCGCGCGGACGGAGAAGCGGAACTGTCCCCGGCGGATCGTGCCGCCGGGCGCGCTGGCATTGGCCGCGCGCACCCCGCGCGCGACGTCGTCCGGCGAGAGGCCAAGCGCCCGCAGCCGATCGGGATCGACCTCGATCCGGATCTCGTCCTCCGGCGCGCCGACTACCGCGACGCTGGCGACGCCGTCCAGCTGCTCCAGCCGCCGACTGTGCACGTCCTCCGCGGTGCGCGCGAGCGAGCGAAGATCGCCGGGCCCGGTGAGCGCCAGCACGGCGATCGGCCGCTCGCCGGGATCGCTGGTGAGGAGCGTCGGGCGCTCGGCCGTGGTCGGCAGCTGGCTCCGCGCGTTGTCGAGCTTCTCGCGCATGCCGAGCACGGTGGCCGGCATGTCGGTGCCCCAGGCGAAGCGCGCGGTGGTGGTGACCTCGCCGTTCCGGCTCACCGAGCGGAGCTCGACGAGCCCGGGTGTCGCCGCGATCGCTTCCTCGATCGGCTCGGCCACGAAGCGGGAGACCTCGCTCGCGGCGGCGCCGGGATAGGCGGTGCGAATGGTGAGGACGGGGAGTGCGACGTCGGGCAGCAGCGAGACCGGCAGCCGGCCGAGGGAGATGGCGCCGAGGAGGCAGACGGCGATCGTCGCCGCGACCGTGGTGACGGGGCGGCGGATCGCGTAGCTGCTGAGACTCACGGGGTCTTCTCTGCGGCGGCGGCTTCGACCTTCGGCACCACCCGGACGGGCGCGTCGTGCGTGAGGGTCAGGTGTCCCTCGACGAGCACCGTGTCACCCACGGCGACGGGAATCTGCCCGGTGGAGGAGTCGGGCAGGATCTCGGTGTCGGTGCCGTTGCTGCGCCCGGGGTTCACGTAGGTCCACTGCGCGCGACCGTTCTTCACCACGAAGACGAGCGGGCGGCCTTCGCGCTCGATCACGGCGGGTGCCGGAACCAGGATGCGATTGGGCAGCCGGGTGGACTCGAGCCGCACGTCGGCGTACATGCCGGGCCGGAGCGAGCCGTTGCTGCCGACGCGGACGAGGGCCCGGCCGGCGCGCGTCGCGCTGTCCACCAGTGGCAGTACCGCTGACACGCGACCCGTCACCGGCTGCCCCGGCGACGCGGCGGTGGTGACCATGGCGAGGCCGCCGACCCGGATGAGCGGAAGGTCGTGCTCCAGCACCGCGGCCTCGATCCGGAGGTTGGCCATGTCCACCACGGTCGCCACGTCCTGACCGGCCGAGATCCGCTCGCCCGCAGCAACGTCGACGCGGTCGACGATGCCGGCGAACGGGGCGGTGATGTCGCCGCGTTCGCGCTCGTACTTCGCGCGCTCGAGCCGGACGCGGGCCGCGCTGAGTCCCGAGCGGGCGAGCGCGTTCTGCCGCCGTTCCTCGGTGGGCGCCTTGCCGGAGACGATCGAGTCCGGCTCGATGTTGTCGCGGTAGGTCATCGTCGCCTGGTCCACGGCGGCCTGGGCCTCGCGGACGGCGAGGTCGAGCGGCCGGGGATCGAGCCGGACGAGCGTCTGCCCGCGGGCGACGTGCTGGCCCGGAATGACGAGGACCGCCTGCACGGTGCCGGTCGCCTCGGCCCTGAGGTGTGCGGTGGCGTCGGAGCGGACCTGACCGGTGGTGACGACCGACAGGACGAGGTCGCCCTTCCGCACCGTCTGGCCGACGACGGGAAGCGAGATGGCGGACGGCTTGGGGGTCGCGGCCGAGGCCGCCCCGTCCTCGGCGTTTGCCGCCTTCTCCTTGCAGGCCATGCCGGTCAGCGGAAGCACGAGGACCAGCGTGAGCACGGCGGCACGAGTCACGGTCATTGGTTCAATCCGCTGAAGACGCACTGCAA
>JBLMWC010000037.1:0-38470 GCA_050257015.1 Bacillota bacterium | reverse complement strand
TGCCCTCGATCGAGTAGTCGATCCACCACACTTGCAGTTGCTTACTTGGGTCTTTCGGGTCAGGGCGCTGGTAGACGCGGCCGGTACCTCGCTCGCGCCTCGCGGGCTCGCGTGTTGCCATACCTGAGGGCTCTCCGGTGAGGGATTCTGGACTGTGTCGCAAAGTCCGCACCCGACTGGAGTCCGCGTTGATTTGGCGTGAGCGACAGGCACAGGTGTGGCACAGCTGTGCCGCAATATCCTGCGCGACACTGCGGCGCACGAAGGCGTGAGTTGTTGAAGATGAACGAGATGCGAGCGGCGGGATTTGAACCCGCACGGGTTTCCCCACAGGATCCTAAGTCCTGCGCGTATGCCAGTTCCGCCACGCTCGCGAGCGGGGAAAGATAATCGGGAACCGGTAACGTGACGCGCGCCGCAGACGGCCGGCACGGGTCCGCTGATCTTCCTGCTGAATTCGCCAGCCGCGATCAGGAGGTCCAGTGGAAGCAGCAGCCGGGCCCATCCAGCTCATCACCATCTCCCGCGAGTACGGGGCGGGCGGCAGCGACCTCGGCGCGCTGCTCGGCGAGCGGCTGGGCTGGCGGGTGTTGGACCACGAGTTGATCCACGAGCTGGCGCTTCGCCTAGAGTGCGAAGACGCCGAGGTCGAGGCGCTGAGCGAGCACCCGCCCAGCTTCTTCGATCGCCTCGCGGCGACCGCCGTGGTGACCGCGCCGGAATCGACGTTTCACGCCGCGCCCTGGACCACCGACGCCGACCGGCTCGCGGCCGTCACGCGTGAGGTACTGCTCGAGGCGGCCGGGCACCCGCCGCTGATCGTGGTGGGCCATGGGGCCAACTGCCTGTTCCGCGACCGCAGCGACGTGCTGCGCGTTCGCGTGACGGCGCCGTTCGACGTGCGGGTGCGCCGGGTGCTCGAGCGGACCGGAGTGCCGCCGGCGCAAGCCGCCGCCGCCGTCCGTCACCGGGACGCCGACCGCCAGCACTTCCTCCAGCGCTACTATCACACCAGCGTCACCGATTCCTGCGCCTACGATCTCCAGATCAACACCGGGACGATTCCCCTCTCCGCCGCGGCCGCGCTCGTGCTCGCGCTGGTCCGGGGCGAGTCGTGACGGCGAACGCCGCCGCAGTCCCGGGCCTGTCGCGCCTGGAGGCGGAGGCGGCGGCCGCCGCGGCGTACGTCGCCCGCTACCGCTGGGTCATCATGGCCGGCCTCATCACGGCGGCCATCATGGAGGTGCTCGACACCACGATCATCAACGTGGCCCTCCCGCAGATGGCGGGAAACCTCGGGGCCACCCAGCAGGAGATCAGCTGGGTCAGCACCGGCTACATCCTCTCGAACGTCGTGGTCCTGCCGCTCACCGCCTTCTTCACCGAGCGGTTCGGCCGCCAGCGCTACCTCACCGCCTCGATCATCATCTTCATCGTCGCGTCGTTCTTCTGCGGGACCTCGCACTCGCTCACCGCGCTCGTCTTCTGGCGCATCATCCAGGGGGCCGGCGGCGCGGCGCTCCTCTCGACGGCGCAGGCGACGATCCGGCAGATCTTCCCCCGCGAGCAGCAGGGAATGGTCCAGGCAGTCTTCCTGCTCGGCATCATCGTGGCACCCACGCTGGGGCCGACGCTGGGCGGCTGGATTACCGACAACTATCACTGGGGCTGGTGCTTCTTCATCAACGTCCCGATCGGCGTCGCCGCAGCGTTCCTGGTCAGCACCTTCCTCCGCGACCCGCCGGACCAGCGGGCGCACCACGGAAGCGTGGACTGGTCGGGGATCGGGCTCCTGATGGTGGGCGTCGGCGCGCTGCAGTACGTGCTGGAGGAGGGGAACACCAAGGACTGGTTCGCCGACCGGTGGATCCTGCGGCTCACGATCCTCGCGGTCGTGGCGCTGGTGGCGATGGTGTGGTGGGAGTTGTCGCCGCGGAACCGGCACCCGGTCGTAAACTTTCGCGTGCTCCGCAACCGCCAGCTCGCCGCCTCGATCTTCCTCTTCGTCTCGCTTGGCTTCGGGCTCTACGGCGGCGTCTTCATCTTTCCGCTCTTCACCCAGGGGATCCTGCACTTCTCGCCTACCGAGACGGGACTCGCGATGATGCCGGGGGGTCTCGCCACCGCGGTCACGGCGCTCATCTGCGGTCGCCTGCTCAACGGCGCCCGGCCGCTCGTGGATTCCCGCATCCTCATCGCAATCGGGATCGCCCTCTTCGTCTGGTCGATGTGGGACCTGGGCCATCTCACGACGGCGGCGGGGGAGCCCGACGTGCGGGTCGCGCTGATCATCCGCGGCGCGGGGCTCGGCTTCCTCTTCACCCCGATCAACAACGTCGCCTACGGCGCGCTCAAGCCGAGCGAGGCACAGCAGGCGTCCGGGCTCATCAATCTCTCGCGCCAGCTCGGCGGATCGTTCGGCATCGCGATCCTCATCAACTTCGTCACGAGCCACGTGCAGTACCACCGCACCGATCTGGTCGCCAACGTCTACGCCGGCAACCCGGCCGCGGACCAGCGGCTGATGATGCTCGAGGGGCCGTTCCGCGCCCAGGGGATGAATGCCGCCGAGGCGCGCCACTCGGCGCTCGCGGTGCTCGATCAGCAGGTCGGCCAGCAGGCCGCGATGCTGAGCTACAACGACGCGTGGATGCTGCTGCTGGAGGCCTTCCTCGTCGTCTCGCCCGCCATCCTCCTCCTCAAGCGGCCGAAGGGCGGCGGTCCGGCGGGCGATGCGCACTGACGGCCGGAACGACAGCGGGGCCGCTCGCTGAGCGGCCCCGCGACGTCCCGCCGTGACCACCGCCTTACGGCTGCAGGCTCACCGCCGGAATCGCGCCCTTGAGGTAGCGGTCGAGGTAGTCCAGCGTCACGAGCTGGATCAGACGGCCGCTCGCCGCATTGTACGCCGATCCGTGATGCCCGGGCGGGTAGATCCGGGTGTCCACGTCCTTCCCCGCATTGGTGAGCGCCGTCAGCAGCTGCATCGTGTGCTGCGGGTGCACGTTGTCGTCGAGCATGGCATGAATCAGGAGGAGCCGCCCCTTGAGCTTCCCGGCGTTGGTGATCGCCGAGCTCTCCTTGTACCCCTCGCGGTTGTCGTCGAGGAGGCCCATGTACCGCTCGGTGTAGATCGTGTCGTAGTACTCCCAGTTCGTCACCGCCGAGTTGGCGATGCCGACCTTGAAGATCCCGGGGTACATCTCCATCGTGTACACCGTGCTGTAGCCGCCGTAGCTCGTCCCCATGATCCCGATCTTCGCGCTGTCCACGTACGACTGCCGGGCGAGATATCGGGCGGTCTCGGCGAAGTCGTTCGCCTCCCACTTGCCGAGATGCTTGTACACTGTCTTCATGAACGCGCTGCCGTAGTTGTTCGTGCCGCGGTTGTTCACGCCGATGACGATGTATCCCTGCTGCGCCATCCACTGAGTGACGCCGCTCGGATTGAACTGGTCATACACTTGCTGCGAGCCCGGACCGCCGTAGATCGCGAACACGACCGGGTAGCGGCGGGTGGAATCGAAGTCGTACGGCTTGACCATCGACGCGTCGATCCGGACGTTGTCGGAGGTCGTGAAGCTGAACAGCTCCGTCGGCGAGTAATCGTGCGCCGCCAGCCACTGGGTGACCGCGGCGTTGTCCTCCATCGTCCGGAGCTTGCGGCGCGAGGCGGTCGACCAGAGTTCGACCTGCGTCGGCTGGCGCACCGACGACCAGCGATCGATGAACCAGGCCGCATTGGGTGACATGTCGATGCGGTGGTTCCCCGCGGTCGTCGTGATCCGGCGGAGTCCCTTTCCGTCGAAGCGCACCTCGTAGAGCTGGCGCTGGAGCGGCGACGCCTGGGTGGACGAGAAGTAGATGAGCTGCCGCTTCGAATCAAAGCCTTCCATCCGGGTGGCGCTCCACTTCCCGCTCGTGACCTGCCGGATCAGCTTTCCGGAGTAGTCGTAGCGGTAGATGTGCTGCCAGCCGTCGCGGTCGGAAATCCAGAAGAATTCGTGCGCGCCGGACGGGAACGTCATCATGTCCTGGATGCCGGCGTAGAAGTCGTACACGTCGATCCAGGTATTCGACTTCTCGCTCATCACCTGGCGGCGGCCACCCGTCGTGACGTCGAAGAAGAACAGCTTCATCTCGTTCTGCGGCCGATTGAGCGTGATCACCGCGAGGGTGTCGGGCCGGCTGGTCCAGTAGATGCGCGGGATGTAGAACTCGCCGCTCTCGCCGGTGTCGAGCCATGTCGTCTTGCCGCTCTTCACGTCCACGACACCGATCCGCGCCCGCGGATTCGAGTCGCCCGGCTGGGGGATGCGGATCTGCTCGTAGTCGGGGTGATGGCCCGACATGTCGCTGAACTGGACGACCGGCTCGGCCGATTCGTCGATCTGCCAGAAGGCGATGTGCCGGCTGTCGGGCGACCAGTTCCACGCCTGGGCCATCCCGAACTCCTCCTCGTAAACCCAGTCGAAGTGCCCGTTGTAGACGTGCTCCTTCGCGTCGCTGGTGAGCCGCCTTTCCGTTCCGGCCGCGAGATCGGTGACGTACATGTCACCGTCGCGCTCGTAGCCAAGGGCCGCGCCATCGGGAGAAAGCTCGGCCGTCCGGGCGCCTCTGGTCGCGAGCTTGAGGCTCCGGTCCGCGAGGCCGTAGATGTAGAAGTCGGAGGTGCCGGAGCGCCGGTAGATCGGCTTGAAGTTTGTCTGGAAGATCAGGTGCTTCGAATCGCGTGCCCACTGGAACGACTGGTAGTTGAACGGGTCGCTGGTGCCCGGAAAGGTCAGACCGTCGGTGCTGAAGAGCAGGGTATCCCGGCCGGTCGCGGGATCGGTGGCCCGGAGCACCGACTTGCCGGTCTTCGCGTCGCGGTCGGTGTAGGAGAAGCGGGCGCCGCCGTCGATCCAGTTCACGCCGCGCGGCCCGTTCCGGCCCGCCATCTGGCCCGTCGCGCGCATCGCGTCGTCGAAGGAGGAAAACCGCTGCTTCTGCTGGGCCGGAAGCTGCGCCGGCAGCGCGACGACGAGGAGAAGGCCGGCGAACAGCGTGCCCCGCGCGGCTGACCGCCGGGCTCTGGACGGGAAGGGCGACATTCGGGTACTCCGATGGGGTTGATGAGTGGTGCCGGCGGCCGCTTCCGGCCGCCTCCGCGACGACTTACGGGCGGGGGCGCCGCCAGGTTGCAGCGGGCTCAGTGCCCGGACCCGTCGAGCCCGAGCACCTCGGGCCCCTGTTCGAAGATGATATCGACCGGGATCCCCTTCGACTTGAGCCGGTCGAGATCCCCCTGCAGCGTCGGCCCGACCTTGCCCGACGTCTCCATGAAGGCGCCCAGCCCTGCGTAATCACCCGTGCCCTGGATCTGCAGGATCTTGCCGGCCAGTGCGTTGACCGCGTCGGCCATGCGCGCCTGATCGACGCGATAGGTGCCCGTCGCGCTGTCGCGCACGAAGGCTCCGCGCTGCTCGAGGAAGCTGAACGTTGCCATGTTCGCGCGGCCGTGGGCATCGGCAGCGCCGAAGCGCACCGAGCGGATGATCCCGGCCAGGAAGGTGACGTAGTTGTCGAGCAGGTCCTCCTTCAGCTCGCCCTGGGCGTTCAGCGCCGCGACCATGTAGAGGCCGAGCACGTCCGCCTTTTCCTCCTCAAGGCCGCCGTTCCGCTCCTTCAGCGCCTGCCGCACCGTGCCCTTGCCGTTGATCGTCTGCTTGATCCCCAGCCCGTGCGCCACCTCGTGGAACATCGTGTTCTCGAAGAAGGCGTCAAAGGTGACGTGCTTCTGCTGCTCCGGGGTGATCAGCGCGTTGGCGATCGGCATCATGATCCGGTCGAACTTGGCCCGCATCGCGTTCTTGAGCTGGAGCCGGCGGGTGCCCTTCTGCAACTGGACCTGCTCGTCGTTCGGCAGGTTGATGGCGATCGTCTTGCCGCCCGCGTTCGCCTGTCCGGCGTAGTAGATCACGTCGTACGCGTTCAGGTCGGAGTCGGTCCCCGGCGTCTCCCGCTTGAACTCGTCCGGCACCGGCAGGCCGCGCTGGAGCCCGGGCAGCATCGCGGCGTAGCGCGAGAGCCGCCGGCTCCAGTCGAGGTCCTTGATCAGGACGTAGGACTCGTGCGCCGTCTTGATGCCGGCGAGCCCATCGTCGTACGTCTCGATCGGACCAATGACGATGTCCAGCCGGTTCTTCTTCATGTCGAGCCAGGCGAGGTCGCTGGCGCGGTAGTTGTCGGTCTCGAGTGCCTTTGCCCGCGCCGTGAGGTAGGCGCGCAGGCCGGCGTCGTCAGCGAGCTTCGCCGCCTCCCGCAGCTTGGCCGCGGCCCGGGCCGTGGGCTCGGCGAAGGCGACGTGGTAGGGGATCGCCTTGAGCTTCCCCGCCGAGTCGCGCCGGACGATCGTGTACGGGCTCTTCAGCCCGGGGTCGGCGGCCGCGGCGGTCTGGAAGTCGGCAGCGGTGAGGTCGGTGGGGTAGAAGCCGGCGCCGGCCGGCTTGGCGCCGACCTCCGGCACGAAGAGCCGATTGTCCTCCAGCCGGTCCCACGGGCCGTAGTTGATCTCCGCGAAGCGCCTGACCGACGGATCGGTGAGGGAGGCGAGGAGCGAATCCCGGCTGCCGTACGTCTCGCGCCAGTAGATCGTGTCCATCTCGCGGGCGGCGTCGATCAGGAGGGGAATCATCTGGCGCTCACGAGCGCTCAGGGGCGTGAGGTCGGCGGTGAGCCGGACGGTGCTGTAGCGCGCCACGCGGTCGGCGATGCGGTCGGCGCGCGCCGCGGTCGTATCGGCCTTGCCGGCGCCGGAAGGAGTCTGATCGGTCGGCTTGCATGCAGCCATCGCGATCACCGCGACCATCGCCCAGCGGCGGCCACTCATCGCCCCTCCACGACCCGCTCCCCCGGTGTATGGCGGCCGGCGCGGCCCTCGCCCGGATGCGCCTTGGCCTCCTGGAAGCGCTCACCCTTGAGCCGGACGTAGGTCACGAAGGTCTCGTACTCCTCTTCCGTGAGTGCGTCCGCGATGCCGGGGACGAGCCCTTTCACGAGGGTGATGCGCTCCAGCACGCTGAGGGATTTTGCCTCGTCCACCAGGCGCCGCAGCACGGGGTGGTTCATCCAATCGGTCTCGTCGCTCGTGGTCATGCCCGTGCTCCGTGTGGGGGTCAGGCCGTCAATCGCAGCAGCTGCTCGACGTACGGCCGCTGCCCGGAATCCCGATTCGTCTTCAGCCATCGCTCGAGCAGCGCCCGGCTCTCCGCCGCCAGAATGCCGCCGATGAAGCGGGGCATGCTGCTGCCGGCAGATTCCGGCGGCCGCACCCGCCCCGTGCCGCTGTCCGGGGGGGCCCGGAGCGCGTAGATCACGGCATCGGTTGCGGTCTCCATCGCGGCGCCGATGCACATCACGCAGGGCTCGACGGTTGAGACGAGAAGCAGGTCGCGCGCGTTCGCCGGGACCTTCTCCGCCGCCTCGCCGAGTGCCAGCAGCGCACCGTGCGCCGTTCGCCTGCCCGTCGTGTCGACGCGGTTGCAGGCTCGCGCGATGACGGTCCCGTCACCCCGGGCGACCACGCAGCCGGACGGCAGGTCCCCCACTCCGAGTCCGGCCGCCGCGACCGAGAGGGCATCCCGCATCAGGCGCTCCATCAGCGCCGCATCGAGCCGGGCACGGCCCGGCGACGCGATCTCGAGTGCCTCGTCGAGGTGGCTCAGGAGGTCCCCGGTGTCGCGCCAGACGCCGCGCGCGCCGGCCCGCATCAGCGTGGCCGGGTCGTTGCCGCCGGACCGGACACCGAGGCACGTCACGCCCGCCGCGCGGCACGCCTCTGCGTCGTAGACGGTGTCACCGACCATGGCGCACTCGCCCGGGGCTAGGCCGAGCTTGCCCAGCGCCGCTTGCACGATGTCGGGCGAGGGCTTGCTCTCGGCCGCGTCGTCGGCACTGGTGGTCTCGTCTGCGAGCTCGCGGAAGTCGGTCCCGGCGCTCGCGAAGAGGCCGTCGAGCTGCTCGCCGCTGCTCGATGTCGCCAGCGCGGTGCGGATGCCTCGCCACCGCAACTCGGCGAGCAGCTCCCGCGCCCCGGGGAAGACCGGCAGGCGGGTCCGCTTCGCGAGGGCGAGGAACTCCTCCTTCTGTGCGTCGCGGAGGCCGTCCCCGTCCTTCCGGTCTGCCGATTCCCCGAGGATGCTGGGGACGAGCTTGTCGCCGCCCTTCCCGATCTCCACGCTCACGCGATCCGCCGCGACCTTGTAGCCGAACCGCCCGAACGCCTGCACCCAGGCTTCGACGTGCGCCGGATTGCTGTCGATCAGGGTCCCGTCGATATCGAAGATCATCGCACCGAGCGCCATCGCCGGAACATAGGCCCGCTCGTGCCCCCTGTCACGGCGCCCGAATGCACGAACGCCCGCCAGGGGGCGGGCGTTCGCAACCGCGGGGTCCTGCGGAGTCTACTGGTCGCCGAGGCGAACCCGCTTCACGAAGTGGTCGGGCCTGGCATCTCCGCCGTACACCCGTTCGATCCCGAGGGTGACGATGTTGCCGGGGCCGGCGGCCTTGAGCGCATTGCGCAGCTCGGCTTCGGTGCGGATCGGCTTGCCCTCCACCGATTCGATGATGTCCGCCGCACCCCGGCCGAGCGCCGGCGACAGAAGGTTCAGGTCATAGGCCGGACCGCCCGGGGTCACGTCGGTGACGAGCACGCCGCGCGTGGTGCGCGGCACGCCGAGCTGCTGGGCCAGTGCCGGCGTCACCGACTGGACCGTGACGCCTAGCAGGGTGACCGCCGAGCCGCTGGTGGTGCCGGTCGCGCCGTCATCGGCGCCCTCGTCGGTCGTATCGGTCGCGGCGGAGGCAATGTCGCTGTCGGGCAGCGCTTCGAGGCGGACATTGAACGTCCTCCGGATGCCCCCCTTCCGGGCCACCTCGACCTTCACCATGTCGCCCGGCTTCCGGAAGCCGACTTCCTGCTGCAGCTGGCCGACACGGTCGACCGGCTTGCCGTCGAGCGAGATGATCACGTCGCCCGGCTCGATGCCCGCCTTGGCCGCCGGCGAATCGTCGCCGGTGATCTGGGAGACGAGCACGCCGCGAATCTCCTTCATCCCGACGTACGCCGCATCCTCCCGCGAGGCGTCCTGGATGCCCACGCCGAGTGCCGCGCGATGCACGGCCCCCGTCGTGATCAGCTGGTTCATCACGTTCTTCACCAGGTTGATCGGGATGGCGAAGCCGTAGCCGGAGTAGAACCCGGTTTCGCTGGCGATCGCCGAGTTGATGCCGATCACCTCGCCCTTCACGTTCACCAGCGGCCCGCCGGAGTTGCCCGGATTGATGGCGGCGTCGGTCTGGATGAAGTCGCTGATGCCGGTGCCCTGGGGGAGAAGCGCGTTGAGCGCCCGGCCCTTGGCGCTGATGATGCCCGAGGTCACCGTGAACGTGAGCCCCTCGCCGAGCGGGTTCCCGATCGCCAGGACCCACTCGCCGATCCGCTCATCGTCGCTGTTGCCGAGCGCCACCGGCTTGAGGCCGCTCGCATCGATCTTGAGGACGGCGACGTCGGTGTTGGGGTCGGTGCCGATGAGCTTGGCCGTGAACTGGCGGTTGTCGCGCAACCGGACGGTCACCCGGTCCGAGTTGGCGATCACGTGGTTGTTGGTGAGGATGTAGCCGTCGGCCGACACGATGAAGCCCGAGCCGCTGCCCCGCTCGACCTGCGGCTGCTGCCGGAGGGGGCGTCCGAAGAACTGCTCCATTCCCGGCGGCAGGCGACGCGAGGCCGACCGCTCGACTCGCTGGGACTGGATGTAGACGACGCTCGGCGTGACGGCGTCGGCCACCGCGGCGAAGGCCTGACTCAGCTCTTCAAGCGGCTTGGCCTCCGGGATCGACGGTGCCTGCACGGGGATGATCGCCTGGCGCCCCGGTTCCTGGGCATCGGATGCGTGCGGCAGGTTGAGCAGCCCGGCGAACAGGAGCCCGAGCGCAAACGCGAGGGCCACGAGCCCTCCGAACTTGAGCCAGTTGAGTGAGCGTGCGGACATGGAAGCCCTTCAATGAAGCCTGCGGGAACGCGGAGCCCGCGCGCTCGCGCGGGCCCCTTCTGACGGTCTCTAATCTAACGCAGATGCACGGCGGGGTGTTTCTGTCGCAAGGCCGCCCCGCCGGCTGGAGGGTTACTTCTTGTCGTCCACGATCTCGTAATCGGCCTCGACGACGTCCTCGGGCTGTCCGCCCGCCGCCGCCCCGGCCTCGGCCCCCGGCTGCTGGGCCCCGGCCCCGGCCCCGGCCTCCTGGGCGCCTGCCTGGCTCTGGTAGAGCGCGGCACCCGCCGCCGAGTAGGCGGCATTGAGCTCGTCCAGCGCCGCCCGGATCCCGTCGGCCTCGCCGGTCCGGAGCGCCTGCCGGCCGCCTTCGACCGCGGCGTCGAGCCGGGTCTTGGCGTCGGCGGGGAGCTTCTCCACCCACTCCTTGCTGTCCTTCTCGACCTTGTAGACCAGGGCGTCGAGCTGGTTCCGCGCCTCGATCTGGTCCCGGCGCGCCTTGTCCTCGGACGCGTGCGCCTCGGCTGTCTTCACCATCTTGTCGATGTCGGCGTCGCTCAGGCCGCTCGACGCCTCGATGCGGATCTTCTGTTCCTTCCCGGTGGCCTTGTCGCGGGCCGAGACGTGGAGGATACCGTTGGCGTCGATGTCGAAGGTGACCTCGACCTGCGGCATGCCCCGCGGAGCGGGCGGAATACCCGTCAGCTGGAACTTGCCGATGGTGCGATTGTCGATCGCCATCTGGCGCTCGCCCTGGAGCACGTGAATCTCGACCGTGGTCTGATTGTCCTCCGCCGTCGAGAACGTCTCGGACTTCTTGGTCGGAATCGTGGTGTTCCGCGGGATCAGGACCGTCGTCACGCCGCCCAGCGTCTCGATGCCGAGGGAAAGCGGGGTGACATCGAGCAGGAGGACGTCCTTGACCTCGCCACCCAGCACGCCGCCCTGGATCGCGGCGCCGATGGCGACGACTTCGTCCGGGTTGACGGAGCGGTTGGGCTCCTTGCCGAAGAAGCTCTTGACGATCTCCTGAATCTTCGGAATGCGCGTCGAGCCGCCGACGAGAATGACCTCGTCGATCGCCTTGGGATCGAGCCCGGCATCCTTGAGCGCCTGCTGCATCGGCGGAATCGTGCGCTGGATCAGGTCGTCCACCAGCTGCTCGAACTTGGCCCGGGTCAGCGTGTAGTTGAGGTGCTTCGGGCCGCTCTGGTCCGCCGTGATGAACGGCAGATTGATGTCGGTCTGCTGGGTGCTCGACAGCTCCATCTTGGCCTTCTCGGCGGCCTCCTTCAGGCGCTGGAGCGCCATCGGGTCCTTCGAGAGGTCGATGCCCTGGTCACGCTTGAACTCGGTGACGAGCCAGTCGATCACGCGCTGGTCGAAATCGTCGCCGCCCAGGTGGGTATCGCCGTTGGTGCTCTTGACCTCGAACACCCCTTCGGCGAGCTCGAGCACCGAAATGTCGTAGGTGCCGCCGCCCAGGTCGAATACGGCGACCTTCTCTTCCTTCTTCTTGTCGAGACCGTAGGCCAACGCCGCCGCCGTCGGCTCGTTGATGATCCGCATCACCTCGAGGCCGGCGATCTTGCCGGCGTCCTTGGTGGCCTGCCGCTGGGCATCGTTGAAGTAGGCTGGCACGGTGATGACCGCCCGGTCCACCTTGGTGCCGAGGTAGTCCTCCGCCGTCTGCTTCATCTTCTGGAGGATCATCGCCGAGATCTCGGGGGGCGTGTACTTCTTGCCCTGGATCTCGACGGTGGCGAGGCCGTTGGCCCCGTTCTCGATCTTGTAGGGGACGCGGCTGGCCTCCTCCTTCACTTCCTCCATCCGCCGGCCCATGAAGCGCTTGATCGAGAAGATCGTCTGCCGCGGATTGGTGACGGCCTGCCGCTTGGCGACCTGGCCGACCAGCCGCTCGCCGTCCTTGGTGAAGGCGACGACCGACGGCGTGGTCCGACCCCCCTCCGCGTTGGGGATGACGACCGGGTCGCCACCCTCCATGACGGCGACTACCGAGTTCGTCGTGCCGAGGTCGATGCCGATGATTTTCGAAGCCATGCCTGCTCCTGGTTTGAGCGTTCCGTTCGACTGCCCTTTTGCCCGCCGGTCGAACACTGCCAAGGCGCCGAAGCAAGCCACGTACCGTAAAACCCTGCCTTTTTGACATGGAGCCGGCGCCCGGCCGGTGCCCCGTGAGCCTTGTCACGGCAAGAGATTCGGCTGCGATCTATGCTCCCACCAGCCCGTCGCACCACAAACCGCGGGCACTACGTCGGAGGGACATATGCTCTGGACCATCTTCGTGATCCTGCTTGTGCTCTGGCTGCTGGGCGTGGTCACGTCGTACACCCTGGGCGGATTCATCCATGTGCTGCTCGTGGTCGCCGTCATCATCGCGATCCTGCAGCTGATCCAGGGACGGCGCGTGGTGTAGGGCGCTCAGCGCCGGGCAACGAGTAGCTTCGACGGGACCTCATCGCGGCGGCACGGCGCGGTGGGGTCCCGTCGCATCATCGCCTTACGCAGCACCGGGAGGAATCATGGCTGACAAGGAGCGTCCGCACCGGGTCCGGTACGCCGTGGTCGGGCTGGGATACATCGCGCAGGTCGCGGTGCTGCCGGCCTTCGCCCATGCGACGGAGAACTCGGTGGTGACCGCCCTCATCTCCGATGACGCCGAGAAGCGGCTCAAGGTGGGGCGCAGGTACAAGGTGAAGGAGCTGTTCGACTACGGAGAGTACGACGACGCCCTGCGGAGCGGGGCCTTCGACGCCGTCTACATCGCCTTGCCGAACCACCTGCACCGCGAGTACGCCGAGCGCGCGGCGGATGCCGGGATCCACGTGCTGTGCGAGAAGCCGCTGGCCGTCACCGAGCACGATTGCGAGGCGATGATCCACGCCGCCGAGCGGAACGACGTCCGGCTGATGACGGCGTACCGCCTCCATTTCGACGAGGCCAACCTGCGCGCCGTCGAGATCGTCCAGTCCGGCCGGATCGGCGAGCCCAGGCTCTTCGACTCGACGTTCACGATGCAGGTGAAGGACGGCGACATCCGGCTGAATCCCCGCAACGAGGGCGGTGGCGTGCTCTACGATATCGGCATCTATTGCATCAATGCCGCACGCTATCTCTTCCAGGACGAGCCCGAACGTGTCTTCGCCATGACCGCGCGCAGCGACGACCCGCGCTTCGCGGCGGTCGAGGAATCGGTGAGCGCGACGATGGCGTTCCCGGGCAGCCGGCTGGCGACCTTCGCGGCGAGCTTCGGCGCGGCGGACGTCTCCGCCTATCGCGTGGTCGGCTCCAAGGGCGATTTGATGATGGATCCGGCGTACGAATACGCGGGTGAGATCACGCAGACGGTCACCGTCAACGGCCGGAGCCGGGAGCGGAAGTTCCCGAAGCGGGACCAGTTTGCCCCGGAGCTGGTGAGCTTCTCGGAGTGTGTGCTGAACGGAGCGGAGCCGGAGGCGTCGGGCCGGGAGGGTCTCGCCGACGTCAGGGTCATCCGGGCCCTCTACCGGTCGGCTGAGACGGGGCGGCCGGTGGATCTGCCGCCGTTCGAGAAGTCGGTGCGACCAACGGTGGATCAGGCAATGCGGAAGCCGGGCGTCCGGAAGCCGGAGCTGGTGAACGTCGAGTCGCCCAGCGCGTGAGCGCCCGCGGCCGGTCCCAGCCGGCGTGGGTCGATCCGATGCTCGCCGTGCTCACGAGCGAGCGGTTCTCGGATCCGGCGTGGCTGTTCGAGCCGAAGCTCGACGGGATCCGCTGTCTGGCGTTCGTGCGCGACGGCGCGGTGCGGCTGGTGTCGCGGAACCGGAAGGTGCTCGACGACGCGTACCCGGAAGTCGCAGCCGCTCTCAGGGGCCTGCGACACGATGCGGTACTCGATGGCGAGATCGTGGCCCTCAGCGCCGGAGTCTCCAGCTTCCAGCGCCTCCAGCAGCGGAGCGGGCTGCGCGGCGCCGACGCGGCAGCAAGCCGGGTCCGTGTGCATTACTACGTCTTCGACATTCTTCACCTTGACGGAGGCGACCTGCGCCAGCTCCCGCTGGTCGAGCGCAAGCAGGTGCTGCGGCAGGTGCTGCGCCCAACCGGTCCGGTCCGGCTGACCCCGTTCCGCCGGACCGCGGGGGAGGCGTACTATCAGGCGGCATGCCGGCGCGGGCTCGAAGGGGTGATCGCCAAGCGCGCCGCTGCCCGATACACTGGCGGCCGGTCGGCCGACTGGCTCAAGTTCAAATGCGTCAACGAGCAGGAGTTCGTGGTCGGCGGATTTACCGATCCCCAGGGAAGTCGTACCGGGCTCGGCGCACTGCTGGTCGGGTACTACGACGACGGAACGCTCAGGTTCGCGGGCAAGGTCGGAACCGGATTCGCGGCGGAGACGCTCACGCGGCTCAGCGCGCGCCTGGCCCGGCTCGAGCGGGCGACGTCGCCGTTCGCGGATTACCGGCGCGACTCACCGTCGATTCACTGGGTCAGGCCGCTGATGGTGGTGCAGCTGGGGTTTCAGGAGTGGACGACCGGCGGCCGCCTTCGGCAGCCGCGGTTTCTCGGTGTGCGTGAGGACAAGCGGGCGCAGGACGTCATCCGTGAGACTCCCCGAGCCGGTTGAGACGCCGTGTTCCCTTACCGCGACGACAATCCGACGCTCTCGACCCCGATCGTCACCATCGTACTCATCGCGGTGACGGTCGGCGTGTGGGTGGTGGTGCAGGGGATGGGAGCCGAGCCGGCCCTGTCCCGCTCGGTGTGCCAGCTCGGGCTCATTCCCGGAGAGCTGTTGTCCCGCATTCCAGCCGGCACCTCTCTGCCGCTCTCGCCGACCAGCCGCTGCGTGCTGGGCGTCGGCGGCCCGACCTGGTATACGCCGCTCACCTCGATGTTTCTGCATGGCGGCTGGCTGCACCTCCTCGGCAACATGTGGTTTCTCTGGCTCTTCGGAAACAACGTCGAGGACTCGATGGGGCGCGGCCGGTATGCGGCGTTCTACCTGCTCTGCGGCCTGGGCGCCGCCATGCTGCAGACGTTCATCGAGCCGTCGAGCCCCTATCCGATGGTCGGCGCCTCCGGCGCCATCAGCGGCGTGATGGGCGCCTACGTCATTCTGTATCCCCGCGTGCGCATCCACATGCTCGTGGTGCTCGTGGTCTTCTTCACGCGCATTTCGCTGCCGGCGTGGGTCATGCTGGGATACTGGTTCGCGCTGCAGCTGCTGAGCGGCGCGATGACCTACGGGATGGGTCGGGGCGGAGTGGCGTTCTGGGCGCATGTGGGGGGCTTCCTGACCGGCGCGGCGCTGATCGGCCTGTTCAAGCGGCCGGCGCTGGTGGCGCAGCACCGCGCGCTGGCCCGGACCATGTGAGGCCGGCCACGGCGGAATTCACCAGCGTCGCCAATGTTACGGAAGCTTCATACTCCCCCGGGACGAATGTGTTATCGTCATTCGTGGGTTTCCCATTCAACGGAGCAATTCTACGAGTACCCGTACAGTCAGCTTTCCGAACCGCGACGCCGCCGGCTTCTCGAAAGAGCTGAAACAGCGCGTCGCCGAGTACTTCGAATCCCGGGGCGGTCGCACCAAGGGGGACTGGCGGATGGTCCTCAAGACCGTCACCCTCTATGCCATTCTCTTCGTACCGTACGGACTCATTCTCACCGGGTGGTTTTCCCCGCTGGCGATGCTCGGCCTCACCGTGATCATGGGCGTGGGGATGGCGGGGATCGGCTTCAGTGTCGCGCACGACGCGCTGCATGGAGCCTACTCGGAGCACGCGTGGGTCAACCGGCTGGTCGGCTACAGCTTCGACCTGCTCGGTGCCAACGGGTACATGTGGAAGATCACCCACAACGTGGTGCACCACACCTATACCAACATTCAGGGCGTGGACGGCGACCTCGAAGTGTCACCCTATCTTCGGCTCTCGCCGCGCTCCGCCTACCGTCCGATCCACCGCTACCAGCATCTGTACGCCTTCGCGGCCTACAGCCTCTCGACCCTGATCTGGGTGACGCTGAAGGACTTCAAGTATTTCCTGCGAGGGGAGCGGGGGCCGCACCGGGGGAAGAAGCTCCCGGCGAGCGAGATCATCACCCTGATCGGCTTCAAGACACTCTACTACGCATGGGCCATCGCCATTCCGGTCATCGTGCTGCATCTGGCCTGGTGGCAGATGGTGCTCGGCTTCCTCACGTTCCATCTCTCGGCCGGCATCATTCTCGGCATCATCTTCCAGCTGGCCCACGTGGTGGAGCAGACGGCGCATCCGATGCCGGACTCCTCGGGGGCGATGGAGCATGCGTGGCTGCTGCACGAGCTCGAGACGACCGCCGACTTCGGCCAGCAGAACCGGCTCCTTACGTGGTACGTCGGCGGCCTCAATTTCCAGATCGAGCACCACCTCTTCCCCAAGGTGTGCAGCGTCCATTATCCGGCGCTCAGCCGCATCGTCCGCGAGCTGGCGCAGAAGTACGGCATGCCCTACCACGTGAACCCCACGCTCCGGGCCGCCATCGCCTCACACATCCGGGTCCTGCGCCAGCTGGGGCAGGGCGCCACAGAGCTGCAGGCCGCCGCCTGACGCTGGCGGGGCCGCCCGCCCGGCGGGTATCTTCCGGGCGAGCCTCCCCCGGACGTGAGACCGATGGCCACCACCGCTGACCCGCGCCCAACTCCTTCGGGAAGTCGGGCGCTCGACATTCCGATCTCGCCCCGCAATCCCGGCATGCCGCTCGCCCTCGACTGGATCCGCGAGGCGCGCGTCAACCGGAGCGCGGTCGAGCGCCGGGCGGCAACCTTCGCCGCACGCCGCACCGTCAAGAAGGAATGGCAGGCGGCGTGGCTTCTCCGCGCCATCACCCTGATGGACCTGACCACCCTGTCGGGCGACGACACGCCGGGCCGGGTGCGGCGCCTCTGCGCCAAGGCGCGCCAGCCGGTCCGTCCCGACCTCCTCGAAGCGCTCGGTGCCGGGCAGCTTCACATCCGCGTCGCCGCCGTCTGCGTCTATCATGCGATGGTCGAGACGGCCGTCGCCGCGCTTTCCGGGACCGGGATTCCGGTCGCCGCCGTCTCCACCGGCTTCCCCGCCGGCCTCTCTCCCTTCCCGCAGCGTCTGGCCGAGATCCGCGCGTCGGTGGACGCCGGCGCCGACGAGATCGACGTCGTGATCACCCGGGCCCACGTTCTCACCGGCAACTGGTCGGCGCTGTACGATGAGGTGCGCGCGTTCCGCGACGCGTGCGGGGATGCGCACATCAAGACGATCCTCGCCACCGGCGAGCTGGGCACCCTGCGCAACGTCGCGAAGGCGAGCCTCGTGTGCATGATGGCCGGCGCCGACTTCATCAAGACGTCGACCGGCAAGGAAGGGGTCAACGCGGTGCTTCCGGTGGGTCTCGTGATGGTCCGCCAGATCCGCGAGTACCTGGAGCGCACGGGACACGCCGTCGGCTTCAAGCCGGCCGGCGGCATCCGCACCGCGAAGCAGTCGCTCGACTGGCTCGGGATGATGAAGGAGGAGCTCGGGGACCGCTGGCTCCGGCCGGAGCTCTTCCGCTTCGGTGCCAGTTCGCTGCTGACCGACATCGAGCGGCAGCTCGAGTATTTCGCGACGGGGCGCTACTCCGCCGACTACCGCCATCCGATGGGCTGAGGACCGACCATGGCTTCGATTCCCGAGATCTTCGAGACGATGGCGTACGGTCCGGCACCCGAGGCGGCGGCGCCCGGCCTGGAGTGGATCCGCGCGCAGGGCGCCGAGATGCCGCTCTTCATCGCGGGCCGCTGGGTGCAGCCCGCGAGCGGCGAGCACTTCGACACGATGAATCCGGCGACGGGCAAGGTGCTGGCGCGGATCGCGCAGGCCGGGACGGCGGAGGTGGATGCCGCGGTGGCCGCGGCGCGCACGGCGCAGGAGGGGTGGTGGGCGGCCGGCGGGCATGTCCGCGCCCGGTATCTCTACGCGATGGCTCGGCAGATCCAGAAGCACTCGCGGCTGTTCGCCGTTCTCGAATCACTCGATAACGGCAAGCCGATCCGCGAGTCGCGGGATATCGACATCCCGCTGGTCGCCCGGCACTTCTACCATCACGCGGGATGGGCCCAGCTGATGGAGCGGGAGCTGCCCGGCCGCGTGCCGGTCGGCGTCGTGGGCCAGATCATTCCGTGGAACTTCCCGCTCCTCATGCTCGCGTGGAAGATCGCCCCGGCGCTCGCAATGGGAAACACAGTGGTGCTCAAGCCCGCAGAGTTCACCTCGCTGACGTCCCTGCTGTTCGCGCAGGTCTGCAGCGAGATCGGGCTTCCCGCCGGCGTCGTCAACATCATCACCGGCGACGGCCGCACCGGCGAGCTGCTGGTGAAGCACCCCGACGTCGACAAGATCGCCTTCACCGGATCGACCGAGGTGGGGCGCATCATTCGCGTCGCCACCGCGGGAAGCGGGAAGAAGCTCTCGCTGGAGCTGGGCGGGAAGTCGCCCTTCCTCGTATTCGAGGACGCCGATCTCGACAGCGTGGTCGAGGGCGTGGTGGACGCCATCTGGTTCAACCAGGGCCAGGTCTGCTGCGCCGGCTCCCGCATCCTCGCGCAGGAGGGGATCAGCGAGCGGCTCATCGCGAAGCTGCGGGCGCGCATGGAGACGCTCCGCGTGGGCGACCCGCTCGACAAGGCGGTGGACATCGGGGCGATCATCGCGCCGGTTCAGCTGGAGAAGATCCAGGCGCTGGTGAAGCAGGGGCAGGAGGAAGGCGCCACGATGTGGCAGCCGTCCTGGAGCTGCCCTGCCGAGGGGTGCTTCTTCCCGCCGACGCTCTTCACCGACGTTTCGCCGTCGGCGACGGTCGCGCAGGTCGAGATCTTCGGCCCCGTGGTGGTCATGATGACCTTCCGGACCCCGGACGAGGCGGTGGAGCTCGCCAACAACACGCGCTACGGTCTCGCCGCGAGCATCTGGAGCGAAAGCGTGAACCTGGCGCTTGACGTCGCGCCGCGGCTTCAGGCCGGCACGGTGTGGATCAACTGCACCAACGTCTTCGATGCGGCGTCGGGGTTCGGCGGTTACCGGGAGAGCGGCTTCGGACGCGAAGGCGGGCGGGAGGGACTCCGCGAGTACGTGAAGTACGCGTGGGAGGCGGAAGGGCGCGAGGGAGAGCGGACGGCCGGGAGCGTCATGGCGTCGGTACCCGCTCCGACTCGCAGTGGTTCACCGGAACCTTCGACCCTTCCACCGATCGACCGTACCGCGAAGCTCTATATCGGCGGGAAGCAGGCGCGACCGGACGGCGGCTACAGCGTAGCGGTCACGGGTGCCGCCGGCGAGCGGATCGGCGAGGTCGGCAAGGGCAACCGGAAGGACATCCGGAACGCGGTCGAGGCGGCGCACAAGGCCGCGGCGTGGGGCAAGGCGACCGCCCACGCGCGAGCGCAGGTGCTCTACTACATCGCCGAGAACCTGGCCGCCCGGACCGACGAATTCGCCCGGCGCCTGACCCAGCTCGGCGGCGACCGCGCGGCCGCCGATCGCGAGGTCGAAGCGACGATCGATCGGATCTACACCTGGGCCGCGTGGGCCGACAAGTGGGACGGAGCGGTCCACCGCACGCCGTTCCGCAACGTCACGCTCGCGATGCCCGAGCCGCTCGGCGTGATCGGCGTCGTCTGCCCGGACGCGTACCCGCTGCTCGGCTTCGTGTCGGGCGTCATGCCGGCGGTGGCGCTCGGGAATGCCGTTGTGGCGGTGCCGTCGGAGCATGGCGCGCTGGCGGCGACCGACCTGTATCAGGTCCTCGACACGTCCGACGTTCCCGCCGGAGTGATCAACATCGTCACCGGCTCGCAGGCGGAGCTGTCGGCGGTCCTCGCGGCGCACGATGATGTGGACGGGCTCTGGCACTTCGGCTCGCAGGAGGGCGCCGCGGAAGCCGAGCGACTCGCCGCCGGCAACATGAAGCGGACCTGGGTGAGCTACGGACGTCCGCGCAACTGGCTCGACGCCGTGCAGGGCGAAGGCGAGGAGTTTCTCGAGCACGCGAGCCAGGTGAAGAACATCTGGGTGCCCTACGGTGAGTGACCGCCGGCACGCACGACCCGTCTAGACCGCAGCCCGGATCACTACCTCGCGTTTCGTGAGTCCCGCGAGCACATCTGATTTCCTCGTTCCCCCCCAGCACTCCAGCGACAGGTCGGCCGCGGCGAAGCGCGGCACGACCGTGATCTCGACCCGGTCCGGCTGCAGTTCGGCCGAGAGACTCTCGACGATCGCGGTGTGACCGCGGTCGAGACCGTCGGCGACGCGCAGCAGCGCGCTCAGTCGGCGCACGATCTGCCGGTCCTGCCGCGGCAGGGCGGCGTACTCGGGGTGACTCTTCTTCGGGCCCGACTTCCGGTGGTAGCGGCTGATCAGCGCGACCAGCAGCCGGTCGCGCGGAGACAGGTTCAGTCGGTCGGCGTGCATGATGAGCTCGCGGCTGTGGCGATGGTGCCCGCGGTAGCTCACGATCTGCCCGACGTCGTGAAGGAGCCCGGCCGATTCGAGGAGGAAGCGCTCGTCGGGGTGCGCGCCGAGGTGGGGGCCGAGCTGGTCGAAGAGCAGGAGCGCCAGATGACGCACGTGCTCGACGTGCCGGCGATCGGACTGGCAGCGTTCCGCGAACTCGCGTACGAGCCGAAGCGGGTCGGAACGGCGCTCGGCGCCTGCGCCGGCCATCTCGAGCAGGAGACCTTCCCGCAGGCCGTAGGCGCTGACCGTGATCGAGCGCGCCCCGGCGAATGCCAGCAGCTCGGCGCACACGGCGACGCCGGCGAGAATGATGTCGGCCCGCTGGGGATTGAGGCCGGGGACGGCGCGTCGCTGCTCGGGGGTCTTCGTCGCGAGCCATTCCAGCAGGTGCTCCACTTCGGCCGTCGAGAGCGAGAGTCCGTGCACCATTTCGATCGGCGCGCCGCCCCGCCGCGAGACCGCCATCCGCGCGAGGTTGGTGAACGTCCCGCCCGATCCGATCACCCGTGCCGCCGACCATTCCCGCTCGCCCACACCGCGCCGAAGCTGCTTGCGGATCTGCGTGCGGAGCTTCCGCATGCCGGCGATTCCGTCCCGGCCGTCGCCCAGGTAGAGCTCGGTCAGCCGGACGGCACCGAGCGGCAGCGACCGCGAGAGCTCGACGAGTCCGTTGACCGCGCCGATCAGCTCGAGGCTCCCGCCGCCGATGTCGGCGACGAGGGTGCGCGCATCGTCGAGCTGGAAGTGGTGGGCGACCGAGCGGTACGAGAGGGCGGCTTCGGTTTCGGGATCGATCACCCGGAGCGGAATGCCGAGCTCGTCGCGCACGCGCGCCACGAACTCGGAGCCGTTGGAGGCCTCGCGAACGGCAGCGGTCGCCACGGCGGAGAGGCGGCGGACACCCCGGCGGTCGCAGACATCGCGCATGCGGCGAAGCGCCTGCATCGCGCGCTCGATGGCGGCGTCATCCAGCCGGCCGGTCACCGCCAGGCCCTGTGCCAGGCGGGGTTGATCCTTCACCTCGTCGATGACCGACAGTCCCGCGACCGGGTCGAACTCGGCCACCAGCAGGCGGACGGAGTTGGACCCGACGTCGAGCGCCGCGAGTCGCTCGCGGGGCTCGGGGCCGGCGGGCGGGGTAAGCGGCTCGCTCACGACGCCGGCGCCGGGCGCGGCAGCGCCTCGCCGCGATCCTCGGCGTGATGCTTGATGGACTTTCCTTCGACGAGGAACACGACGTCCTCCGCGATGTTCGTCGCCAGGTCCGCCACGCGCTCGAGGTTCCGGCTCACCAGGAAGAGATCCATGCCGGAACCGATGGTGTGCGGGTCCTCCATCATGTGCGTGAGGAGGATCCGGAAGACCGAGCGGTGGAGCGCATCGACCCGGTCGTCCCGGCTGCAGACCTCGCGGCCGGCCTTTGCGTCGCCGCGAATGAAGGCCTCGAGCGCGTCGGACAGCATCTCGCGGGCGAGCCGGGCCATCTGGACGATCTCCGGCTCCGGGGTGATCGGACGCGACTGGAGGAGCCGCTGCGTGGACTCCGCGATGTTGACGGCGTGATCGCCCACCCGCTCGAGATCATTCGCGATCTTGAGGGCGGAGACGATCATCCGGAGGTCGCGGGCCATCGGCTGCTGGAGCGCGAGCAGGTTGATCCCCTGTTCCTCGATCTCCACCTCCATGTCGTCGATCACGTGGTCGCCGGCGATGACCTGGTCCGCCTTGCTGCTGTCACGCTCGAGCAGCGCGTCCACGGCCAGGCGGAGCGCGGCTTCGGCCTCGCCCGACATGGTGAGGAGGCGGACCTTGAGGTCGCTCAGCTGCTCGTGGAAGTGCCGGTGCAGGTCGCCGGTCATCCGAATCTCCCGGTGATGTAGGCCTCGGTGCGCTCATTGGCCGGGGCGGTGAACAGCCGCTGCGTTTCGCCGAACTCCACCAGCCGGCCGGCCTCGAGGAAGGCCGTGAGGTCGGAGACGCGCGCCGCCTGCTGCATGTTGTGCGTGACGATCACGATCGTGTAATCACGCTTCAATTCGAAGATAAGCTCCTCGATCTTCTGCGTGGCGAGCGGATCGAGCGCCGATGCCGGCTCGTCCATCAGCAGCACATCGGGCCGGTTGCCGAGCGCGCGGGCGATGCAGAGCCGCTGCTGCTGGCCACCCGAGAGTCCGGTCCCCGGCTCATCGAGCCGGTCCTTCACCTCGTCCCAGAGTGCGGCCTGCCTGAGGCAGCGCTCGACCAGGTCGGGGAGGTCCCGCTTCGGCACCAGCCGGTTGAGCGCGGGGCCGTACGCGACGTTGTCGTAGATCGATCGCGGAAACGGGTTGGGGCGCTGGAAGACCATCCCTACCCGCTGACGCAGCGCCACGAGGTCGGTGTCGGACGCGAACACCGACCGGCCGTCCACCCTGATATCTCCGCCGTAGCGCGCGCCGGGGACGAGGTCGTTGAGGCGGTTGATCGACCGAAGGAAGGTGCTCTTGCCGCATCCCGACGGTCCGATGATCGCCGTCACCGAACGGGCGGGGACCACGAGACTGAGCTCGCTGATCACCTCGCGGCGGCCATACGCGAAGCTGAAATCGCGAACGGTGACCGCGGGCTTGGCATCGAATCCCGGCGCGCGCGGGCGGGCAGGTGTGGTGAAGCCGGGAGCCGCCGGCGAGGGCATGATCGTCATCCGAACCGTCCGGTGATGTAGGCCTCGGTCTGCTCGTTCCGGGGCGCGGTGAAGATGCGGCGGGTCGGCCCGGTCTCCACCATGGTGCCGAGATAGAAGAACGCGGTCGTGTCCGAGACCCGCGCCGCCTGCTGCATGTTGTGGGTCACGATCACGATCGTGAACCGCTGCTTGAGGTCGAAGAGGAGCTCCTCGATCCGCTGGGTTCCCGCCGGGTCGAGCGACGCCGTCGGCTCGTCGAGCAGGACGACCTCGGGCTCGGGTGCGATCGTCCGCGCGATGCAGAGCCGCTGCTGCTGCCCGCCCGAGAGCGCGACGGCACTCTTCTTCAGGCGGTCCTTGACCTCGTCCCAGAGCGCGGCCTGGCGGAGGGCTCCTTCGACCGCGTCGTCGAGCTCGCTTCCCTTCAGCCTGCCCGCGTGATTGGTCACGCGGAGGCCGGCGGCGACGTTGTCGTACACCGACATCGTGGGAAACGGCGTGGGCTTCTGGAAGACCATGCCCACCCGCCGCCGGAGCTGCATCGCGTTCACCGCCGGGGCGTAGACGTCCTCGCCGTCCAGCAGCACCGTGCCCTCGATCGTTCCGCCCTCGGTCAGTTCGTGCATCCGGTTGAGCGACCGGAGAAAGGTGGACTTCCCGCAGCCAGACGGTCCGATCAGGGCATGCACCTGGTTGGCCCCGAAGTCGAGCGAGACGTCCTTCACCGCGGCGAAGCTGCCGTACCGCGCGGTGAGGCCCACCGTCCGGAGGCGCGGATCAGCCATGGCGGGTGCGACCGATGGTGAGGCGCGCCGCGGCGCTGAGGACGAAGACGACGAGGATCAGCACCAGCGCCGAGGCCCACGCGAAGCGGTGCCACTCCTCGTAGGGACCGGTGGCGTAGGTGAAGACGGTGAGCGGGAGGGCGGCCATCGGCTGGCCCAGCCTCGTGCTGAAGTACTGGCTGCCGAGCGCGGTGAAGAGGAGCGGAGCCGTCTCACCGGCGATGCGGGCGACGGCCAGCATGCTGCCGGTGACGATCCCGGGCAGTGTCGAGCGCACCACCACCGACAGCGTGGTGCGCCAGCGCGGGTACCCGAGCGCGAGCGCTGCCTCGCGGAGCGAGTTGGGGACCAGCTTGATCATCTCCTCGGTGGTGCGGAGCACCATCGGGATCATCAGCATGGCGAGCGCCGCGCTGCCGGCGAACGCCGAGAAGTGCTTCTGCCGCGCGACGATCATCGCCCAGGCGAAGACGCCGACGACGATCGACGGTGTTCCGTTCAGGACGTCGGCCACGAAGCGCGTGACCCACGCGAGCCGGCTCGACCGGTACTCGGCGCAGTAGATGCCGGCGCCGATGCCGATGGGCAGGCCCATCAGCGCCGCGGTCCCGACGATGATCAGCGTTCCGACGATCGCGTTGGCTACGCCGCCGCCGACTTCGCCGGCTGGAGCGGGCATCCGCGTGAAGAAGGCGACGTTGAGGCTGCTCGCTCCCTTGATGATCAGCATCGCCAGGATGAACACCAGCGGCAGCACCGCCACGACCACCGCCGCGATCATGAGTCCCACCATCACGTTGCTCTTCACGCGCCGGAGCGCGCGACGACGGCTGCCGGCGGCGGTCGACTCGCTCACAGCGCGCTGCTCCCGGCGCCGGATCCGCGCGCCACCCGCCAGATGAGAAGCCGGGCGCCGGCATTCACCAGCACGGTGACCGCGAAGAGCACCAGGGCGACATACGCCAGCGAGGACAGGTGGATGTCGCCCACCGCCTCGGCGAACTCGTTGGCGATCGCCGCGGCCATCGTGTAGCCGGGCGCGAAGAGCGACGCGGCGATCTCATGGCGGTTTCCGATGAGCATCGTCACCGCCATCGTCTCGCCGAGGGCGCGGCCGAGGCCCAGGATCACGGCGCCGATGATGCCGGAGCGGGCGTAGGGCAGAACCGCGCTGGTCACCGCCTCCCAGCGGGTTGCGCCGAGGGCGAGCGCGGCCTCGCGCTGCGTGCCGGGCACCGCGAGGAGCACCTCCCGCGCCACCGACATGATGTACGGCATCACCATGATCGCGAGAATGACTCCGGCAGCGAGCATGGAAGGACCGTAGATCGTCCCCTGGAAGAACGGCAGGAAGCCGAGGGTGTCGCGGAGGAAGGGGAAGACGCTCGACTTGAGAAACGGGATCAGGACGAAGATGCCCCAGAGTCCGTAGACGACGCTCGGGATCGCCGCGAGCAGCCCGATCACGAACGCGACCGGCTGGCGCAGCGCGGCCGGGGCGAACTCGGTGAGATAGATCGCCACGCCCAGCGAGAGCGGAACCGCGATCACGAGCGCGATGATGGAGGAAACCAGCGTGCCGAAGATCAGCGGCAGGGCCCCGAACTGTTCGGCGACGGGATCCCAGGTGCTGCTGGTCACGAAGCCGAGGCCGAAGCGGCTGACGGCCGGATGCGCCTCGCCCCAGAGCTGCCAGATCAGGAGGGCCAGGAGCAACGGGATGATGACGGCGGCGACGGTCAGGAGTCCGCGGAACACGCGGTCGCCGTGGCTCCGGCGGAACAGCGACGCGACCCGGTCCCGCGGGTGGGGCTCGACGATCTCGGGCTCGGCGGGGAGGGTCGTCATGGAGCGGGAGTCTACCGGCACTCCCGCTCCATGCGGTCACGGCTGTGTAACGAACCCGTCACGCCGTTCGGCGGCTCGCCTCACATCGATGCGAGGCGGGCCTTGACGAGGTCAACCACGGGGGTGGGGAGCGGTGCGTACTGGAGCTCCGCGGCCATGCGCTGCGCGTCGGGGCCCACCATCCAGGCGCAGAAGGCCTTGATCTGCGCCGCCTTCGCGGCGTCGGTCATTGTCTTGTGCACGAGCAGCCAGGTGAACGACGAGATCGGATAGGCCGCGGCGCCCGGCGCATTCGTGATGGACACGCGGAAGTCGGTATTCGCCCCGAGGTCCGCACCGGCCGCGGCGGCGCTGACGCTGGCGAGCGACGGCTCGACGAATGCCCCTGACGCGTTCTTCACTTGCGCGTAGGGAAGCTTGTTGGAGACCGCGTAGATCAGCTCGACGTATCCGATCGAACCAGGGTTCTGCTTCACCTGCTGCGTCACGCCCTCGTTGCCCTTGCCGCCGAGACCGACGGGCCAGCTGACCGAAGTGTTCTTGCCGACCCTGGTGCTCCACTCGGGGGACACCTTCGAGAGGTAGTCGGTGAAGATGTAGCTCGTGCCGGAGCCGTCGGAGCGGTGCGTCACGATGATGTCTCCCGCGGGGAGCTTCGCGCCGGGGTTGAGCTGGGCGATGCGCCGGTCATTCCACTTCGTGATCTTGCCGAGGAAGATGTCGGCGATGGTGGGGCCGTCGAACCTGAGCGTCGCGGTGCCGAGCTCGGGGACGTTGTAGGTCAGCACCACGGCGCCGAGCACCGTGGGGATGTGAATCACGTTGCCCTGCACAGCGGCGACCTGCTGATCGGTCATCGGGCCGTCGCTCGCGCCGAAGTCGACGGTTCCCTCGGTGAACTGGCGAATGCCGCCGCCGGATCCGATCGACTGGTAATTGATGCGGACGCCGGTCTGCTTCGCGTAGGCGTCGAACCACTTCGTGTAGACCGGGTTGGGGAAGGTCGCGCCCGCGCCGGTGAGCGTCGCCCCGGGGGTGGCGGCGGGAGCCGATCCGCCGCCCGACTGCTTGGGCGCATCGCCGGCACTGCAGGCGGTAGCGAGAACGAGCGCGCCTGCGAGCGCAGCGCCTGAGAGCTTCGAGATCATCGTGAGATCCTCTTTCATCGGATCGAGCCGGTCAGAAGGTGAACTGCGCCTGGAACAGCGCCTGGGTCTTCGTGGCATACAGCGCCGGCGTGGGCGTGCCGCCCTCGTAGGCCAGGTTGTCCACGTCGGCCAGGAGGCGAAGATTCGGCGTCAGCTGGTAGGCGGCCCCGGCGATGAACCGGGTCACGCGGTTGTCGGCGAGATCGGTATTGGGATCGACCACATCCACCCGCCCGATGAGCGAGGCCCTGGAGCTCGGGATATGGAAGACGCCGAAGACGCTGATCACCTGGCCGTCCGCGGTGAGGCCGGTCGGAGTCGCGGGGGCCGGCGGATTGTCGGCGCGATCCTTCGTGCGGGCGTATTCTCCGGCAAGCGTGACCAGTGACGAGCGGTAGGAGACGAGGCCGACGAATCGGTCGCGGATCCCGCCGCCGGTCGGCTTGCCGATCTGGGTGAAGCCGGTGATCCGAAGCCCGCCCACCCGGCTCATGTCATCGGTGTTCAGGAGCCGCGCGGAGACCCGTCCCTCGACGTCCTTCCGCTTGTCTCCCGGCGCCTTGCTGTAACCCTCACCGTTGTAGATGCCGACCTGCGCATTGATCGCATCCTTGCTCCAGCTGCCGTCCACGCCGGCGCCGAGATCGGAGCTGGTCAGGTAGCCGTTCCGGTCGAGGGCGACCGGGCCCTGCATGCGATAGTCCCACAGCGTCTCTTCCCAGTCGAGCAGCGGCGTGTGAATGAGACCGAGCTTGTAGGTGAGGGGGCCGGCATTGGGAGTGTACCCGAAGTAGGCGTACTTGAGGCGAAGGGAGAGTGAGCCGTCCGCGGTCCGGAAGATGTCGCTGGTGACACGCGTGCCGAGCCCGCCCTTGAACTTCCCGACGACGTTCACGTAGGCCCGGGCGACGTCGAAGTTGTTCAGATGGCCGGCGGTGTCATGCACCTGGTAGACGTACTGTGCGTAGACCACGCCCCCCACCGTCACCGGCGCCGGTGCGGGCTGCATCGCCGTCGCGTGCGAGGCTGCGGCGGAATCTGGTGCGTGCGGTGGGATGGTCGGCTGCTGGGCCGCGAGCGTCGCCGAGCCGAGGGCCGTCGCCGTACCGAGCAGGACCAGCTGTCGGACAACCGTGTGCATCATCGCCTCGTGTGGTATCGATCGGCGCGACCCGCGCCGGGGGACTTGGAACGGGAGCAAGAACGCGCGACCGGGTAACGGTGCCACCGGCGGCGTGTCACGGGTGGGTAACGGCCGCGTCAGCGCGCGCTGGGCGCGGCTCGGCCGAACGGGTCGCCGAACAGGTCGTCCTCGGCCAGGACGAAGTCCAGGAGTGGATGCAGGCGCAGGCGATTGACGAATCTGGAGGGCAGACCTTCGAGCCGGATCCGGCCGGTACCCCGGCGCTCGCCGTCGCGACAGAGACTCCAGAGGCACGCCGCGGCCGCCGGGTCCACCTGCGATATCGCCTCGCAGCGGAGGATGACGTAGCTCGTGTCGGCGCGTATGCGTCCCAGCATCAGCCGGACGTGCTCCACCGCGCTCAGGTCGAGGGGCCCGGCCAGACGCAGCGGAAACGGAGTTGGGGCGGGGGGACGCGGCACTGATGACGTCGCGGGCTCTGGCATGAAGACTGGTGCTTCCGCGTCACGGCAGGCCGATTGCCGTGTAACGTACGCGCAACGGCTCAGGCGGCGGGGAAGCAGAGACGCCCAGGCGGGTCCCGCCCTCGCCCCGCGCGCGCGGGGAGCGACTCGCCGGGCGCCGGAAGGCGCCGTATAATGGCTGGATGCGTCTTCCGGGGTCCTGCAAGTCGTTGAGTCGAACGTCTGCGGCGCTCGCCCTGACGGCCGCCGTCGCATGCAGCGACTCCGGCAGCCCGGGACCCGACAACGGGCGCTTCCCGGGTGTGTCCGCCGTGCTCAACCTCGACCTCGACGCGCCGCCCAACTACACCAGTCCCGCCTGGCCGGCATACTACGACGCCGACGCCCGGACGCTCGACAACACTCCGGTCGCCAACCTCAACACCGATCGCGGTGCCACGCTCGGCCGGGTGCTCTTCTTCGACGTGAACCTGAGCATCAACCGCGCGACGAGCTGCGCCCGGTGCCACACGAGCGGCACCGGCTTTGCCGACACCGCGCGATTCAGCGTGGGCTTCGATGGCCAGAGCCGCACCACCGCGCACTCGATGCGCCTTGGGAATGCGCGATTCTACCGGCTGGGCAGCGCCTTCTGGGATCGCCGCGCGCTGTCGCTCGAGGAGCAGGCGAGCGACGCGATCCAGAGCCCGATCGAGATGGGATTCGACCCGCCGCACGGCGGGATGGATGCGCTGATCGCCCGGATGCAGGGGCTCGCCTACTATCCCGAGCTCTTCAGCTGGGCGTTCGGCGATTCGGTCATCAGCGGGGTACGCATCTCGCGCGCGATCGCCCAGTACGTCCGGAGCCTCGTCTCACTCGACAGCAAGTTCGACCGCGCCTTTGCCCCCGTGTACGACTCCACGCTGCCCGAGAAGGGCGTGCTGGTGCCGTTTCCCGGCTTCACCGAGGAGGAGAACCGCGGCAAGGAGCTCTACTTCAAGGAGACGTTCGAGGGTGGCGCGGGATGCGGCCGCTGCCACCGGCAGCCGACGTTCACGCTCTTCGCGCAGTCGGCGAGCAACGGTCTCGACGCCGACGAGACGCGGATCTTCAAGGCGCCGTCGCTCAAGAACGTCGCGCGCGGCGGACCCTACATGCATGACGGCCGGTTCGCGACCCTGCGCCAGGTGATCGAGTTCTACAACAGCGGCATCCAGATGGGGCCAGCGCTCGACGGCCAGCTGCGCATCGGCAGTGGGCCGCTGAGGCTTTCGCTCACCGAGGCCGACAAGTCCGCACTTGTCGCGTTCCTGACGACGCTCGACGACCCGACGCTGGTGGCCGACCCGAAATTCACCGACCCGTTCAGGCGCTAGCCGGCTCGCCCGGGAACCAGCAGCTCACCGTCGTCCCCCTCCCGCGCTCGCTCGTCGCGCCGACCCGCCCGCCGTGCGCCTCCACCAGATGCTTCACGATCGCGAGCCCGAGGCCGGTGCCACCCTCGGCCCGGGCGCGCGCGGGATCGGCCCGGTAGAAGCGCTCGAAGACGCGCGGGAGATGCTCGGCCGGAATTCCCGGGCCGTCGTCGTGCACGCTCACCGTGATGCCGCCCGCGTCGGGTACCGACCGGCAGACGATGCGGCCGCCGTCCGGCGCGTAGCGCAGCGCGTTGTCGAAGAGGTTGGTGAGAATCTGACTCAACGCCTGGGGGTCGGCGTGCACCGTCGTCGCCTCCGGCTCGGCCTCGACCACGAGCGAGACGCCGCGCCCCGCGGCCCGCGCGGCCAGGCCGCTCCACGCGTCCTGCGCCGCCCCGGCCAGGTTCACCGGCTCCGCCTGCGGCCGCCACCGTCCCGATTCGATGCGCGACAGATCGAGCAGGTCGTCCACCAGCCGTTGCATCCGCTGGGCGTTGCCGAGGATGGTGGCGAGAAATCGCCGGCTCGTCTCCGGATCGGGCGCATCGCCGAGGAGGGTCTCCGCGTATCCCGCGATCGACGTCAGCGGGGTCTTGAGCTCGTGCGACACGTTGGCCACGAAGTCGCGTCGGACGGTCTCCAGCCGGCGGATCTCCGTCAGCTCGTGCAGCACCAGCACCGCGCCGCCACCGCGCAGTGGGCGCGCGTTGAGCAGCGCCGAGCGGTTCTCGCTCTCGACCGGGACGTCATGCACCGCCTCGCCGCCGAGGACCCGCGTGACGGCGTCGCGCGCGGCACGGGCCCTGAAGAGCTCGGGCAGGGGCGGCAGCGCCGCGTCGGCGGGATACCCGAGGAGCCGGCGCGCCGCCCCGTTGACGGAGACGATCCGCCCACGCGCGTCCGCCGCGATGACCCCTTCGATCATCGACTCGACCAGCGCCGCCGACTCCGCCTGTTCCCGGCGCAGCTGCTCGAAGCGCTCGGCGAGCTGCTCATGCATCTGGCGGAGCGCCGCCGCCACCGCGTCAACGTCGGGGATGCCGGAGCGCGGCAGCCGCGGCGCCTCGCCGCGCGCGATCGAGCGAGCCGCCGCGCCGATCTCGGCCAGCGGCCGGGCGAAGGAGCGTGCCGCCGCCAGTGCGGCGATGACACCGACGAGCAGCGCCAGCGCCGCGGCGCCCAGCACGCCGGCCTGGGCCCGCCGGACGGTGGCATTGACCTGGGAGAGATCGCTCGCGACGCGCACGACCCCGGGTCCGCCCGGCACGGCGAGATAGATGAGGTCGCGACCGACCGTCACGCTGTGCCGCACCGCCGTGCCGCTGCCCGTGGCGAGCGCGGCGCGGATCTCGGCCCGCGAGCCGTGATTCTCGATGGTGGCGGGAAGCGGACCGGGCGGGAAGTCGCTGTCCGCGCGCACCCGGCCCGACCGGTCGACGACGGTGATCCGGTGGCCGGTCTCCTGGCCGAAGCGGCGCACGACGTCCTGCCAGGTGAGCGAATCGGCGGGAAGGGCGGCCCGCACGAGCCTGGCCTCGTGCTCCAGTCCCTGCGCGATGTCGCGCTCCAGGTCGCGGCGCAGCGCCCGCTCGGCGACGATGACGAGCGTCCCCACGGTGACGAGGAGAATCAGCAGGACGCCGAGGATCAGCCGGCGGGCGAAGCTCACCGCCGGGGGTCGTCCGCTGCCCGAAACCGGTAGCCGAAGCCGCGGACGGTCTCGATCATGCGGCCCTGCTCGCCCAGCTTCGAGCGAAGCCGCTGCACGTGCATGTCGACGGTGCGGGTCTGGATGTCGGGCTGCGCCTCCCAGACCGTCTCGAGAAGCTGGGGCCGGCTCTGTACGCGGCCCCGACGCTCGAGCAGGGTCACCAGCAGCTTGTACTCCGTCGCGGTGAGCGGCAGGTCGACGCCGTGGAGCGAGGCGCGGTGCGCGGAGCGGTCCACCGAAAGCGGGCCGGCGGTGATCGTGGAGCCACCCGTAACGGAGGGCGCCGCGAGCCGCCGGAGGAGCGCCGCAACCCGGAGGGAGAGCTCCGCTGGCGAGAATGGCTTGGTGAGATAGTCGTCGGCGCCGAGGGTGAGGCCGCGGATCCGGTCCACCTCCTCGCGGCGGGCAGTCAGCAGGATGACCCCGACGTCACGGGTCTCGTCGAGCCGTCTGAGCTCGGCGAGGACGTCGTAGCCGGATGCGCCGGGGAGCATCAGATCCAGAATGACGAGGTCGGGCCGCTCGGTGCGCGCCAGCTTGAGCGCCTCGGTGCCGTTGGCGGCGGTGGAGACCCGGTAGCCCGCCCTGGCCAGATGATACGCGACCAGGGCGGTGATGTCCGGCTCGTCGTCGACGACCAGGATGCGGTGACTCATAGGTCGACGACGAATATACCGCGCGCCGCCGTTCCGGCCACGCCGGGGGCGCCGCTATATTTCAGGATGCTCTCCACATTGATGATGCTGGCCGCTCTGGCCGGCGCCCCCCAGGACACCGCTCACGTTATCGTCGTCGCCACCACCGATGTTCACGGACGGGCCACTGCCTGGGACTACGTGACCGGGCAGGCCTTCCCCGGCGGGCTGGTGCGGGCCGGGACGATCGTGGACTCGCTCCGCAAGCGGTATCCGGGGCAGGTGGTGGTGGTGGACGCGGGCGATCTTCTCCAGGGTGATCCATTCGCTGCCTACTACGCCCGCGTTGCCCCGCGTGATCCCAATCCGATCATCGAGGCGATGAACCTCGTCGGGTACGACGTCGCCACCCTCGGCAATCACGACTTCAACTGGGGGCTGCCGTTCCTCCGCCGCGCCCTCACCGGCGCGGCGTTTCCATATGTCAGCGGCAACGTCTACGCCCTGCCGGCCGATACGCTGATCTATCCGCCGTATGTGGTCGTGCAGCGGTCGGGGGTGCGCGTGGGCATCGGCGGTCTCACGACACCGGGCGTCATGCTGTGGGACCGGGAGAACGTGAAGGGGCAGGTGCGGGTCGGTCCGGTGGGCGCGAGCGCGGGAAAGGTGCTGCGCGGGCTCGCCCGCGACGCCGACCTCCGGATCGTGCTGATCCACAGCGGGATGGACGAGCGCGCCTCCTACGACACCACCGGCGTCGGCGACGAGAACGTCGCCGCGAGCCTGGCCGGGCTCCCGGCGAAACCGGATCTCGTCCTGGTGGGCCACTCGCACAAGGAGATGCGGGACTCCGTGATCAACGGGGTGCACTTCATCCAGCCGCGGAACTGGGCCCAGGAGGTGTCGGTCGCGCACGTGGACCTGGTGAAGGAAGGGAATCGCTGGCGCGTCGTGCGGATCCGGAGCGAGCTGATTCCGCTCGCGAACGTTGTCCCGTCGCCGCGCATCGTGGCCCGTCTCGCCCCCGCCCAGAAGGCCGCCGCGGAGTGGGTCTCGCAGCCGCTGGGTCAGGCGGCGGGTGACATGCCGGCCCGCTTCGGCCGCGCCGAGGCGGTGCCGCTCGTCAACTTCATCAACGACGTCCAGCGCCGGACGACCGGCGCCCAGCTCTCGGCCGCCTCGGTGTACAACCTCGGCTCGGGATTCCGGACGGGGCCGATCACGCTGGCCGACCTCGCCGGCGTCTACCCCTATGAGAACACCCTGCGCGCGGTGCGCTTGAGCGGCACGGCGCTGAAGGCATTCCTCGAGCACAGCGCGCGCTACTACCGCACCGATTCGCTGGGACACGTCGCCATCAACGACAGCGTGGCGGGATACAACTTCGACATCGTCGGCGGCGCGACGTACGACATGGACCTGCGCCTCCCGGTCGGGAGCCGGATCCGGAACCTCGCCGTCAAAGGGCGGCCGGTCGAGGCGACCGACACCTTCACCTTTGCGGTGAACAGCTATCGGCAGGCGGGCGGCGGCGGGTACGACATGCTGAAGGACGCGCCGGTCGTCTACGATCGAAGCGAGAACCTGCGCGACGTGCTGGCCGACGCCATCCGCGAGCGGAAGGTGCTCAACCCGGCGGACTACACCCGCACCGAGTGGCGCATCGTTCCCCCGGAGGCCGCGGCCGAGGCGCACGCGCTCGCGACCGGCCGGCCCCCCGCGCGGCCGGCGGCCCCCCGTGCTCCGGGCGACAGCATCATGCTCCGCATCCTCGCAATCAACGACTTTCACGGCGCGCTGCTGCCGAAGGTCATGCCGTGGTCGAAGGGCCGTCTCGTCGGCGGAGCCGCGGCGCTCAAGGCCGCGATGGACACGGCAGCGGCCCACTGCGGCGGCTGCGCCGTGCTCCGTCTCGACGCGGGCGACGAGATGCAGGGGACTCTCGAGTCCAACCTGTTCCACGGCCGCTCCACCATCGAGGCGTTCAACCGGATGGGGATCCAGGCCGCGGCGATCGGCAACCACGACTTCGACTGGTCGGTGGACACCCTCCGCCAGCGGATGACGGAGTCACGGTACCCCTGGCTCGCGTCGAACATCTTCGACTCCACCACGGGCCGCCGCCCGGCGTGGGCGGTGCCGTACCGGATCCTGCCGGCCGGCAGCCTGCGAGTGGCGGTGATCGGCTGGATCACGCCGGAGACGAAGACGATCGTGAAGGCCGAGCACGTGCGCGGCCTCACCTTCGCCCGCAGCGTCGACGCGATTCGTGATGTGCTCGACTCGGTTCGCGCTCAGAAGCCGGACGTGACGATCCTGGTCGCGCACTCGGGCGCTGTGTGCGATTCCGCCGCGTGCAGCGGGGAGATTCTCGATCTCGCGCGCGAGCTCGGCTCGTCGGTGGACATGATCGTTGCCGGCCACACGCACCGGCTGGTGAACACCGCCGTGGGCGACGTTCGCGTGGTCGAAGCCCGAAGCAGCGGCACGGCGCTCGGCGTGCTCGACCTGCTGCGGACGCCGGTGGGCACCCGGGTCGAGCAGGCCCGCGTGGAGTCGATCTTCGACGACGAGGTCACGCCGGATACCGGCGTCGCGCGCATCGTGGCCTCGTACGCCGTCCGCACCGATTCGCTCTCCGCCGAGGTGGTGGTACGGGTGAAGCTGCCGCTCCTGAAGGGCGGGGAGGACGGCCAGTATCCGCTCGGGAATCTGATCGCGGATGCCCAGCGGAACGGCGCGCGGGCCGATTTCGCGCTGATGAACAACGGCGGCATCCGGGGCCCCGGTCTGCCGGCCGGGCCGGTGAGCTACGCCCAGCTCTTCGAGCTCTCGCCGTTCCAGAACAACCTGGTGCGGGTGACGGTCACCGGCGCCCAGCTCCGGAGCGTGATGGAGCACGCGCTCGAGTCCGGCAAGCCGAACGTGCACATCGCCGGGTTCACGGTGCGCTACGACCCGGCGCGCCCCGTCGGCCGCCGGGTGGTCGAGATGCGCTTCACCGACGGCCGCGCGATCCACGACCGGACGCGCTATACCCTCGCGACGCTCGACTTCCTCCAGGGCGGCGGCGACGGCTTCTCGATGCTCACGCCGCTGCCGGTCCGGAACGGATTCGGCACCGACCTCGAGACGCTCATCACCTACCTGAAGCGACTGCCGCAGCCGGTCGAGGCGCCGGCGGCACCGCGTATCGTTTCGGTCGCGCGTCGGTGAGCGACGCGATCTGCGTCTTCGTGAACGAGCGTCCTGTCGAGGTGGGGCCCGGCAGCACCGTCCTGCGCGCGGTGCGGCTCTTCGATGCCGCGCTGGGGGACCGCGTCGCGCGCGGCGAAGCGATCGTCACGGACGCGCGCGGGATCGCCGTCCCGCCGGACGTCCTGCTTTCGCCCGGTGCGATTCTTCGGGTCGCCTCGCCCACCGACACGGGAGCGGGTGATGCTGACGCGTGAGCTGCTGCGCCGCCTGCCCAAGGCGGAGCTGCACAATCACCTGGACGGCTCGCTCCGCCCGGCCACGATGGTGGACCTCGCGCGGGAGCAGGGGATCGAGCTTCCCACCAGCGACCCGGACGCGCTGGCGCGGCACATGCTCGTGGAGGACGCCCGTAGCCTCGAGGACTATCTCGCGCGCTTCGATATCACCGTCTCCCTGCTCCAGACGCCGGAAGCGCTCGAGCGGGTGGCGTGGGAGATCTGCGAGGACGCGGCCGCCGACAACGTCCGCTACATCGAGGTACGCTACTGCCCCCACCTGAGCACCCACCGCGGCCTCGCGCTCGATGAGGTGATCGAGGCGCAGCTCCGCGGCTTCGAGCGGGGGCGCGCCGATTTCGGCGTCATCGCGCGGGTCATCAACTGCTCGCTGAGACACTACGATCCCGTGGTGTCACTCGAGATCGCGCGGCATTCGGTCGCCTTCCGCGATCGCGGCGTGGTGGCGTTCGATCTGGCGGGGGCTGAGGCGGGGCGTCCGCCGGCGGTGCACAAGGCGGCATTCGATCTGGCCGCCGAGGGGTGCCTGGGGGTGACGGTGCATGCGGGCGAGGCGGCGGGCGCCAGCTCGATCGCGGAAGCGGTGCATCAGTGCCACGCCAACCGCATCGGCCACGGCACACGGCTGTACGAAGACCCGGTCCTGCGCGATTATATACGGGACCGCCGCATCCTGCTCGAGTGCAACATCACCAGCAATCTCCAGACACGGGTCGTCGCCCGGGCGGGCGAGCATCCCGTGCGCATGTATTTCGACGCCGGGCTGAACGTCACGCTCTCGACCGACAGCTGGCTCATGAGCGGCGTGCGCCTGAGCGACGAGTACTGGCTGGCGCACACCGAGCTGGGCTTCGACCGCGACGGGATCGACCGGCTGATCCTCAACGCGTTCGAGGGTGCGTTCCATCCGTGGCCCGAGCGGCAGGCGCTTGTGGCCGCGGTGCGCGACGAGCTGGCCGACCTTCGCTGACCTGATCCGCCGACCACCGCTGCACCCAAGGGGCCGCATGCCTGGAATCCGTTGGTCGCTGCCCGCAGGCGTCCGCAAGCTCGCGCTCGCGCTCACGCTGACCGCCGCGGTGATCGCGGCGTCGCTGCTGATCCCCGGCGCGACCGGCCGGGCCGTGGTCAGACTGGCGGCGCAGACACCGCAGTCCGCGGCGCAGGCGCCGGGCACCCCGGCCGTTCAGCGGCCGTCGGTGGACTCGCAGCTCGCCCACCCGAAGGCGCCGGCGGCCGACATCGTCCAGCCCGCGCCGCCACCGCCCGCCCCGGTGTCGCTCGCCACGCGCCTCAGCGGGCTGCTCGGCATCGTGCTCATCCTGGCGGTCGGCATTCTCATGTCGCACAATCGCCGCGCGATCCGGTGGAAGACCGTCGCGTGGGGTCTGGGCCTCCAGTTCGCCTTCGCCGTCTTCGTCCTCAAGGTGCCCGCGGGCCAGTCGCTCTTTCGCGCGCTGGGCAACTTCGTGACCGCGGTCCTGCATTTCTCCTACGCCGGCTCCGAGTTCGTCTTCGGCGAGATCGGCAAGCCGAACTCGAGTCTCGGCGTCATCTTCGCCTTCCAGATCCTGCCGGCGATCATCTTCGTGTCGGCGCTGTTCGCCATCATGTACTACCTCGGCATCATGCAGGTCATCGTCCGGGCGTTTGCCCGGGTGATGAGCCGGCTGCTCGGGGCCAGCGGCGCGGAGAGCCTGAACGTCGCGGCGTCGATCTTCATGGGACAGACCGAGGCGCCGCTCACCATCCGCCCGTTCCTGCCGCGGATGACGATGTCCGAGCTGATGACGGTCATGACGTCGGGGATGGCCCACGTCTCCGGCTCGATCATGGCCGCGTACATCGCGTTCGGGATCGAGGCCCGCCATCTGCTCACGGCGGTCATCATGACGGCGCCCGGCACCATCATGATGGCCAAGCTCTTCGAGCCGGAGACCGAGACGCCCGAGACCTGGGGCCACGTCAAGCTCGACATCCCGAAGACCGACGTGAACGTGGTGGACGCCGCGGCGCGAGGGACCAGCGAGGGCCTCCACCTGATGCTGAACGTGATCGCGATGCTGATCTCGTTCATCGCGCTCATCGCGCTCGTGAACGGGCTCTTCGGCTTCATCCACGGCTACGCCACCTGGTTCCCGGGGGACATCCAGACGGTCCTCGGCTGGATCTGCCGCCCGGTCGCCTGGGCGATGGGCGTGCCGTGGAAGGACAGCGGCGTCATCGGCAGCCTGCTCGGCACGCGCGCGGTGCTCAACGAATTCATCGCCTACTCGCAGCTCGGTCCGCTCAAGGGAACGCTCGATCCGCGCTCGTTCACCATCGCGTCGTTCGCGCTCGCGGGGTTCGCCAACTTCAGCTCCGTGGGGATCCAGATCGGCGGGATCGGCGCCCTCGCCCCCAACCGGAAGGGCGACCTCGCCCGGCTCGGTTTCCGGGCCATGCTGGCGGGGACGCTCGCCAATTTCCTCTCGGCGACGATCGCCGGGATCCTCCTCTAGCCGCGATGCACGAGACCGAATCGCCCGATCAGCTGATCGGCATGATCGCCGATGCCTCCGCCGCGATCCGCGCGCGCCTCGGTGGCCGCGAGCCGGGGATCGCGCTGGTACTCGGGTCCGGGATGGG
>JBLMWC010000036.1:0-11037 GCA_050257015.1 Bacillota bacterium | reverse complement strand
GCGGCCGCCACGAGCGTCGCCTCGAGCGGGACGGCGGTGCCCCGGTCGGTGAAGCTGAAGCGGACGCGGGTCGTGTCGCCGGCCGGCGCATGAACCACCGCGTCGCGCTCGTCGCCGATGGGCCGCTCGAACTTGTAGAGCCGGTAGTGGACCGAATCCACGGTCTGGCTCGCCGCCGCGGCGACGAGCGCCAGCAGAATGGGCATCATGGCCGGAGCGCCCGTCCGTGTCCGGCGCCGCGCCGCTCGCCCTGCTGCAGCGCGACCACGCCGTTCACGATCACGGCGGAGATGCCGACCGGGTACTGGAACGGCTGCTCGAACGTCGCGCGGTCGGCGACGGTCGCCGGATCGAAGACCACGACATCCGCCGCGAGCCGCGGGAGCACACGCCCGCGCTCGGCGAGCCGGACCCGCTCGGCGGGATAGCCTGACATCTTGTGGATCGCCTGCGCCAGCGTGAGCACCTTCCGCTCGCGGACGTAGCGGCCGAGCACGCGCGGGAAGGTGCCGAGCCCGCGGGGATGGGGACTCCCGCGATGCGTCGGCCCGTCCACCGCGAAGCTGCCGCCGTCGCTGCAGACCATGCCGAGCGGGTGGGCCAGGATGCGCGCGAGATTCTCCTCGCTCATGGCGAAGCCGGCCATCCCGACGCCACCGCGGCTTCGCCGGATGAGCGCGGCGGCCAGCTCGTAGGGATCGCCGCCGACGTCGCGGCTGTAGTCCCCGAGCCGCCGTCCCTCCGCCGCCTTGTCGACGCTGTCCCTGACACTGGTGACCATCACGTTGTTCCAGCCGCCGAGGAGCTCGATCTTGGCCAGCGTCTCCGCCCTGATGCGTCCCGCGGTCGCCGAGTCGCTCAGCCGCGCCAGGAAGCCGTCGATCCCGCCGTCCCGACTCCAGACCGGGAAGAGGTTCGTCAGTCCGGTCTGATAGGCGACGTAGGGATACCGGTCGAACGCGACGTCGACTCCGGCCTTCCGGGCGGCACCGACGCGCGCGAAGACGGTGTCGAGCTTGCCCCAGTTGCGCGGGCCTTCGGTCTTGAGGTGCGAGATCTGCAGCGGGCAGCGCGCCCCGCGCGCCACCGCGATCGATTCGTCGACCGCCTCGACGAGCCGGTCGTCCTCGTTGCGCATGTGGGTGGCGTAGGGGAGGCGCCGCGCCGCCAGCGGCCGGCAGAGGGCGATCAGCTCCTCCTGCGAGGCGAATGCGCCCGGGGTGTACTCGAGGCCCGACGACGCGCCGCAGGCGCCGTCGGCGAGGGCGCGCTCGACCATCGCCGTCATGCGCGTCAGCTCGTCGGCGGTGGCCGGCCGATCCCGGTCCCCCACCACCGCCCCCCGCACCGTGCCGAGACCGACCATCGACGCCACGTTGACGCTCGGCGCATAGCCGTCGATCGCCTGGAACAGGGCGGTGAACGGGTGGTCGTCGGCTCCGGTTGCGCCGGAGTCGCCGTCCTGGCCGGCGATGATCGTCGTGGTTCCCTGCCGGATCAGCGACTCGGCGCGCGGATCCACGTCGAGCGAGCCGTCGCCGTGGGAATGGATGTCGATGAAGCCCGGCGCCACCGCCAGCCCGCGCGCATCGATCTCCTCGGTGCCCTTGCCCGGAATGCGGCGGGCGACGGCGGCGATGCGGCCGCCGGCGATGGCGACATCGCGCTCGACGCCGGCGGCGCCGGTGCCGTCGAAGACGGTGCCGCCGCGGATGACGAGATCATGACCGGCGCGGCGGCGGAGCGCCGGCGGCGAGCCGGCCGCCGCGACCAGCGCGGCGCCGCCTGCCAGGAGGAAGTCCCGGCGCGTGGCGGGGCGGCGGCTCATGTCAGCTCTCGCCCTCGGTGAGGCGATAGGCCGACTCGACGACGACCGCGGTGCCGTAGCAGATCACCTCGGTGACACCGGACATGATCTCGGTCGCGTCGTACCGGATTCCGACGACGCCGTTCGCCCCGGTCCGCTCGGCGTGGGCGACCATGATGTCGAACGCCTCCGAGCGCGCGCGCTCGCAGAGGTCGGTCAGGATCGAGATGTGCCCGCCGAAGAACACCTGGAACTTCGCGCCGACCGCGCCGACGACCGAGCGCGAGCGCACCGTGATGCCCCGCACCACGCCGAGGGTCTGCACGATGTGATAGCCGTCGAGCGTGAACGTGGTGCTCGTCATGTCCTGTTCCACCGGACCTCCTCGAAAGGATGAGAACTAGTTCTCGGCGACCTGCGTCGTATCCAGCCCCTTCAGTGGATGCCGCGGAATGTGCGTGTTGGCAAAGATGCTCTCGAGCCGGATGTCGAGCGCGAGACGGCCGGTCCCGCGGGCGCGCGCCCGCAGCCCCTCGGGGGTGGCGCGCACCTGCAGCGCGCGCGCCGCGCCGATCTCGCCGGAGAGCTTGACGCCGTCCGCCAGCGTACGCGTGATCTCCTGGTTGGCGAGCCCGCGCGCGAGGTCGAGCATCGAGCTGGCGGGGACCCGGGCGGTGCGGCGGAGCTCGTCGCGCAGCTTGTCGCCGGTGAGCCAGGCGATGCTCTGCACCAGGAGATTCGTCGTGTGGATGTCGTACGAGAGGTCCGGCACCACGATCGCGTCGGTTGTCGCGTCATAGGCCGGCGTGCCGATGAAGTAGATCCGGCCCTCCACCGCGCCGGAGAGGAGCACGCCGAGCGCGATGCGGTGGTGGCCGATGTAGGTCATCGCCACGTCCTCGATGACCAGGCGGCGCCCTCGCACGTGGAGCTTGTGCCCGCGGAGCGACTGCCGCAGGATCTCATTCGCGGCGGTGTAGCTCAGCGTGCCGTCCACCACGGAGACGAGGGTATCCACCCCCTCTACCCGCGTGAGATACGGAAGCGGCGTGGTGTCGGGCCGCGGCTTGACCCCCGACCGGATGGAGGGTTGTGCGAGCAGGGTGACCGTCGCGTGCGCGAAGGAGTCGCGCACCGTCACCTTGCTCACGCCGACGGCCTGCGGGTGCAGCGAGAGCCAGAGTGTCGTGTCGCGGATCGAGATCGGGTCCTGGAGCGAGGCCCAGACGGGAGTGACCGCGCTCCGCACGTCGACCAGCGCGAGCCGCGCGTCGGCCTCGCGGAGCGCCTTGTTGATCGCGAGCCGGGCGGCGTCGAGCACCTTCGCCGTCACGTCGATGGCAAGGAAGGTGACGTGGCATTCGTCGGCGGGATCCTGCGTCGCACGCTCGGCGCTGACCACCTTGCTGGCGGTGCGGATCCGCCAGGTGGAATCCACCCGGTAGCTCGTCCGGATGCGGATCTTCGCGAGCGGCGCCTTCTCGCCGGTGCCGCAGGAGGCGGAGACGGTGGCGAGCGGCACCTTCCGCCAGATGCGCCCGCGGTAGGCGACCGTCGCCGTCACCGTCATGCTGCTCGGCCCGAAGTCGATGTCCAGGGGACCCCGAAGCACCTCGAGCGCGACCCAGGTCCGCGGCTTCGTCGAGATGAGGAGCCGCTCGTTGAGACTTCCGATGTGATCGGGAATGGTGCGCTCGATCTCCCGCAGAATCAGGCGGAGATCGACACTGACCGGCGCGCTGGCATAGGTCGGCGGCGCCCCCGGCAGCGAATCAGCCTCGGTTCGATCGGCGGTGGCGGTCGGGGGCGGGACGTTCACCTTGCGCGGCGGACCGCAGGCGGCGGCGAGCACGGCCAGCGTCGCGACGCAGAGCGTCGGCAGGCCGTGGGAGCGGGGTGCTCGCATGCGGCTACGCCGCCTGCCCGCGGCGGACGACGCGGGCCAGGCCGATCGCGCTCATCAGCGCCCAGACCGCCTCGAGCGCGATGAAGCCGTACTGCCGCTGCACCACCGCCGCTACGGTCAGCACGGCGGAGCCGGCAAGGTTGAGCGCCTGATATCGGCGGCTCTCCACCGCGAGGTGGCCGAGCTGGCTGGCTGCGAACGGCAGGAGGATGAGCGACGCACCGAGCAGCGCGAGGATCTGGATCATCGCGCGGCCGTGACGGGTCTGTATGACGGAATGACTGGCGGCACGGCGGCTCGGCGTGGGTGTGTCGGGCGATGTCATCGCGGCGGCCGTCAGGGAGATCCCGGCCTCTCTTCAATGTACACCGCGCAGGCCGTCCGTCAGCCAGTCCCGCCGTCGAGGACACTGACCAGCAGCTCCACCTCCGACGCGTCGTCCGCCAGCCGGGTCATCCCCTCGAACCGGAAACCGATCTTCTCCAGCAGCCGGCGGGACGCCACGTTGCCCGGCGATACGATGGCCACCAGCCGGTTCAGCCCGCAATCCTCCTTCGCGTGGCGCATGACGGCGCGCGCCGCCTCGAGCCCGTACCCCTGGCTCCGCCACGCCGGCAGGAAGGCGAACCCGATGTCGGGCCCGGGGAGTGCATCCCGCTTCACCAGCCCGCTCATCCCGATCGACGTTCCCGACTCCGTCAGCTCGACCAGGTAGAGGCCGAAGCCGTTCCGCTCGTAGCTCGCCACCGGGCCACCGAGGATATAACCACGCGCGTCGGCCTCGGTCCGGACGCCGCGGTCGCCGATCTGCCTGAGGAAGTCGGGATCGTTGAGCAGCTCGAGGATGAACGGCGCATCATCCGCCGTGAAGCGGCGCAGACGGAGCCGCTCCGTCTCGGCGACGAGGTCGCCGCTCACCAGTCGGTCGGGCGGTAGTCCTTCAGGAACTGCCCCCATATGTGCGTCCCGGTGTTGATCCCCGCGATGATCGGGTCGGTGATTCGGGCCGCGCCGTCCACGATGTCGAGCGGCGGATGGAACCGATGATCCGCCACCTTCCGGGCGGCGATCTCGACCGGGTCCTCGTCGGTCACCCAGCCGGTGTCCACGCTGTTCATGTGGATCCCGTCGGCCTGATAGTCGGTGGCCGCGGTGCGCGTCATCATGTTCAGCGCCGCCTTCGCCATGTTGGTGTGCGGGTGACGGGTCGTCTTGAAGTTCCGGTAGAACTGCCCCTCGACCGCCGACACGTTCACGATGTGCTTCTCGCGGCCCGGCGTCCGGAGCATGAGGGGCTTGAGCCGCGCGTTGAGGACGAACGGCGCGATCGCGTTCACCAGCTGCACCTCGAGGAGCTCGACCGACGACACTTCCGCGAGGAGGAGCCGCCACGAGTTCCGCCCGCGCAGGTCGACCTGCTGGAGATCCTGATCGAGCCGGCCCTCCGGAAAGAGATCCTTCTGCGCCATCCGCTCCTCGGGCAGGAGCGCCACCTGCGAGAGCTCCGCCGAGTGGGTGAGCCCGGCCAGGCGGCGGTCGAGCGTCGCCGGCAGCACGGCGGCGGGATCGGCCTCCGGCAGCAGATGGTAGCCGCGCAGGCCCTCGTATGCGCCCAGCAGGCGGCGCTGCACTGCCGGCATGTCGCGGAGCGACGCCGTCTCCCGCTCCATCATGTGCGCGTAGAAGTCGGGCGGCCGGCGGACGGTCTGGCAGGCGTTATTGATGATGAAGTCGAGCCGGTCCCGCGAGCCGAGGAGCTCGCGGCAGAACGCCTCGACGCTCGGCGTGTGGCGCAGATCGAGCCCGAAGATCTCGAGCCGGTCACTCCAGTCGGCAAAATCGGGCTCCGCCGCATAGCGCGCCGCCGAATCGCGGGGGAAGCGCGTCGTCACGATCAGGCGGGCACCCGAGCGGAGGAGCTTGAGCCCGGCCTGATAGCCGATCTTCACCCGCCCGCCGGTCAGGAGCGCCACCCGCCCGCTCAGGTCGGCCAGCTCGGTGCGCTTGAAGAAGTTGAACTCGGCGCAGGAGGGGCAGAGCTGGTCGTAGAAGTGGTGGATCGCGGTGAACGACTCCTTGCAGACGTAGCAATGCTGGCGCTCGACCGAGTCGCGCGAAGCAGCCGGCTCCGCGTCCCCGTGCACGTCGTGCGGCTCGAACCCCGACGGCGGGAAGACGTTGGGCGTGGTGAAGACGGTCTGCCGCCGGAGGGTGCGGATGCCGGTAGCGGAGAGGACGCGCTCCTCGCGGCTGGCCTTGTCGGCCTTCCGGAGCCGGGTCGTGGCCTTCACCATCCGGCGGCGGGCGACGGTATCGGGGTTGTAGACGTGGCCCGCCGCGTTGAGCAGGCGGTGGCGGACGTCGGCCGGCACGGCGGCGAGAAGGCCGCGGTCGGCCACGATCGACTCGAGCAGCTCGGTGGCGGCGCGGACTCGCTCCTCGAACCCTTCGGTCAGGGCCGGCGGGGTGATCTGATGGGTCGGTGTCATGGTGGGGGAAAGGCTAATGAGGCGGACCGCTACCGCAAGCGATCGAGGGCGGCCGGGTCGTTCCCAGTGAGCGCCGGCAGATTCCGGGTGACCTTGTCGGCGGGCCAGTCCCACCAGGCGGCGGCCAGGAGGCGTTCGATCACGGGGGCGTCGAAGCGCATGCGGATGACGCCGGCGGGATTCCCGCCGACGACGGCGTAGGGCGGTACGTCGCGGGTGACGACCGAGCACGAGCCGATGATCGCACCGTCTCCGATCCGGATGCCGGGCATGATCGTGGCCCGGTAGCCGATCCAGACGTCGTTCCCGACGACGGTGTCACCGCGGTTGGGCCAGGCCGCGGGGGCAGCCGACTCCCACCCCTCGCCGAAGATGGCGAAGGGATAGGTGCTGAGCGCGTCGGTGACGTGGTTGCCGCCGTTCATGATGAACGTCGCTTCCGCCGCGATGGCGCAGTAGCGGCCGATCACGAGCCGGTCGCCGATGAAGTCGAAGTGGTACAGGACGTGGTCCTCGAAGTGCTCGGGACCGCGCGGGTCGTCGTAGTAGGTGTAGTCGCCGACGATGATGCCGGGGCGGGTGATGAACTGGTTGAGGAAGCCGAGCCGGGCGGCGCCGCCGGCCGGATAGCGCGTCGCCGGCGACGGTCCGGTCCGCTCGCTCACCGGAGCCGGAACTGCGCCAGCGGGCCGCTCGGACCGCTCAGCGTCAGCATCGAATCGGCCCGTCGCCAGGTGGTGAAGACGGGGAGTGCCACGAGGAAGCGCCGCTCGAGCTCCATCCCGTCGGTGCACGCCATCTTGGTCGAGATCGCCGGCCCGAAGCTCAGGCTGTCGCCGTGGATGCGGAATGGCGCGCTGTAGCGGTTGCAGCCGGCGAATCCCCCGGCCCGCGACGCGGCGGCGTCGAGCCGCAGCGTGACCGGCCGGTCTCCGGCGCCCAGCGGCGACTGCCGGCCCTCGATCGCGCTCAGCTCCCAGTCGAGGTCGGTGATCGCGGCCGGCTGCGCCCCGCCCTTCTGCTCGGCCGACCGGGTGCAGGCGGCGGCGATCAGGACCAGCGGCAATACGCAGCGCATTCCCGCGACTCCCATCATCCCTCCCGTGCAGGCGGTTCGAGCCGGCCAGGCCGGCTCCTGCGTGCAACCTACGACGGGCCCGCCCGGTCGCAAAGGTTCGATGGCTCAGTAGTGCGGAGGGAGCTGCGACGTCGTGGCGGCGCCGTGCAGAACGGCGGCCGAATGCATGAGGACGTGCGCCGCGATGGGAGCGAGCGGGCTCCCGCTCAGCAGGTAGGTCAGCGTGATGATCAGGTTGCCGAAGAGCGGCTGAAGCATCCCCGCCCCGCGATACTCGGCAAACCCCGCGTGGTAGGCCGCCGTGATGACGAGACTCGCGGCGAGCGCCAGACCGGCCCAGCGGAGCCGCCCGACCCCCTGAAGGTCGGTCGCCGAACGCGCCCCGTAGACACTGAGGACCGGGATGACATTGAGCATCACCGCGTCCACCGCGCCGTAGACGAGGCCCAGCCAGAGCAGCGGGCCGATCGCCGCGGCGCCGGCCTGCGCGGCCGACGCGGGCTGCCGCGTGACCGTGAAGGCGAGGAGCGCGCCGGCGACGACGCCGACCATCAGGCCCGAGATCCAGCGGCGGCGGAGCTGGACCGCGGGACTCCACCGGCCCGCCGTCACCCACGCCGCCACCGTGAGCCCGGCGACGACGAGCCACGCACCGACGAAGGCATCGCGGCTCCAGTGCAGGAGACTGGAGAAGACCGCCGAGGTGAAGAACCCCGCCACCGCCGCGATCGCGGGCCACCGGAATCCCGGTTTCACCGCGTGCCTCGCACCACCTTGAGCGTGGTGATCAGCTGGCCGACGTGGCGGGTCGTGTGCTCCGCGGCGTGAAAGAGCAGGCCCAGCACATTGGCGGGAAGCGCGGCGCGGCCGACGGTCCGGGCATCGAACACCGACGCCGCCGGCGTCCGCCGAAGCTGCTCGAGAGCGCGGTCGATCGTCTCGCACGCCGCCGTGATCAGCTCCTCGGCGGTCGCACCGGTGGTGGACTCGGCGGCCAGCGCCGCGCGCTGCATGTCGGTGAGCCGCTCGCCGCGCGCATACGTCGTGAGGCGGTCGAGGCTTCCCGCGAGATGCCGCAGGTGATAGCCGGCGGGCGCGGCGCCACCCGGCCGTTCCCACAGGTCCGCCGGCGTCGCCTCACCAGCCGCCTTCTCGAGGTCCCGCCGGGCCTGGAGCAGGGCGTGCGCCACCGGCATCAGGATCGGATCGATCCCCGGAACCGGTCCTCCAAGCCACGCCTCCACCGACGCTGGTGCGGTCATGTGCCAACGACCTTCCGGAGGATCGCGATCACGGCGTCCTTCTTGTCGCCGAGGCGGGGGATGCCCGCGGCGGTGACGTCCACGTGGTAGACCTGACTCATCCGAATCGCCGCCGCCTCGCTCTTCGAGGCCGACCCATACGCGTATCCGCGCTCCCCCACGTCGATCGGCTGCGCATCGGCCTGCGCGCCAAGGATGGTCCGGGCGGCCGCGCGAATCTCCGACATCGCATCCTCGCCCGCGGCCAGCGGAGCGACGGCGATCGAGACGAAGGCGCCGAGTCGCGAATCGGTGGCCTGATAGGCGCAGAGCAGCGTACCCGGCGCCGAGCGGCTCGCGTCGCGCATCGACCGGACGGTGAAGCCGATCGTCGTGCTGATGAACGAGGCGTCGGGGCACGTGGCGGCTGTGCCGGCGCGCGCCGTGCCGGCCTGCGCCTTCCCGGCACTGCGGTCCCCGCAGGCGGCGGCACCGATGCAGCAGAGCGCCAGGATGAGGTGTTGTGTCGGTGTGATCATCCCACAATCATGGAAGGACTATGGCCAGCCCGCCACCGGGGCTCCCGCCCCGCATCCTCATCGTCATGCCGGCCCAATGGCCGCGGGCGCTTCTCCGGGCCGAGCTCCGCGAGCGGGGCTACGATGCCGCCGGCGCGCGGGACCTGCTGGAGGCGCTGAGCGAGGACGAGCCGGCCGAAGGACCGGTTCGTCTCATCCTGATCGACCAGGATGCCCTGGCCGAGGGCGACGCGCAGCTGCTCCTCGATCTCGTCCGCCGCCTGGTGGGGCATCATCCGGCCGCGACCGTCTTCCTGCTCACCGGTACGATGCACAAGGAGCCGGAAGGACCCTGGCAGCAGGTCCTCCGGCGCCCGATGAGTATCTCCGAAATCGTCACTACCGTCCAGCAGGCGGTGCCGCTCCCACCCGGGGAGCGGCACCCGCTGGATTGACTGCCGGTCAGCTTCCGCCGGCGGCCAGGTCGCTCACGGCCGATGCGAGCTTCTCGACCTTGGAGCGGTCGGAGGAGCCGGCCGCGTCCGCGCGAAGCGAGGTCGCGAGTGTGGTGAGCGCCGTACGGCGCGCATCACCCGACGCGCTCTCGGCCGCCGCGAGCTGGCTGCGGACCGCCGCGAGGCGCCCCGAGGCCAGGCCCTTCGACCGTTCCAGCTGGTCGGCGTAGGCCCGCGCCAGCGCGAAGCTGGCCGGCCACACGAGCTTCGGCTGGCCCTGCACGTTCAGGTAGTCAAGGTGCACGGTCTTCGCGGCGTCGATCTCGTTCTGCGAGATGAACGGGCTCGGCGTCAGCTCGAACACGTCGAGGCCGCGGGCGATCTCCGAGCTGTACATGTGGCCGTTGTACCAGTAGACCGACCACGTGCCGCCGGGGCCCATCTTCGTCGAGTCCGAGGGACCGCGGTCGAAGAAGGCGATCTCCTTCGGATGCGCCGCGTCGGTCCAGTCGAACACCGACACGCCGCCCTGATACCACGACTGCACCATCACGTCGCGGCCCGGAATCGGAATCAGCGAGCCGTTGTGTGCGACGCAGTTCTCGAAGGAGGTCTGCGGCGCCGGCATCTTGTAGTAGCTCTTGAACGTCAGCTGGTTGTTCGCCAGCGTGAAGATGGCGTCGGCGCCCCACTCCTTCTTGTCGGTGGCGCGGCAGCGCGGCTGGCCACCCCCGCCCCATTCATCGGAGAAGAGGAGCTTGGTGCCGTCGTTGTTGAACGTCGCCGAGTGCCAGTAGGAGAAGTTGGAGTCCGACACCGCCGCCAGGCGGCGCGGGTTCTTCACGTCGTGGATGTCGAGCAGGAGGCCGTAGCCCGCGCAGGCGCCGCCGGCCAGCCCGATCGCCGGGTAGACGGTGATGTCATGGCACTGCGTCGGGCCGCGGCGGGGACCGCCGGACGGACCGACCAGCTTGTTGATGATGTTCTGGAAGTTCGCCCGGAGCGCCGCGCTGTCGGCGGCCGTCGGGTCGCCGGTGCCGCCGCGCGCCTTCACGACGCTGTCGAGCAGCGGCTTGACGAAGCCGTTCGGCGCGACCTGCTCCTGCCCATTGATCATCGCGATGTAGCCACCCTTCGCCTTCGCCTCGGCCACGGCCTTCTGGCGCGCGGCGACGTCGGTCGGCGCCTCACCGTGGGTCGGCGGCGCGGCGAGGTCGTTGAAGATGCGCGGCGAGCTCACGATGTGCGCCTGGTCGGGATGCGCCAGGGGAACCTGGATCACCTCGATCCGGAACAGCGCGGAGTTCGGATCGGTCTCCGGCATCGCCGACGAGCAGCCCGGCAGCTCGCTGGGCGACCGCACCGGGGCCGAGCCCGAGATGTAGACGTAGACGTTCTCCTTGTCGTTCGGATCCTCGACCACCGTGTGCGTGTGGGACCCGCGGCAGGTCTGCACGTTCCCGATGTACTTCGGGTTGGTGATGTCGGTGATGTCGAAGATGCGGAGCCCGCGGAGCCGGTCGTGGCTCACCGTGTCCTGCAC
>JBLMWC010000035.1:0-13851 GCA_050257015.1 Bacillota bacterium | reverse complement strand
GCGGGAGGATGTTCGGGTGCTGGAGGCTCGCGGTGGTGGTGATCTCCTGCACGAAGCGCTCGACGCCGAGCACCGCGGCGAGCTCGGGCTTGAGCACCTTGACCGCGACCTTGCGCCGGTGACGCAGATCCTCGGCGAGATACACCGTCGCCATCCCGCCTTGGCCCAGCTCGCGCTCGATGCGGTAGCGCTCGGCCAGAGCGGATTCGAGCGGAGACACGGGCTCGCTCATCGGCGGCGCTGATCGGTCAGCAGATCGGTCCAGCGCTCGAGCATGATCAGTTCCGTCGGCGGGCGGAGCGCGGGACGCGGGCGGATCATCAGGAACCGCCCGTCTGGCGCCACATCGAACGCCGGCTCCAGGCCCGCCACGGAAAAGAGCGCCACCGGGGGCCGGCTTTCGAAGGACGGGGAGAGAGACACGTGCGCCGACATCATGGACCGCCCCGCCTGGAAGTAGAGATCATCACCCGCCGGCGACCAGCGCAGTGAGGTGCCGCGGTTCGCGGACGCCGTGATCAGCCAGTCCTCCGACCGCCCCTGGTCGACGGAACGCACATGCACCTCCGACGGCCCCGAGGTGGTCGCGAGAAACGCCAGCCAGTGGCCGTCGGGAGACAGCCGCGGACTGATGGCGCGGACACCGTCGGGCGACACCATCTCCGTCGTCTTCGCGGACAGCGAGTAGCGGAAGATGTGGCGGTCGGCGAGCGCCGTCGCCTTGAAGTAGTAGAGGTGGTCTCCGTCGCGCGCGACCACGGGCTGGCCGAGCAGGAGGAACTCCGATGCGAGGATGCGTTCCGGAATTCCGGTGGCGCCCGCGGCAATCCGATGGACGCCGTGGCTGGCTCCGAGTCCGGCGAAGTAGAGGCGTCCGTCGGGCGCAAACGACGGATCGCGCAGCAGCGTTCCCGGAATCTCGACCCGCACGCTCGACCCGCTCGCCCGATCCCGGATGACCAGATATTCGGCGCGGTCGCCGGTGAGTCCGGCCGCGATGCGGCGGCCGTCGGGGGAGACGGCCACGCTCTGAAACCCGCCGACCCAGCTCGTGTCGGCCGGCGTCACAACGCCGGTCGGGCTGACCCAGACGAGATCCTTCGGATCGCCGGGCTGACCCCACCCGCCTGCCACGTAGATGAGCCGGCCGGTCGCCGACACGGCGACGCTGCCGACGGTCGAGAAGCTTCCGGAACGGAGGCCCGAGACGATCGTGACCGGCGGCCCCGTGATGCGGCGGTGCCGCGAGTCGAACGGCACCGCGACGATGGTGCCATCGTTGCCGGTGACGATGAGATGACCCGGAGGAGCGAAGACGGCGCCGCGACCGGGCAACAGCGTCGTGACGCTCCCGCCGCCGGGCTTGACCACGGCGATGTACGAGCTGTCGAAGTTGCGCCGGGTGATCGCGAAGATGACGGCCTGGCCGTCGGGAGAGACGGCCGCACCGGCATGGAAGGTCTCCCCGTGGGCGGAGTCAACGGTGGTGAGCGGCGTGCCGTCGCCGCCGCTGACCGGGACGCGTATCAGGCCGCCGAGCCCCGAGTAGATCAGGTGATCGTCGTCCGCCCACGCGGCCGCGACGCCCAGCGGGGCGCTGGCCACGACGATCCTCGGCACGCCGCCGCCGAGGGGCATGACCAGTAGCTGAAGGCCGGTCGAGCCCGGTCGGAAGAAGGCCAGCCGCTGCCCGTCGGGCGAGATGACCGGATAGAGGCCGCCATCGGCGCCGGCAAGCGGCACGGGATCGGGTGCGTCGGCGGTCCGCATCCAGAGTCGGCCGCCGCCATCGTAGACGAGGACCGACCCGTCCGGGGAGAGCGACAGCTTCTCGCCAAGCGGAGCGCTGTCCGGCAGCATGATCCGCACGCGCCAGGGCTCGGAAGGGACGCCACCCGGGGCACGGCGCCACCAGGCGCCGGCCGCGGCCAGGAGCATCAGACCTGCTCCGAGGAGAAATGCCAGTGCCGGCGTGAGCCGGCGGCCGGTGGTCACGCGGCCGGTCCGATGGACGCCGGCGGACACAGCGGTGGCGAAGGCCGGATTGGCGAGCGCGTCGGCGAACTCCCGGGCGGTGCCGAAGCGATCGGCCGGCAGCTTCTCCAGCGACCGCGCGAGCGCTGCCGCGACGTTGGGCGGCACCGATTTCCGCACCTCGGTGACGGGCCGGGCGGTGTCGGTGACGATGCGCATGATGATCTGCTGGGCGGAGGAACCCGTGTGGGGCGGGTTCCCCGTCAGCATTTCGTAGAGCACGCTGCCGAGCGAGTAGATGTCGCTCCGGCCGGTGATCTCCTTGTCGGCTGTCGCCTGCTCGGGGCTCATGTAGTGCGGGGTGCCCAGCGACATCCCGGTCTCGGTCATCCGGCCGCCCGCTGCGGCCGAGAGGGCGAGCGCGATGCCGAAGTCCGCTACCATCGGCCTGCCGTCGTGCAACAGGATGTTCTCGGGCTTGATGTCGCGGTGGATGACGCCATGCCGATGCGCGTAATCCAGCGCGTCGGCCACGGCCACCGTGATGCGTACCGATTCGTCGATGCCGAGCTGAGTCTCGCGATCGAGCTTCGTCCGGAGCGTCTCGCCGTCGATGAACGGCATCACGTAATAGAGGAAGCCGTCCGCCGCGCCCGAGTCGAACAGCGGCAGGATGTGCGGGTGCTGCAGCGCCGCCGTCGTCTTGATCTCCTGCACGAACCGCTCGGCGCCGAGCACGGCGGCGAGCTCGGGCTTGAGGACCTTGAGCGCGACCTTCCGGTCATGCTTCAGGTCCTCGGCGAGATACACCGTCGCCATCCCGCCCCGGCCCAGCTCGCGCTCGATCCGGTAGCGATCCGAGAGCGCCGTCGCGAGGCGGTCGACGGGGCCGCTCATGCCGGCGCCATCACGGCTCGGCCCGCCGGCTCAGGTTTGAAATGAAGCTCTCGATCCGGATGAGCTGCGGCTGGGCGTCGGTGCTGGCCGGCAGCAGGGCGAGGATGCGCCGGTCGTCGAGAGAGACGTCGTAGCGCGCGTAGCCGGCGCCGCTCGCGGCGCTGGTGTGGAACAGCGTGCGCGGCGCGCCCGGGCGGAACACCGGCGCCGTCTGCACGTCCACTACCATCAGGTCGAGCGTCGCGATCCCGCGGAAGAACAGCTCCCGCCCCGAATGCGACCACCTCGGCTCGTTGCCGCCGTCGGTGGAGACCTGCCACACGCCGCGGCTGCCGTCCGGGAACGAGCGCACGTAGACCTCCTGCCGGCCGGAGGCGGACGACACGTACGCGAGCCAGTGCCCGTCGGGCGAGAGGACCGGACCGGCTTCATAGGCGGGCGTTTCGAGAATCGGCTGGAACGCCGAGTCCTGACCGAGCCGGAGGGCGAGAATGTCGCCGGCGCCGCGCTGGGTGATCAGCGTGCGCGCCAGGAGCCACCGGCCATCCGGTGAGATGCTGAGCTCGGAGATGTCCCGGTCGGCCCGGGCCACGGGCACGTCGGTGCCGGAGCCATCGGCGGCGTGTCGGAACACGCTCGCCGGCGGCAGCCGCTCCGACACGAAGTACACCCACTTCCCGTCGGCCGACCAGGCAGGGCGGTAGTCGGCGGCTGGGTCGAGGGTGAGGCGCGAGAGCGGGCCGCCCGGCAGCTGCTTCACCCAGATGTCGGTGCCGGTGGTCCCGGCCCGCGACAGCTCGACCGCCACCCGACCGCCGTTGGGCGCAAGGCTGAGCGACCGGATCTCTCCCGTCTCCCGCCATCCGGCATCCACCGGCTGCGCCGTACCGTCCCGACCGATCCAGCTGAGCTGATTGGCCACGCCCGGCGCACCGGCGACGTAGTAGAGCGTGCCGTCCTCGGTGACCGCGAGGTCCACGCCGGCATAGGTGCCGGCCACCTGCACGCTGCCGGCCACGACGACCGGCGGACCGCTGAGCGCCAGCCGCCCGCGATCGAACGGCGCCGCCTGGAGCGTACCGTCGGCGGTCACGAAGAAGAGCTGCCCCGAACTGTAGACGGCGCTGACACCGCGGGTCACCGTTCGGCGCTCACCGGTCGCGATTCGCACCGCCACGATCGAGAAGTCGCCCGGTGCATCGCTGCCGTGCCGCATCCGCATGATCGCGAACTTGTCGCCCGGCAGGACCTGGGGCCAGCCGATGCCGACTTCCTTCGCCGCCGCGTCGAGCCGCATCACCGTCGAGAGCCCGGTGCCGTCGGGATGGGTCCGCTGCAGTCCCCGCTGGTCGGCGTCGAAGTAGATGTAGCCGTCGGTGCCCCACGATGCGCCGCTCGTGCCGACGGTCGCGCCCGGTACGATGCGCGCCGGCCCGCCCGCCGCCGCGACCACCCTCATGCTGCGCCCGCCGCGGTCGGTCAGGAACCCGATCTCCCGGCCATCGGGGGAGATGAAGGGGCCGTACGCGCCTTCGGTGCCGGGCATCGAGGTCGCGGCAAGCTCGCCCCGGCGCTTGAGCCAGAGGCGTCCGCCAGCGGAGTCGCCGCCGGTGTAAACCAGGAGCGATCCGTCACGGGAGACCGCGACGTGCGAGCCCAGCATCGTGAGGCTGAGCGCCTGGGTCCCCGGAAAGGCGACCGCGAAGCGGGACTCGGGCCGCGGCGCGGACCGGAGCCAGCCCCAGAGCGCCGCGGCGATCGCGACAACGGCAACCGCCCAGCCCGCCCACGAGGCCCCGCGCGCGAGAGCGGAGCGCGGGGTGCGCGCGCCCGGAGCGCCCGGCCGGGACCTGACCATGGTCGTCGTCCCGTGTCCCGCCATCGCCTCGGCGAACCCGGCGGCGCTCGCGAAGCGGTCGGCCGGCAGCTTCTGCAGCGCCGTGAGCACCGCATCGTCGACGTGCGCGGGCACCGTCTTCCGGATGTCGCTGGGAGGAACCGGCTCCGCGGTCACCACCTTGGCGATGATGGCCTGGGCCGTCGGCCCCGTGAACGGCGGCTCCCCCACCAGCATCTCGTAGGTCATCGCGCCGAGGGCGTACACGTCGCTCCGCGCCGTGATCTCGCGCTCGCCCATCGCCTGCTCGGGCGACATGTAGTGCGGCGTGCCGAGCGACATCCCGGTCTCGGTCATGCGCGTGCCCGAGCTGCTCGCGGCGAGCGCGATGCCGAAGTCCGCCACGAGTGCCCGGCCGTCGTGCAGCAGGATGTTCTCCGGCTTGATGTCGCGGTGGATCACGCCGTGGCGGTGGGCGTAGTCGAGCGCGCTCGCAACCTCGGACGCGATCCGCACGGTGTCCGCGATGGGAAGCTGCTTCTCGCGAACCAGCCGGTCGCGGAGCGACTCGCCCTCGACGTAGGGCATCACGTAGAACACGGTGCCGTTGACCGCGCCCGAGTCGTGGAGCGGGAGGATGTGCGGGTGCTGCAGATTGGCGGTGGTCTTGATCTCGGAGAGGAAGCGCTCGGCGCCGATGACGGCGGCGAGCTCCGGGCGCAGCACCTTCACCGCGACCTTGCGGTCGTGCTTGAGGTCGTGGGCGAGGTAGACGGTGGCCATCCCGCCGGCGCCGAGTTCGCGCTCGATGCGATAGCGGTCGGCGAGCGCGGCGCTCAGCCCGTCCACGGCGACGCTCAACTGCGCGGAACGCGGTCGTGAGGATCGATCACGAGGGCTCGTTGTGTTGGAGGGGATCTGCCCAGAGAGGATACCGCCCCGGACCCGGTCCAGCCAGTCTCGGGTATCGGCGCCCTCAGGGCGGCGTCATCCCGACAATGACGTCATTCCGAGCGCAGTCGGCGTCATCCCGAGCGAAGTCGAGGGATCCGGCCCGCCGAGGGCGGATTCCCACTGCGGGCTACCAGCCCGGTAGAGTAGATCCCTCGACTTCGCTCGGGATGACTCCGCTTGCCCGCTGAGCTCCGATGCCAGGGCGATGCGCCGAATCACGTCTGCCCGATATCCTCGTTCCAGAGCTCGGGATGCTCGCGGATGAACGTCGTCATGAGCGCGATGCAGGCCGGATCCTGCAGGATGGTCAGCGTCACCCCGCGCGACTGGAGGAGCTCCTCCTCGCCGCGGAAGGTCCGGTTCTCCCCGATCACCACCTGCCGGATCCCGTAGAGGAGAATCGCCCCGCTGCACATCGCGCAGGGGGAGAGCGTGGTGTAGAGGGTGGATTCGCGGTACACGGCGGCGGTCCGGCGGCCGGCGTGCTCCAGCGCGTCCATCTCCGCATGCCGGATGGCGCTTCCGTCCTGTACCCGCCGGTTGTGGCCGCGTCCAATGATCGCGCCCCGATGCACGATCACCGATCCGATCGGGATGCCGCCTTCCTTCTGCCCCCGCTGAGCCTCGCCAATCGCCGCCTGCATGAACTCGTCCATCGGTCCTCCTCCGCGTCGGTTCGCCGCGATGGGAACTCTACCGTCCGCCGTCCGCCGGTGCCAGCGTGAACACCGTTTCACGCCGCGCTCACCCGTCCGTCACACACCGGGCGCTATCGTGACCAGCGGCGTCTTCCATCCGGGGACGCCGAAAACGGGAGCCGGCGGCTCGGAGATCCGCCGCCGCTCAGCTGAGCGGGAGGTCACACGATGAGCACCCAGATGCTGGACCAGGCCATTCCCCGGCCCGCCGTACCCGAGACGAGCGCCGAGCGCCGGGAAGTGCTGGAGAACGAGAAAGTCCTGGTGATCGAGACGAGGTACCCCGTCGGCGGAAGCGTCCCGTCCCACACCCATCGCTTCCCCCATGTCGCGTACGTCGCCGAGGGCGGAACGCTGGAAACGACAAGCGGCGATGGCAGCGTGCAGACTCGCGAGCTGCGACCGGGCGATACGCTCTGGCTCGGTCCCGAGGCCCACAGCACGCGCAACATCGGCCGGACGGCGGTCCGGATCGTCGAGGTCGAGGTCAAGGACGGCTTCATCCTCGCCGACCGGGAGCATGCGCCGCCGGTGGTGACCTCCGCCGCCGACGTCGAGTGGATCACCGATCCCCTCGATCCGCGCCGGAGCGCCGCATACCTCGTAGGCGACCCGACGAAGCCCGGGCCGTACACCGTGCGGTATCGGTCCCCGGCCGGCTACCGGATCGGGCTGCACGTCCATCCCAACGACGACGAGCAGGTGACGGTGATCTCGGGATCGGTGCACTGGTCGTCGGGCGAGGCGGGGAGCGATGCCCCCGAGTACCTCGTCCGGGCGGGCGGGTTCGCGCCGGCGCTCGCGGGCACTCCGCACCGGCTCTGGACGACGGAGCCGTGCGTGCTGCAGATGAGCGGGATCGGGCCGCACACCTACGTCTACCTGAACCCGGCGGACGATCCGCGCACGCACCGCAACTGACCGCCCCCGCAGGCGACGAGGCCCCGGCAGTCCCCGCATCGCGGGATGACTGCCGGGGCCTCCTCCCGTCTGGCCGCTGGTGATCGCTACTCGGTGTAGATCCCCGACCCGACGACGTACGTCTCCTTCCCGAACTGCGCCTTCCGCACGTAGGTCAGCTTCCGCGCGGGGGTGTTGTCGCCCGGCTTGTACCAGTAGCAGTCGAGCCAGCCGCTGCCGTCACCCTCGGCGATCGCCACCTGCTCCTGGATCACCGCCTTGCCCTGGAGATCCCGCAGGTCGAGCAGGTTCCGGCCTTCGAGCGTCGGCTGGGCCGGATTCACCAGCTCGGTGCCGTCCAGGGTGTGGACGAAGACGTAGGTGTCCATGAAGACGAAGGGACCGGTCCGGTCGCGCAGGCGGCTGAACGCTTCCTTGCCGTGCTCGCCGATGAGCGCGGCCGCGCGGCCCACGACGTCCTCGATCAGCGTCCGGTCGGTCTGCAGGTTGTAGATCCCGCAGCCGACGATGTGCGGCTCGCCCGACGGGAAGTTCACCCGCTTCACGAAGGTGGACTTCCATGCCGGGAAGATGCTCTCCGGCTCCGGGTACATGTAGTGCACCCAGCCCTCGCCGGACGGACTGGCGGCGGCCTCGAGAATCATCCGGCCGATCGCCCGGCCGAGGACGTCGGTAAGCCCGCTTGCGTCCTTGCCCTCGAGCGACGGGTCGGCACCGTGGAAGACGCGCCTGCCCTGCATCGTCCAGACGAAGACGTAGGTGTCGCCGCCGAACCAGCGCGACCCCTTCTGCCGGAACTCGGCGTACGCCCCGGCACCCTTCTCCTCGAGGACGGCGGCCGCATCGCGCACGAGCGACATGAGCTGCGCCGCCGTCAGCTTGCCGCTCACCGCCGGCTCACGCGGCGCGTCGGCAAGGTAGACGCCGCACGCCACCACGACCGGCTTGCCGCCGAAGGTGCCGCGGCTCACGTAGGTCGACTTCCGGGTCGATACGCTCTCGCCCGGCCGGGGCCACATGTAGTCCACCCAGCCCGAGCCGCGCGTCTCCGCCACCTGGATCATCTCCCGCACGAGCAGCTTCCCCTGCGTGTCCTTGAGGTCGAGCAGGCTCCTTCCCTCCAGCGTCGGGAACGCCGGATTGACCAGCTCGGTCCCGTCCATGCCGATGACGAAGATGTAGGCGTCCTTCACGACGAACGGCCCCTTCGGGTCGCGGAAGAGCGCGGGGGCGGCGACACCGAACGTGTCGAGCTCGTGCACCGCGCTGGTGACGAGATCGACCACGAACGCGCGCTCCATGCGGTCGTTGTAGAGACCGCAGCCGACGACGTAGCTCTCACCCGCCGCCGGGGTCACGAGCCGTACGTAGCTGCTCTTCCACCGCGGCAGGAGTCCGCCGGGGACCGGCCACTGGTAGTGATACCAGCCGCCCGCCTTCTCCGGCTGCGTCGTCGCGGCGCCGAGCAGCCCGCGGATGATCCCCTTCCCGTTGATGTCCTTCAGATCCAGCTGATTCTTCCCCTCGAGCGCCGGATCGGGATGGACCAGCATGTTCCCGTCGAGATCCAGGACGAAGATGTACATCTCGCCCTTGCGCCAGCGGCTGCCGGTGACGCGGAACGCATCGAACGCTGCCTTCCCCTTCGCGCGCAGCAGTTCGGCGGCGGCATTCACGAGCTCCACGAGCTCGCGGGTATCCGCATGCTCGTAGGTCTGTTCGAGGGTGGCGGTCCGGGCTTCCGGCTCCGCCGCGGTGAGTGAGCGATCGGCCATGTGCACCTCCCGGTGTCTGCCGGCCTCGCGGCTGGATCGACCCGCACGGCACGGCGGTCGAGGCGAGGCCCGAGCAGGCCGAATCTGGGAGGAGCGCAATGAACGGGCGATGAAGCGGAAGTGAGGGTTCGCGAAAGGCGCTCAGCGGTCCATGACCGGCAGGTATTCACGCCAGGGTCCGACCTCGTCGCGGTACTGTTTCGCCATCACGCGCGCCGTCTGCGCGATGTGCCCGAGGTCGTGGGCGACCCAGGTCGCGAGCAGGTTCCTCAGCGTGACCGTCCCGAGCGCGGGATGCTCCCCGGTGAGTGAAAGCTGTGCGGCGGTCAGGCCCCAGGCTGAGACTTTCTTCAGATTCTCGGCGCGCACCCGCTCGAACTCGTCGAGCAGCTCGCCGAGCGACCGGCCCCGGCTCTCACGGAACTGCGCCTCGCGGTCGAACGGCGTGAACCGGCGCTCCGCGCCCTGCGCCAGGATCAGCTCGGCGCGGGCGATCCAGTCGGTCCGCTCGCCGTGGATCAGGTGGCCGAGGATGGCCCACGGGCTCCACGTGTCGGGGCCCTCGTTCGCGTCGGTCCACGCCGGCGGGAGGCCGGCGAGCATCGCGCGCAGCGTGTGCGGCGTGCGCTCGAGGATCGCGATCCCCTCGGCGAGGTCGAAGTCCATGCGCGGCGATTCATCGGTACGATACTGCACCAGGTCCCAGCGATTGCCGTAGAGGTCCTCGAAGACCGCGACCGTGCCGTACGCCGCTTCGCTGGGCGGGCGGACGAACTTCACGCCCGCCGCGTTCAACCGGTGGTAGTCGCGCCAGAAGTCGTCGGTGCCGAGGAAGAGAAAGACACGGCCGCCCGCCTGGTTGCCGATGAACGTCGCCTGCTCCGGCGTTGACGCCCGCGCCAGCAGCAGCGTGGCGTCGCTCGAGCCCGCCGGTGCGACGACCACCCAGCGCTTGTCCTGCTCGGGCTGCCAGGTGTCCTCGACCAGCGTGAAGCCGAGCTTCCCGGTATAGAAGGCGATCGCCTCGTCGTAGTCCCGGACGACGAGGGCGACGTGGACGAGCCGGTGTCGGGTCACCGGAGGGTTCGCCAGCGCGGGAGCCCGCGCGCGCGCCTCACGGCAGCGAGTCCAGTGAGACCCACGCCGTATCCTGCCAGACCTCGATCTGCGTGATCGGGTGCACCTCCCACAGCGTGCCGCGATAGCGGCCGAGATGGTTGCGGTGTTCCGGGTCGAGCATCAGCCAGCCGCTGATTCGGACCGGAGCGGCCGCGTCCACCCAAGGGCGGAGCCTTGGCGCCGTCCACTGCGGGTGATTCCGGCGAACGCGCGGCGTCGTCTCGACCACCACCGACTCCTCCTCTCCCTTGCCCGGCTCACCCACCAGCGCGATGTGCCAGTCCACCTCGGCCGCGCCGGTCCAGTGGCAGTTGGTAGACTCGCCGCTTCCGCCGGTCTGCGGCTTGAGGGCGACGATGTAGCCGATCACCCGCACCGGCGTTCCCTCATAGCGGGCGATGTCGTTGAGGTGGGCCGTGGTCCAGTCGTGGCGATGGGGCTTGTCCACCGGATAGGGAAGACCGGCGAGAGCCTCGAAGGTGACGTCATGGTAGCCGGGCGGCACGTCGGTGCGGTTCTTGAGCCGGTTGGTTTCCTCGTCGCCGCCATCGCCGGTCGGACCGCACTGGCGGCCCGCGGAGGTAAACGTCCCGCTGGTGAGGAGCGGCTTGATCCAGTGCGCGTCGAAGCTGGTCGCGGGCGGCACGGTGGCGGCGAGAGCCGGTGCCTCGTCGTCGGCACCCGCCGGCCGGACATTGCGGCGCCAGACCCATCCGGTCTCGTCGTCCTCGGTCCGGACGTGGTAATAGCCGTTCGAATCGCCGGCGGCGACCAGCACCAGCTCGTCAGGCGGGCGAAGCAGGCGAATCTCGGCGATGGCAGTGCTGGGAGTGCGGCGGAGATTGACGTTCCGCGTGACGATCAGCGTCCCGACCGAATCCTGCGCGGCGAGCGGCGCCGCCGCGAGGATCCCGAGCGCGAGCGCCAAGCCGAGTATGGTTTCGGCGATTGCAGCGCGCCTTCCTTCATCCGCCCCGGCCATGGCCTACCGTCCCGCCAGGACGACGTCACGCCGCTCGCCGGCCGCGCCGAGCGGCGTCACGATCGTGATGAAGTCCGCGTCCCGCCGCTCGATCCGCCCGCCAGACACCGCCGTGAGCGGGAGCGCGCTCCGCACCCGGAACCGCCGCTCCCCCGCGCCTTCCACCGTCGCGGTGAACCGGCCGCCGGCGAGTCGCCAGTCGAGGAGGCGGAGCCCGCGCGTCGGATCGCCGGGAAGCGGGCGGGTCTGCTCGGGCACCAGCTCGGCGCCGCCGCGGAAGCGGATCTCGACCGACGCGGAATCGGTGACGGCGGTCTCGAATGACGGCGAGACGTCGTGTGGGGTCGCGACTGTGCGATACGTGGCCGCGCGGCCGTTCACCGTCACCGCGTCAATCGTGGCGCCGAGCGGGAGCGACGGCTCGAGCGCCACCGCGATCGGACGCGCCGCTCCCGGCCCCAGCCGGCGCAGGGTGATCAGCATCCGGCCTGCGTCGCGATGGATCGACACGTCCAGCTTCCCGCATCCGGCGTTCAAGCGCCGCACCGTGAGCGAATCCCAGTCGGCCGGCAGCTGCGGTGAGAGCGTCACCCGGCAGCCGGACGCCTCGGCCCGGAACCCGACCAGGCCGCGGAGCGTGGGCGTCACCAGCATCGACGTCGAGAAGAACTGGTCGGGCATCGCGGTGTCGAGCGGATCGTAGAACGCCGCCGACATCAGCTCCGGCTGCACACCGAGCGCGAAGTCGTCGCCGGTGCGGGCGATGTCGCGGATCAGGTCGTAACCCGCCCATGCGCGCCGGGTCTCGTAGTCGGCCCACGCCGCGAAGCCGGTCACGAACGGCCACACGGCGCCGTTGTTGTAGTGCAGCGGCTCGTAGAGCGGGTGCCGGCGGTCGAGGGTGCGGACCCCCCAGTCGGTGGTGACGTCGGCACCGGCCACCTGCGCCATCATCCGGCGCGAGCGCTCCGGATCGAGCTGGCCGAAGGCGATCGCGGTCGCGGGCCACACGGTGAGGGCGTCGTTGAGCGTGGTCTTCCCCGCGCCGTCGTCGAGGAGCCCGAAGGCGTAGCGCCCGCTCTTCTCCAGCCAGAACCGCTGCTCGAGGCTCGCCTTCGCGCGATCGTGCAGGTGCGTGAGCTCGGTGACGAGCGCCTGGTCGCCCCGCTCGCGGGCGAGGTCGCGGAGCCCGTCGAGCGCCGAGACCCAGACGCCGGCCAGGTAGATGTCGGTGTGGAGCTTGTCGGCGAGGTTCCCGACCTCGATCGCACCGACGCCGGAGGTCGGGTTCTCCATCAGCCCGTCCCCGTCGGTGTCGCTCTTCCTCGACCAGCGGTAGGCAAGCAGCAGCTTGTCCCACATCGTGTCGATCCACGCGCGATCGCCGGAGGCGCGCCAGTACTCGGCGCACGCGAGGATCCAGTAGGGGGTGGTGTCGCCGTGGTACCAGGTGTACGGGTAGTCGGTCCACCACGGCAGTCGGCCGGCGGAGTGCGAGATCTCGTGCGGGATCTTGCCGTCGGCGCGCTGGTATTTGCTCAGGAAGGTGAGCCCCTCGCGTACGAGGTCGAACTGGCCGAGCGCGTCCATCGCGAACGAGTTGATGGCGGCATCGCCGCCGAAGTACCAGCCGAAGCCGGGGCGGAAGTTGCCGGGGCCCGCCTTGCCGTATCCCGCGACGAGGCCGCAGCCGAGGTCGGGGTTGCAGACCCGCTGGCGGTCGAGGGTGAGCTTGGCCCACTCGAAGGCGCGGTTGAAGGCGGGGTCGGGCGACTCGATCGAGACGAGCGAATCGGTGACGCCGGCGAAGTGGGCGACCTTGGCTTCGACCTCGCCGCGGGCGTTGGCCAGGAGCCGCGCGGCGACGGCCCAGACCGAGTCCTGCGGCATGATCCCGCCGGCGATGACGATCGGGAGGTAGTGCGTCCGGGCCAGCGCGGTGTCGATCGCCATCCGGAACTGCGAGCCGAAGGCCGGCGCGTCGTGCGCGGCGTGCGAGGTGCCGGAAGTAGCGGCGGGCGAGGCGACGACGCCGTTGATCGCCCAGACACCGCCCTGGGTCAGGAGGAATCCGCGATGCGCCGCGTCCCAGCCGATGTGCTGGCCGCCGAAGCCGCCGGGCCAGGCGAGGTTGAAGTCGGCGTGCATGCGGACGATCACCTCGAGCGGCCGCACCGTCTCGACGTCGAGGAGGATCAGTGCACCCGGCTCGTTGAGGGACGCGATGATGTGGGCCCGCACCGTGAACGTCGGATGCGAGTAGACGATCGTCTTGTACCCCGGGTGAACGATCACCTGTCGGGCGACCTTCGACGCGTCGATCGGGTCGTCGTAGTCGGGGATCTTGAACGAGAACGCGAGGTCGCGCACCAGCTTGATCGGCCAGGTCCACGCCTCGAACCCGCCGGTCTCGTCGCCGAAGAGCGCGGCGCGCCGGCCCTCGTCGCCGAGGAAGACGTTGGAGCGTGCGGGACCGGTGAGGTCGATCGCAGAGGCGGGAAGCGGGAACTTGGGGATGCCGGTGGGTGCGCCGGTTGGCGCCTGTGCAGCGGCGGATCCCGCGGCGAAGGCGAGCGCCGAGACCAGCGCGGTGAGCAGCAGCCGGGTGTGCATCCTACCGCCCGGCCAGCGTGCCGAAGGTCCAGGTCGTCCGCGAGCGGAAGACCCGGCCGGGCTCGAGGATGGTGGACGGGA
>JBLMWC010000034.1:0-15401 GCA_050257015.1 Bacillota bacterium | reverse complement strand
GCACCGGCATCCTCTTCGGCGTGTACCCCGCAGCGCGCGCCGCGCGGCTCGAGCCGATCACCGCACTCCGCGCCGAATAGATGCCGCGCCTGCCGAACGTCGCGGAAGGGGTGGTCGTGGCACTCGACGCGCTCCGCGCCAACAAGCTCCGCTCCGCGCTGACGATTCTCGGCGTGGTCATCGGGGTGACGACGGTGATGGCAATCGCGTCGCTGGTCCAGGGGATCCGGAGCCAGATCTTCACCGCGATCGAGACCGCCGGGCCCAACGTCTTCTACGTGATCCGGTACTTCTCGCAGACACCGCTCAATCCCGATCGCCTGCCCTACGAGGTGCGCATCCGCCCGATCGTGCGGGAAACCGACGCGGCGGCGATCCGGCGGGTTCCCGAGATCGCCTACGCCGGGATGTGGGTGCAGGTCTTCCAGCGCATCGAGCATCTCGACGTCCGGACCCAGGCGCTCACCGTCTGGGGCGCTGACGACCGCTACATGGAGATCCAGGGCGGCACCATGCTGCGGGGCCGGTTCTTCACCCGCGGGGAGATGGCCGGCGACAAGGTGATCGTGCTGGAGAACGCTGTGGCTGCGCATCTGTTCGGGCGGGTCGACCCGATCGACCAGACGGTCCGGATGGGCGGACGGGCGCTTCGTGTCATCGGCATCTACCAGAAGCCCGACAACATCTTCGAGCCGCCCGGCCAGCAGACCGGCGGGATCATCCCCTTCGAGACGGCGCACAACAACTTCCGCTACGACGAGACGAACAGTCTCTTCATCGCAGTCAAGGCGCGGAGCGGCGTACCGGTGGCGGAGGCGCAGGACCTGGTGACGGTGGCGCTCCGGCGGGCCCGCAACCTGCGGCCGGGAATGCCCAACACCTTCGACCTCATGACGCAGGACCAGATCCTCGAGGTCGTCGGCAAGTTCACCACCTACTTCTTCGTGGCGATGGTTGCGCTCTCGAGCGTGGCGCTGCTCGTCGGTGGCATCGGCGTCATGGCGATCATGATGGTGTCGGTCACCGACCGGACGCGCGAGATCGGCCTCCGGAAGGCGGTCGGCGCCACGCGGAACGAGATTCTCTGGCAGTTTCTCGTCGAAGCGGCGACGCTCACGCTGATCGGCGGCCTCCTCGGCATCACCGTGGGGCTCGCCAGCGGCGAGCTGCTGAAGCGCGCGCTCGACCTCCGGTCGTCGGTCCCGCTCTGGAGCGCGCTGCTGGCCTGCGGCGTGAGCGTCGCGATCGGGCTCGTGTTCGGTCTCTATCCCGCCAACCGGGCGGCCCGGATGGACCCGGTCGAGGCATTGCGGCACGAATGACTGCTGGCTCCAACCGGAGAGGTAACCGTGGCCGTTGACCTGCTCGCCATTGCCGCACATCGGGACGACGTCGAGCTGACCTGCGCCGGAACGCTGCTCAAGGCGGTGGACGCCGGATATCGCGCCGGCATCCTCGACCTCACCGCCGGCGAGAGCGGCACGCGGGGCAGCGCGGCGCTCCGCGCGGCCGAGGCCGAACGGGCCGCGGGGATTCTCGGCGTCAGCGAGCGGCGCAATGCAGGGCTGCCGGACGCCGGCCTGCACAACACCGAGGAGACCCGCCGCATCGTCGTGGCCGAGATCCGGCACTTCCGGCCCCGGGTGGTGATCCTGCCGTTTCCCATCGGCCGGCACCCCGACCACCGGCTCGCCGCGGAGCTGAGCCGGGACGCCTGCTTTCTGGCGGGGCTCGCCCGCTACGACGCGCCGGGCGAGCCCCACCGGCCCCACAAGATCCTCTACAGCCTGGCGTACCGTGAGGACCCGGTGAAGCCCACCTTCGTGGTGGACATCAGCGCCCAGTTCGAGCGGAAGATGCAGGCGATCCGCTGCTACGCGAGCCAGTTCGACGGCGCCATGAACGCGGGCGAGATCTTCCCGACCGGCCAGGACCTGTACTCCCTGGTCGACACCCAGAACGCCCACTACGGCTCGCTGATCCGGAGCCGGTACGGGGAGCCGTTCTTTACGCACGAGACGGTCGCGGTGGACGACGTGGTCGCGCTCGGCGTGCAATCGATGTAGCCGGAGTTATGTTTATCCACATGCATCCGCCGGTATATCTCGACCACTCGGCCACGACCCCGGTTCGTCCCGAGGTGCTCGAGGCCATGCTGCCGTACCTCACCGACGCCGCTTTCGGGAACCCCTCCAGCGGCCACCGGTTCGGCCGCAGCGCCCGTGCGGGGCTGGAGCAGGCGCGCCGGGAGGTGGCCGCCGCGGTCGGCGCCGAGCCCAACCAGGTCATCTTCACGTCGGGCGGGACGGAGGCGGACAACCTCGGGATCGTGGGGGCCGCGCTGGCCGCGCGGGACCGCGGTGCCGCGATGTGTGCGGCGGTGTCGGCCATCGAGCACAAGGCGATTCTCGCCGCGGCGCACGCCGTCTGCCACCTCGGCGGACGCGAGGTGATCCTCCCGGTGGACGGGAACGGCACGATCGACCTCGCCGCCCTCGACGCGGCGCTGGCTGACCGCCCGGCGGTCGTGTCGGTCATGTGGGTGAACAACGAAGTCGGCGTGGTGCAGCCGGTGGCAGAGATCGCGGCGCGATGTCACGACGCGGGCGTCGCATTCCACACCGACGCGGTCCAGGCCTTCGGCAAGGTCCCGGTGGACCTCAACGGCCTTCCCTGCACTCTCCTCACCCTCTCCGGCCACAAGATCGGCGCGCCCAAGGGCATCGGCGCCCTCGTCGTCCGCGACCGCAAGGCGGTCGAGGCGATCATCCACGGCGGCGGCCAGCAATTCGGGATCCGGCCCGGCACGGAGAACGTCGCCGGCGCCGTCGCCCTCGGATGCGCCGCTCGTCTGGCGGCAGCCGAGCAGGCGACTGAGGCGACCCGGCTGGGTGCGCTTCGCGATGCGCTGTCCGAGCGCCTCGTTGCGTCGGCGCCCGACGTCCGCGTGAACGCGTCCGGCGCCGAGCGGGCTCCCCACATCCTGAACGTCTCGGTCGCCGGCGCCGACAGCGAGGCGCTGCTCATGCATTTCGACCTCGCCGGGGTGGCGGTCTCGGGCGGCTCGGCATGCTCGACCGGGGCGATGGAGCCGTCGCACGTGCTCACGGCGATGGGGGTCGCACGCGAGTGGGCGCTCGGTGCGATCCGGTTCAGTCTGGGCCACGGCACGTCGCCGGCCGACACCGACCGCGCGGCCGAAGTCTTCCCGACGGTGGTGGCCAAGGTACGCAAGCTCGCCGGGGTGCTCGGGCGTGCCTGAGAAGGTGCTCGTCGCGATGTCGGGCGGCGTGGACAGCTCTGTCGCTGCCGCGCGCCTGGTCGAGCAGGGCTACGACGTCGTCGGGGCGACGATGAAGCTCTTCTGCTACGGCGACTCCGTCCCGGACCGGCCGTGCTGCTCGCTCGACTCGATCAACGACGCGCGCGACGTGGCCGCCGCCGTGGGGATCCCGCACTACGTGCTCAACCTGGAAGATCGCTTCGCCCTCCACGTCATCGAGAACTTCGTCTCCGAGTACAGCCGCGGACGGACGCCGATCCCCTGCGTCCGCTGCAACTCCTTCACCAAGTTCCGCGATCTCCTCGCGCACGCCGACGCGCTCGGCTGCGACTACATCGCGACGGGACACTACGCCCGCGCGCGCGGCGGCGCCCTCTTCCGTGGCGCGGACCGGAACAAGGACCAGAGCTACTTCCTCTGGGGCATCGACCGCGCCGTCGTGGCGCGCATGCTCACGCCGGTGGGCGAGATGTCGAAGGAGGAGACCCGGTCATACGCCCGGCGCCTTGGCCTCACGACCGCCGAGAAGGCGGAGTCGGTCGAGATCTGCTTCGTCCCCGACGACGACTACGTGGGCGTGCTGGAGCAGCATCTCCCGGCCGACGCCCCGGCGCTCTCGCCAGGACCGCTGGTGACGACGGCCGGCGAGCAGCTGGGCGAGCACCGGGGCTACGCGCGCTACACCATCGGGCAGCGGCGCGGCCTTCCCGGCGGTGCCTCCGAGCCGCGCTACGTCGTGGCGATCCGCCCGGCGACCCGCGAAGTGGTGATCGGGTCGGCTGACGACCTCCGCGGACACCGGGTCCGGCTGGAAGAGGTGAACTGGCTCGCGACGTCGCTCGCACCGGGTGACGAGTGTGAAGTTCAGGTGCGGCATCGCGCGCGGGCGGTTCCGGCCACGGTGCTCGCGACGGACGACGGCTCCATCGATCTGGCCCTCGCGATTCCGGTGCGCGCCATCACGCCGGGCCAGTCCGGCGTGCTGTACGGCGCCGGAGACCAGGTGCTCGGCGGGGGAGTGATTGCGTAAGGCGGCGACACTCATCGCGCTGGCCACGCTCGCCGGCGCGTACCCGGCCGCCGCGCAGCAGCGGCGGCCGATGACGTTCGAGGACATGATCAGCGTGCGGAGCGTCGCCGACCCCCGGATCTCGCCCGACGGCACGCTGATCGCGTTCACCGTCGGGACGCCGTCGCTCGGGGAGAACCGCACCGTCACGCGCATCTGGACGGTGCCGTCGAGCGGCGGTCAGGCCAGGCAGCTCACCTCCGGCGACGGCAGCGAGCGAGCGCCGCGCTGGTCACCCGACGGGAAGACGCTCGCATTCGTCTCCACGAGCGGCGGTGGCGCGCAGGTGTGGCGGATGCCGGCCGCGGGCGGCGACGCGGTCAAGGTCACGGCGGTCCCGGGCGGGGTTAACGACTTCGAGTGGTCGCCCGACGGGAAGGCGCTCTACCTCGTGTCCGACGTGAAATGGCCGCTGATGCAGGAGATCGACCGCCGCACCGACGAATACCCGACCGGCGCGCGCATCTTCACCTCGCTCTTCTACCGGCACTGGAACGAGTGGCGCGCGGGCCAGCGGCAGCACGTGCTCCGCTTCACCCTCGCCGACTCCCGCGCCGCCGACATCACGCCGATCGACCACGACGTCCCCACCCTGGCGCTGGGCGGGCGGGACCTCGCATTCTCGGCGGTAGGAAGCGAACTGGCCGTCACCTACAACGCCGACTCGGTGGTGGCGACGTCGACCAACAACGACGTCTTCGTGATGGCGCCGGACGGGAGCGGGCGCCAGTCGATCACCACCAATCGCGCCAACGATCACAGTCCGGCCTACTCGCCCGACGGCCGCTACATCGCGTATCTCGCCGCCGACGTACCGGGCTTCGAATCGGATCGCCAGCAGCTCGTGCTGTACGAGCGGGCCACGGGCCGGCGGACGCCGCTGGCCGGGAACTGGGACGCGAGCGTGCTGGCGTTCGCGTGGACGCCCGACAGCCGCTCGGTGATCGCCGAGGTCGAGGAGCGGGGCGAGCGGGTCCTGTACGCGGTGGAGATCCCCACCGGCCGCCCGACCCGGCTCGTCGCCGGGGGCAGCAACACCGCGGTCCAGGTGTCGCCTCGGGGCGATTTCCTCGTCTTCCTGCACCAGACCGCGACGTCTCCGGCGGAGCTCTACCGGACCGACGCTTCCGGCCGCTCGCTGCGCCAGCTCACGCGGCTCAACACTGCGGTCACCGCCCGGCTCAATCTCACGCCGCTGGAGCCGTTCAGCTTCATCGGTGCCGCGGGCGATTCGGTGTTCGGCTGGGTCATGCGGCCGCCGGGCTTCAGCAGCCGCAAGCGATATCCCCTGGTCTACCTCATTCACGGCGGGCCGCAGGGAGCGTGGCTGGACGAGTGGCACGCACGGTGGAACTACGCGATGTTCGCGGCACGCGGCTACGTCGTGGCCGCCGTCAATTTCCACGGCTCGACGGGATACGGACGCCGCTTCACCAACAGCATCTCGCGGAACTGGGGCGGCCCGCCATACGACGACCTCATGAAGGGGCTCGACGTGCTGACGGCGCGCCCCTACATCGACAAGGACCGGGTGGGCGCGGCGGGGGCCTCGTACGGCGGCTACATGGTCTACTGGATGGCCGGCCACACCAACCGCTTCCGGACACTGGTGGCGCACGACGGGATCCTGAATCCGCTTTCGATGGCGGGCACCACCGAGGAGCTCTGGTTCCCCAGCTGGGAGTTCGGGGGCACCCAGATGTCGCCGGCGGCGCGGGCACTCATGGAGAAATGGTCACCCGCGAACTTCATCAGCCAGTGGTCGACCCCGATCCTCGTGGTGCACAGCCAGCTCGACTACCGGGTGGACCTGTCGGAGGGTCTGCAGGCGTTCACGGCGGCGAAGCTGCGCGGCGTCCCGGCGAAGTTCCTGTATTTTCCGGACGAGGATCATTTCGTGACGAAGCCGAGGAACCGGCGGCTCTGGTGGGACACGGTGCTGGACTGGCTCGACGACTCGCTGCAGCGACCTTCCACGCCCTGAGGGCACGATGCGCTCGCACCTGCTCCGGTTCATCATCAATGCGCTGGCTCTCTGCCTGGCGGTGTGGCTGGTGCCGGGGCTGGAGTACACCGGTACCCCGGCCGGGTTCCTGATTCTCGCGGCGGTCTTCGGCGTGGTGAACGCGATCCTGCGGCCGCTGCTCATGATCCTCACCTGCCCGCTGGTAGTAATCACCCTCGGCCTGTTCACGCTGGTGATCAACGCGATCCTGCTCATGGCCACGGGAGCCCTTTCCCGCCACTTGGGACTCGGGTTCACGGTGCGCGGCTTCTGGGCCGCGCTGCTCGGCGGGATCATCGTCGGCCTCGCGAGCACGGTGCTGGCGCTCACGATCAAGGACCGGACGGTACGGTGACCGACCTGCATCTCGCCGTCGAGGCGCCCGCCGTCAAGGTGGACCTGCGGCATCCCTCGCTCTACCTGAATCGCGAGCTCTCCTGGCTCGAGTTCAACGGCCGGGTGCTGCACGAGGCGCTCGATCCGCGCACGCCGCTGCTCGAGCGGGTGAAGTTCCTCTCCATCTTCAGCAACAACCTCGACGAGTTCTTCCAGATCCGGGTCGCGGGGCTCAAGCGGCAGGTCGCCGCCGGAGTGAGCGAGCTCACGCCCGACGGGCTGACGCCGGAGGAGCAGCTCCGGCTGATCGGCATCGCGGTGGCGGAACAGACGACGCGGCACCGGCGCTGTCTCCTGGAGGAGGTGCTGCCCGGGCTCGGCAAGCACGGAGTGCGGCTCATCACCGAGCTCGACGAGTTGCCCAGCGGCGACCGGGAACACCTCGAACGCTACTTCCGGGCGAACGTCTTCCCCGTGCTCACGCCGCTCGCGGTGGATCCAGGTCATCCCTTCCCCTACATCTCGAACCTCAGCCTGTCGCTGGCGGTGGTGCTGCGGGATGCGGACGGCGAGGAGCGGTTCGCGCGGGTGAAGGTTCCGAAGATCCTGCCGCGCTGGGTGCCGCTGCCGACGGCGTACCAGTACGTCCCGCTCGAGTACATCATCGGCGCCAACCTCGACGCGCTCTTCCCCGGCGTCGAGATCCTGGGCTGGTACACCTTCCGCATCACGCGGAACACCGAGCTGGAGCTCGACGAGGACGAGGCGGACGACCTCCTGAGCCACATTCAGGAAGAGGTTCGCAACCGCCGCTTCGGCGAGGTGGTCCGGCTGGAAGTGCACACCTCGATGCCGCTCTCGCTCCGCCAGCTCCTGCTGGCGGAGTTCAACGAGGAGCAGGAATCGCCGGCGCTCGCGCTGACCGACGACGACATCTACGAGGTGCTGGGGCCGCTCGACACCGCCGACCTGATGTCGCTCTCGACCCTCGACCTGCCGGCGCTCCGCGATCCGCCGTTCCACCCGGCCACGCCGCCGCGACTCGCCACCGGCCGCAACATCTTCGAAGTCGTGCGCGAGGGGGACATGTTCGTCCACCATCCGTACGACAGCTTCGGCAAGACGGTCGAATGCTTCATCGAGGCGGCGGCGGCGGACCCCGACGTCGTCGCCATCAAGCTCACGCTCTACCGCACCGGCGGCGACTCCAGCATCGCGCGCCAGCTGGCCCACGCTGCCGAGCGGGGGAAGCAGGTCGCGGTCCTCATCGAGCTGCAGGCGCGGTTCGACGAGGAGAACAACATCCGCTGGGCGCAGCGCCTGGAGGACGTCGGCGTACACGTCAGTTACGGGGTGGTCGGACTCAAGACCCACAGCAAGATCATGCTGGTGGTGCGCCGGGAAGGCGACACGATGCGACGCTACGTCCACGTCGGCACCGGCAACTACAACCTCAAGACGTCACGGATCTACACCGATTTCGGGATCTTCTCCGCCGACCCCGATCTCGGCTCGGACCTCACCGATCTCTTCAACGTGCTGACCGGCTTCGGCACGCCATCGGCGTTTCGGAAGCTGGTCGTGGCGCCGAAGGGAATGCGCGAGCGATTCCTCTCCCTCATCGCGCGGGAGATCGAGCATGCGCGGGCCGGCCGCCCCGCCCGTATTCTCGCCAAGATGAACGCGCTGGTGGACGCGGAGATCATTCTCGCGCTCTACCAGGCCTCGCAGGCGGGGGTCACGATCGACCTGATCGTGCGGGGCATCTGCTGTCTGCGGCCGGGCCTTCCGGGCGTCAGCGAGCACATCCGCGTGATGAGCATCGTGGGGCGGTTCCTCGAGCATTCGCGCGCGTTCTGCTTCCACAACAACGGCGAGAGCGAGGTCTACATCGGCTCCGCCGACTGGATGCCGCGAAACTTCGACCGGCGCATCGAGGCGGCCGCCCCGATCGAGGATCCGACGCACCGGCAGACGGTCATGGGGATTCTGGAGCTGATGTGGCAGGACAACCGCCAGGCGTGGGACCTCCGGCCGGACGGCACCTACGAACAGCGCCGGCCGCTGGCGGGCGAGCCCGAGCGGTCGGCGCAGAAGATCTTCATGGAGCTGGCACGCGCCGGGAGCGTCGCGCCGGTGAGCTGACCGCCCCCGGTCAGTACGCCATGCCGGCCGACTCGGCCAGCTTCTTCATCAGCTCCTCCTGCTCGGGACTCAGCTTCTCGGGCAGCGTGACCTGCACACCGACGAGCTGATCGCCCTTCCGACCATTCTTTTCGAGCCCCTGCCCCTTGATGCGGAACTTCCGCCCCGGCTGCGTGCCGGGCGGAATCCGCAGCACGACCTTCTTCCCGTCGAGGGTGCGGACCCGGAGCCGCGAGCCGAGCACCGCCTGCGCCAGGTTGATCGGAACCTCGCAGATGATGTCGAGACCCTCGCGGTGGAAGAACCGATCGGGCTGCACCTGGAAGGTGATGATGAGATCGCCGGCGGGGGATCCGGCCCGGCCGGGCTGGCCCTGGCCCTTGAGCCGCACCTTGCTCCCCGACTCGGTCGCCGGCGGCACGGTGATCATCACCCGGCGCTCGGTGCGCACCTCGCCCGCGCCCTGGCACGTGGGGCACGGCTGCGACGGAATCTTCCCCCGTCCCCGGCAGCGCGGGCACGGCCGGTTCACCGCGAAGCTCCCCTGCCCGAACGAGATGGTGCCGCGGCCGTCGCACTCCGGGCAGGTGGTGACGGTGGCACCGGGCGCGGCGCCACTGCCGGCGCAGGTGGGGCACGCCTCCACCACCGGCATCGTCACCGGGATCTTCCCTCCCAGCATCGCGACCCGGAACGGCACCTCGACCACTGCCTCCAGCGTCTCGCCGCGCGGCTCCTCGCGGCGGCCGCGGCCGAAGATGGACGAGAAGATGTCTCCCAGGCCGAAGCCGCTGAGGTCGCCGAAGTCCATCTCCTCGGCACCTGGCGGGCCGCCGCCGGGGCCGCGCGCGGCACCGGCGCCCGGCCGCCGCTGAAATCCGTCGAATGCGCCGAGGCGGCGCATCTGATCGTACTGCTTCCGCTTCTCGGCATCGGAAAGGGTCGCGTGCGCTTCGGAGATCTCCTTGAAGCGCTCCGCCGCCGACGTGTTGTTGGGATTGGCGTCGGGGTGGTACTGCTTCGCCAGCCGGCGATAGGCCTTCTTGATCTCGTCCTGGGTCGCGGAGTCCGGTACGCCGAGAACCTGATAGAAGTCCTTCGCCGCCATGCTACGCCTGGCCTTCGGAGTAGACCTGCACCCGCGCGGGGCGCACCAGGCTCCCCTTGAAGCGGTAGCCCGTCTGGAAGGTGGCGCTCACGGTGTGATCCTGGCTGGGATCGGGCGGCGGAATGATGGAGACCGCCTCCTGCTCGGCGGGATCGAACGGCTGGCCGACCGGATCGATGCGCTCGACGCCGGCCGACTCCAGCTCCTTGCGGAGCTTGCGATCCACGAGCGCGAGGCCGCCACGCAACGACTCCGCCGACATGCCCGGGTCGCTCGCCACCAGACGGTCGAGGTCGTCGAGGACGTCGAGCAGACGCGAAATGAACGTGGCCTGTGCCCGGTCGCTGAGCTCGACGCGCTCGCGCGCGACGCGCTTCTTGTAGTTGTCGAACTCGGCGGCCAGCCGGAGATGCCGGTCGCGCATCTCCTCGAGCTCGCGTTCGACCTTCGGGGTACGGCCTTCGCCAAAGATGGGCTGCGTATCGTCTTCCCTCGACGAAGGGCGCTGGGACATATCGGTGGAGGCGAGGTCCGCGCCATCGGCGCTTGGCCCCGTGTCGGCGGCCGGTTCGGCCATGCCGGCGGGGGTGTGAAGCGGCTCGGCCGCGTCGGTAACGCGCTGATTGTGTTTCACTTGCGTGCTCTCTCCGGCGTTGGACCCGGGAAAGATAACTAGAGCCGTTGAAAGAGGAGGAAGAGCGCCGCCTGGGCTGCGCGGTACCGGATGTCGGACCGGGTGCCGATGAGGATCGACCGTCTGGTAGCCGTTCCACCGCGTCCCGCGAGCCCGAAGCAGACCGTCCCCACCGGTTTCGCGTCGGTGCCCCCGCCCGGACCCGCGACCCCCGTGATGCTCACAGCGAGGTCGGCCCCGAGGCGATCGAGCGCTCCCTGAGCCATCGCGGCGGCAACCGGCTCGCTGACCGCGCCTTCCCGGTCGATCAATGCGGCGGGAACGCCGAGCAGGTTCGTCTTGGCCGCGTTTTCGTAGGCGATGATGCCGCCGGCGAAGACATCCGAGCTGCCGGGCACCTCGGTAATCCGGCCGCCGAGCAGGCCGCCGGTGCAGGACTCCGCGACGGCAAGCCGGACGCCGGCAGCACGGGCGCGCTCGAGGACGAGGGCGGCGAGGTCGTCCCCGTCTTCGCCGTAGACGACGTCCCCGGCGCGTGCCCTGAGCTCGCCCACGGCGTCAGCCAGGCGCCGCTCGGCCTCGGCCGGCGGAAGCGACCATGCGGTGACCCGGAGATCCACGCCCTCGAGACCGGGAAGATACGCCAGCGTGAGCGGCTCGATCGCGGTCTCGATCTCACCCAGCCGCTCCGCCAGGGTGCTCTCGGGTATGCCGGTCGCGCGCACGGTGCGGGAGCGGATGACGCCGCCGCCGGCCCGCGCCGCGAGGCGCGGCGTCACCTCGTGCGTCATGAGGTTCCGGAGCTCAAGCGGCACGCCCGGCAGCATGATGACCAGTCCGGGGTCTCCTTCCAGCCAGAGCCCAGGCGCGCTTCCCCACCGGTTGGGAAGCACGACGGCGCCGCGGGGCACCTCCGCCTGCGACCGGTTGCTCTCCGCCGGAACGCGGCCCAGCCGCCGATAGCGGGCGACGAGCGCGTCCCAGAGCGTCTCGTCGAAGTCGATCGGCCAGCCATAGAGACCCGCGATGATGCTCTTGGTGATGTCGTCGCGGGTGGGGCCGAGGCCACCGGTGGTGATGACGGCCCCGGTCCGATGCAGTGCCGCGCCGACTGCATCGCGGATCTCGTCGGGCCGGTCGGCGATCGACGTACGCCGCACCACGCGGATGCCGACGGCGGAAAGCTGGCGGCCAATCTCCGCGCCATTGGTGTCCACGGTAAAGCCGAGCAGCAGCTCGGTGCCGATGGTGACGATCTCGAGATTCATCGCGGGGGAGCGGCTCAGCGAACCCGCTCGATGAAGAGGCGGCGGTAGCGGTAGATGTAGAGCAGGAAGGAATAGATGGTGAGCACCGTCGCGATCGCGAGGGTGACGGCCACGAAGCTGCCGTGGAAGGTGTTCCAGAAAGTGGCAAAGCGGCCGGTGGTCCAGCCCATCGGCTTCCGCGCGTCGCGGAAGGCGAACCAGAGCATGATCGCGCCGACGAAGATGTTCTGGAGAACGGTCTTCAGCTTCCCCGCTCCGCCGGCTGGAATGACGACGCCGTGGCGCTGCGCCCACCAGCGGAACGCGGTCATGGCGAGCTCGCGGCCGATCAGGAGGACACAGACCCAGAGGGGAATGCTGCCCCAGACGGGGATGTCGTAGAGATCGTGGCGGGTGCGCGAGATCCAGTAGATCGGCACGAGGGTGGCGAAGAGGAGCAGCTTGTCGGCGATGGGATCGAGGAGCTTGCCGAGGTCGGTGACCTGATTGTGCCGGCGGGCGAGGTAGCCGTCGAAGACGTCGCTCACGGCGGCGACGACGAAGACGATGAAGCAGATGACCTTGGGCCAGTACCCTTCGATGAACGGCAGCAGCGCGATGACCGGCGTGAAGCTGATCCGGACCAGAGTGATGATGTTCGGCAGCGTCCACATCGGCGCCGCGTCCTAGCCCAGCGTCTTGACGACGGTCTTGCTGATGGCCTTGAGGGTGTCGAACACGCCTTCGCCGGTCACCGCGACCGCCTCGAAGTACGGCGCGCGCTCGATCCACTGGCCGTCCTGGAGCTGGACCAGGAAGTCGCCCGGATGGTCCGCGTCCGGCAGGGGCCGCTGGCGCGACGGTTCCTCGACTACCCACCCGGGGTTGAGCGCCGCCTGGAGCTCCGCGATCGGCGCGGCGTTCGGCAGGTCGCGCTTGTTGTACTGGATGGCGAACGGAAGCTTCGTGAGGTCATAGCCGTGCTGGGCCATGTTGTCGTACAGGTTCTGCATGGCCTCGATGTTGGCCTCCATGCGCTCGAGCTGGCTGTCGGCGACGAAGACGACGCCGTCCACGCCCTTCAGGATCAGCTTGCGGGAGGCATTGTAGTAGACCTGGCCCGGCACGGTATAGAGGTGGAACTTGACCTTGAAGCCGCGGATATTGCCGAGGTCCACCGGCAGGAAGTCGAAGAAGAGGGTACGCTCCGTCTCGGTGGCGAGTGAGATCATCTTGCCGCGCGAGCCGGGGGCGACCTTGTTGTAGACGAACTCGAGGTTGGTCGTCTTGCCGCCGAGCCCGGGCCCGTAGTACACGAGCTTGCAGTTGATCTCGCGGGACGCGTAGTTGATCATCGACATGGGTACGGTGTGCCTCAGGCTCCGAAGAGTTTGTCGATCTCGTCTTCCGCGTCGCCCAGAAACCCGGTCTCCACCTGGGGCGCATCCGTTCGCGGGCGGCCGAACATGTCGGTAAAGACCTGGTTGAGCTCCTGGACCGCCGCCCGTACCCTGAGCTTGACCAGCCCGAGGGTGGTCCGGTTGTCGAAGAGCACCACGAGGATGACCCGCCGTGCGATGTCGGCGAGGTACATCGACTCGCGCTCACCCTGGTGGAACAGGGCACCGAACTCCGGCTCGCCAAGCATGCGGGCGAGCTGGTCGTTGGCACTGAAGTCGGCCGCGGTCAGCGACGCGAACGCCGTCGGGTCGAAGGCCGGCGCCTCGCCGACGGTCGCGACCATCTGCCCCGTACGATCTACGATCAGCGCGGTCCGCGCGCTGGACTCCCGCAGGAATCCGTTCAGGATCCCGTCAATACGGCGCGCATCCTCCTCGCCGAATGACCAGCTCGACGCACCGGACATGTTCCGCCTCAGCCGAGGGTGGCTTCCATCCGGCGCACGATCGCGGTCGCGCGGCGGCGGAGCATGGGGCGCTGTTCCCAGGCCAGATAATCCCGCAGGAGCCGGATCGTCTCGACGCCGTTCTGGCCGGCGAGGAATCCGAGGGCCGCGAGCCGGCGGAGCGGCCGCGGGCTGAAGAGATCGCGGCGGTGCCGCACCAGCCGCTGCTGGGCGAAGACCCATCCGCCGACCGCCCCTGCCGCGGCCGTGCCGAGGAAGATCCGGGCGCGAGCACCCATCAGTGTACCTCCTGGCGGGCGCTGAGGGCGTGGGCCAGCGTGACGCCGTCCACGTACTCGAGGTCGCCTCCCATGGGGAGGCCGCGGGCGAGCCGCGTGACCTTCACCTCCATCGCGGAAAGCAGCTGCTGGATGTAAGTCGCGGTCACTTCCCCCTCCATGGACGGATTGGTCGCCAGGATCACCTCGCGGACGCCGTCCTCCCGCACACGGCGTACCAACTCGTCGATCCGAAGCGCCTCGGGGCCGATCCCGTCGAGCGGCGACAGACGCCCGCCGAGGACGTGGTAACGGCCGCGGAACTCGGTCGAGCGATCGACCACGCCGACGGCGGAGGCCTCTTCGACCACGCACAGCACCGCCGGATCGCGACGGGGATCGCGACAGATGGCACAGGGCTGCTCTTCGGTCAGGTTGCCGCAGATCTCGCAGGGGCGGACCCGCTCTGCCACCGCGTCCAGCGCGCGCGCCAGCCGGGCGACATGCGCCGCAGGCTGCTGAAGCAGATGAAAAGTGAGTCGCAGCGCGGTCTTCCGACCGATCCCGGGCAGTCTGGCCAGCTCGGTGACCAGCTCGTCGATCGCGCTCACCGTCAGAGGGCCGGGGGGAACGGCAGGGTCGGCACCTTCCGCATCTCGTTCTGCATCATCTCGGCGGCCCGCCGCTGCGCCTCGGCGACGGCGGCGAGCACGAGGTCGGAGAGGAGCTCGGCATCCCGCCCTTCGAAGGCGGCCGGCTCGATCGTGATGGCGCGCAGCATCCCGCGGCCGTCGGTGCTGACGCGCACCATCCCGCCGCCGGCCGAGGCGTCGATCACCCGGTTCGCGAGGTCGCTCTGCAACTGTGCCAGCCGACCCTGGACCTGCTGGCCGAGCTGGAATAACTGCTGAAGGTCCGCCATACGCTCTGGTCTTCCCACGATATAGCCAAGCGGCGCCCGCGGCGCCGCGACATCATTCCACGATCTCCAAATCTAACTCATCCGCCGCCGCGTCGAGGGTGGGGTCCTTGGCCCGGAATCCCTTCAGCCGGTCGGCCCGGATGCTCGCATCGGAGATGCGGCGGCTGCGCGGATCGGGCGGCGCGGCCGCTGTGGCACCCCCGATCCGAAGCCGCACCGGCGCGCCCACCGCCCGACCGATGACCCCCTCGATCACCGCCGCCTGCTGCTCGAGGCGCTCGAGGAAGAGGGGGTTCGGCTCGGTGAACCCCACGGTGAGCGCCGGCGGCGCCGCGCCGACGACCTCGGTTCCCGCCAGCGCCTCGGCCAGGAATCGGCTCTGCTCCCTGACCTGCGCCACGAGGTCGGCCCAGCGCTCACGCAGCCCTTCCAGCGTGAACGGCACTCCGCTCACGGCGGCCGGCGGCGGAGCGGCCGGAGCCGGGGTGGCCGGGGACAGAGCTGCGGCAGCAGGCGCTGCGTCGGTGG
>JBLMWC010000033.1:0-6095 GCA_050257015.1 Bacillota bacterium | reverse complement strand
GCGACGGAGCAGATCGAGGTGCCCGAGCAGTCACCGCCCCAGCCGGAAAAATTGCTGCCCCGGTCCGGCGTGGCGACAAGCGTCAGGACGGCGCCGGAGAGGAGGAACGTCGCCTCGCAGTCGTTGGAGTCGGTCCGGCCCTGGGTGATGACGCAGTTGATGAGGGGAAGGCTGCCGTCGGCCGAGGTGACTGTGCCGCTCCCGCTTCCGGCTCCGACCACGGTGAGGTGCAGCTCCGCCGACTCGAACCCCGCGACCACCCGGGCCGAGTCGGTCAGCGAGAGCTCGCAGGACGACGTGCCGCCGCAACGTCCGCCCCAGCCGGTGAAACGGCTTCCCTCTGCCGGAGCAGCGCTCAGCGTCACTGTGGTTCCGACGGCGTAGACGACGCTGCACGAGCCGGCGTCGGCGCTCCCCTCGAGGATCCGGCACGTGAGGGTCGGAGGCGGGCCTACCGTGGTCGTCACCGTCCCGCTCCCGTGCCCGGACCCCTCGACCGTCAGCCGGACGGGATCCGGCGGCAGGACGAGGTCGGCGCCACACGCCGCGACTCCGGCGGACAGCCCGGCGGCCAGAACGAGCGTTGACGCACGAACACGAACGGGGGTCATCGAGGAAGCTCCTGCTTCGGGAACATGAATCAGGTGAGCTCAAGATGCCACCGAACCGACGCTTCCTGCGAGGTCATCCGTCACGCTGGTCAAAAATCACCGTCCGGCACCCGGCAACGGTGGTATCGTGGGCGACTGCAATAAATGACACTCGTCAGACTTGCCATCGAATCACCGGAGGTATCCATGACCGACAAGGACCCGCGCGAAGCAGTCACCAGCTACATCACCGACATGCTCGCGCTGGAACAGCACATTTCGAAGGCGCTCGAAGGACAGGTGCAGGATCTGAAGGCGTATCCCGAGCTCACCGGCGAGATCCGCGAGGTGCTCGGATCGATCGGCGGGCACATCGCGACGCTGGAGATGCTGGCGAAGGCGCGGGGCGGTGAGGGCGGCGGCGGAGCGATCAAGAAGATCGGGTCGGCGCTCCTCGGGTTCGGAGCGGCCGCGATCGACATGGTGCGGAACGAGGGGATGCCGAAGAATCTGCGGGACGATTACACGGCATTCAGTCTCGCCACGATCGGCTACGTCATGCTGCACACGACCGCCGTCTCGCTCGGCGATCGCGAGGTGGGGGACATCGCGCATCGGCACCTCGCCGACTACGCCCGCTACGTCATGACCTTCAACCACCTCATTCCCGGCGCCACCCTCCGTTTTCTCCAGGAGGAAGGGTTGCCGGCCCGGCAGGATGCGCTCGCCGAGATCTCCGAGTCGATCGACAGCGTCTGGCGCGACCAGGCGAAGTCTGTCCCTGACGCCACCCGGATGGCGACGGGAAGCACTCGCTGACGGACAACGGAACGGGGAGCGGCATCGCCGCTCCCCGTTCGACCGCCGTCCCCGCCCTACTTCTTCTCGAACAGTTCCCGATACTCGCCGTAACCCTCCGCCTCCAGCCGATCCACCGGGATGAACCGGAGCGACGCGGAGTTCATGCAGTACCGCTGGCCGGTCGGACCGGGGCCGTCGTCGAAGACGTGCCCGAGATGGCAGTCACCGCCGGCGGAGCGGACCTCGGTGCGAGGGATGAAGAGCTTCCGGTCGGTCCGGGTGGTCACGCGCTCGGGATCGATCGGCTTCGTGAAGCTGGGCCAGCCGGTCCCCGAATCGAACTTGTCGAGCGAGCTGAACAGCGGCTCCCCGGTCACCACGTCCACGTAGATGCCGGCGTCGTGATTGTCCCAGTACTCGTTGCGGAACGGCGCCTCCGTTCCGTCCTCCTGCGTCACCTGGTACTGCAGCGGAGTGAGCTTCTGCCTGAGCTCCTCGCGGTCGGGCTTCCTGCTGGTCACGGCGCACTCCTTTCACGATGGCAATCGGTCACTCTCCCACAGGACGCGGGGTGGCCTCGTAGAGTTCCCGGGCGTGATGGCGCGCAGCGGGATCGCCGAAGATCTTCTCGCCGTCGTAGCGGCCGTTCTCGATGAAGACCTCCGAAATCGCGCGTCCGGAGACAATGCTGCCGGCCATGTAGATACCCGGAACGTTCGTCTCCAGCGTCTCGGGATCGAGCGACGGGCGCAGGGTATCGTGGTCGAGCTCGATCCCCATGCTGCGGAAGAGCGCGAAATCGGGCTGGAACCCGGTGAGGGCGTAGACCCGGTCGGCCCGGAGCCGTTCTTCGTCACCGTCGACGTTCCGGATCGTGGTCCAGCCGGGATCGATCCGCACGACCTCGGCGCCGAACCGGCCGCGGATCTCGCCGGCCCGCAGTCGGTTCTCCAGGTCGGGGCCGAGCCAGTACTTCACGCTCGGCTTGAGGGTCGGGCCGCGGTAGACCAGCGTGACCCGCGCTCCGGCACGGTAGAGCTGCAGCGCCGCCTCGATCGCCGAGTTCTTGCCACCGATCACGACGACGTCGAGTCCCCAGCTCAGGTGCGCCTCGTCGAAGTAGTGGCGGACGTGCGGCAGGTTCTCACCGGGGACACCGAGCTGATTGGGCTGGTCGAAATACCCGGTGGCAAGGATGAGCCGGTCGCAGGTGAGCTCGTCCACCCCGCTGGCGGTCTCGATGACGCAGCGGATGCGATCCTTCTGCCGCTCGGCGGTGACCAGGCGGGTGTAGGTTCGGACATCCAGACGCTCCGCCCGCACGACGCCGCGGTAGTACATCATCGCTTCTTCCCGCGTCGGCTTGGGGCCGGCACAGACGATCGGATGGTTGCCGATCTCCAGCCGCTCCGGCGTGGTGAAGAAGATCATCCCGGGGGGATAGCGGGCGATCGAGCTCACGATCGGTCCGGCATCGATCACCAGCGGCTCGATTCCCCGGCGTTTCGCCGAAATCGCGCAGGCGAGCCCGATCGGCCCGGCGCCGGCAATGACCGTGGCATAGTGGGGCATGAGACGGAAGCTAGCTGAGCGGCGACGCGCCGACAGGGGGCGCAACACCCGCGGCCAACAGGTGCGGGCGCGGGGCCGTATCACGTCTCATACCACGTGTGATCAAGGACTCTCTCTCGGAGGCGGACGATGCGGTGGACGATGCTGGTCGGCGCGCTCGGTGCGCTGCTCGTGGCGGTGCCGGTGCAGGCGCAGTACGGCGGAATGGGCGGTGGAATGGGCGACGGGATGGGCGGACGCGGCGGGATGGGACGCGGCGGGATGAGCGGCCCTGGCGGCGCACCCGCGATGATGATCAGCGACGAGGCGCTCGACGGCCCTCCGACCCCGGGAATGATGCTCCAGCTTCTCACGCTCGATGAGCGGCAGTCAGCGACATACACCCGCGCGTGGGACTCGCTCATGGCGGAAACGAAGGTCGAGCGGGACAGCGCGCACGCGGCGGTCAAGGCGATGCGCGACGGATTCAGCGGCGGCGATCGTGAATCGGCCCGCGCGAACGCCGGAGTCGCCCGCCGCCTCGCCGGCGATCTGGCCAAGCGGGACCAGGCGTTCGACGCCTCGCTCAAGACGCTGCTGACGAAGGATCAGCGGAAGGAGTACGACAAGTGGAAGGACCAGAACAGGAAGGATGCCGAGGCGAAGCAGCGTGAGCAGATGCGTGGCCGGGAGGGCGGTCGGGAGGGCGGACGGATGGGCGGCGGCATGACCGGAGGCACGCCGCGGTTCTGACGCAGATCAGCGGCTGAGCTGCTCCATGGTGCATTGCCGCGCCGCCTTGTCGGGGCGCCAGCGAAGGAACTTCGTCCCGTGCCGGAAGCGGCCGCCGGAGACGTGGTCGTACGCCACCTCCACCACCAGCTGCGGCCGAAGCGGCTCCCATTCGCTCGAGCGCTCCGTGCTCCACCGGCTCGGCCCGCCCGGTGCCCGTCCGGTGAAGCCCGGAGGTTCGACCAGGCGCTGGAGCCGCTTCGTCATCTCCGCCCGGTCGGCCGCGGCCATGCTGGAGGTGAAGCCGACGTGGTGGAGCAGACCCTCGTCGTCGTAGAGGCCGAGGAGCAGCGAGCCGACCTTCCCGCCCTTGCTGGCGTAGCGGAACCCGCCGACGACGCAATCGGCGGTGCGCTGCCGCTTCACCTTCACCATGCCGTCCCGCTCGCCCATGCGGTAGTCGCAGTCGAGCCGCTTCGCGATCACCCCGTCGAGGTCACCTCCGCCGCCGCCCGCCAGCCACTTCCGCGCGGTCGTGAGCGACCGTGTCGCCCGCGACAGCGTGAGGCGGCTCGCGTCATCGAAGTATTTCTTCGCGAAGGCCTCGAGCCGCTCCCGCCGTTCCTCGAGCGGCCTCTCGATGAGCGACTTGCCCCGCTCGTCCGCCAGCAGGTCGAAGACCTCCAGCCGCGCCGGGTGCTCGGCAACGAGCTTCCGGACCCTGCTGGCGGCGGGATGGACCCGCAGGAGCAGCTCGTCGAAGGAGAGACGTCCGCCGACCGGGATCACGATCTCCCCGTCCAGCACGCACTGCCTGGCGCCGAGGGCAGCGACGGTCTCGACGACATCGGGGAAGTAGCGCTCCAGCGGTTTCCCCGCCTTCGACTGAAGGCGCACCGTGGCTCCGTCCTTGAAGGCGACGCACCGGAAGCCATCCCACTTCGGCTCGTACTGCCACCCCTTCCCGTCGGGCAGCTGGTCCACGCTCCGCGCCTCCATCGGCTCGATCGGGTAGCGCACGCCGAGTGTCACTGGAGCGCCTCCAGCCGGAACCGCCCGCGCGCCGCCAGGAGCGGCTTCCAGAGGTCGCCCATCTTCGCGAGGCGCGCCGGCACGGTGCGAATGGTGAAATCCGCGATCTCGATCCCCCGCTCGACCTCTTCCCAGGTGACCGGCGTCGACACCGACGCCTCCGGCACCGGCCGCACCGAGTAGACCGAGGCGAGGGTGCGTCCCCAGGCGTTCTGGTTGTAGTCCACCAGGACCCGCCCCTTCGGCCGGTCGGCGATGCGGTACTCGGCGGTCATCAGCTTCGGGTGGGCCGCCGCCATCCGCCGCGCGAATGCCTTGGCGAAGGTCCAGACCTGCTTCTGCAGCGGTCCCCGGACGATCGGCACGTAGATGTGGATTCCCGATGCGCCGCTCGTCTTCGCGATCGGCTTCATCCCGAGGCGCACCAGCTCGTCGCGCACGAGGAGTGCGCTCTCCCGCACGCCTGCGAACGTCGCCGCATCACCCGGATCGAGATCGAAGTTGAGGCAGTCGGGGCGGTTCACGTCGTCACAGGGCGCGTACCACTGATTGAGATCGATGCACCCGAGGTTGATGAGCCAGAGGAGCGACGCGAGGTCCTGCGCCATCGGGAAGGCGATCAGGCTCGCCGACTTGTGTATCACTTCGCACGTCTCGATCCAGGTCGGCGCCGACTCGGGCGTCCGCTTCATGAAGAAGCACTTCCCGTGGATTCCGTTGGGATAACGCTTCATCGTGATTCCCCGGTCGCGCAGATGCGGCAGGAGGTGGCGCGAGACATCGGCGTAGTACTGAAGCAGGTCGTGCTTGGTGTAGCCGCGCTCCGGAAAGAAGACCTTGTCGAGGTTGGTGAGGTGAACGGAATGTGTTCCGGCCCGCACGTCTACGTCGCCGGAGGCCGGAATGCGCATGCTCGTCATGACTTCGCCTTTGCCCGCGGGCGGGCGGTGCTCCGGACGGAGCCGGCTACCGGGACGTAATCGAGCTCCCGGCCTTCCCGGCTCGCACGCAGGAGGAGGGCGCCGCGACTCATGTCGCCCCGGCCCACGAAGTCCGCCGGGAAGAGGAGCCGCTCGCCGAGCGCTTCGGCGAGCACGTCCACGTACTTCGCAGTCGCGATGCTGCCGAGGAGGACGATATCGGGCGCGCCGGCGGAGAGCCGCTCCAGATCACGCTCGAGCGGCGCGCGGTAGCGCCGATCGTCCTGATGGATGTCCACGCCGCCGAAGGCGCGAAGATCGTCCACGCCGATTGTCGTGGCGGCCGGAAGGAGGCCGCGGTTGGCGGTGATGACCTGGACCGCGCCTTCCGCTCCCTTCGGGCGCGCGAACCGCGTCGCGTACGCCAGCTTCCCGCGAAAGTAGAGTCCGCTCAGAAAGCTGAATGCCT
>JBLMWC010000032.1:0-14613 GCA_050257015.1 Bacillota bacterium | reverse complement strand
GCGACGGCCGCGCCAGCGGTGAGTTCGACCGGGATGAATACGAGCATCGCTTCTCGCGGATGATCAGCGAGCTGCGCGACCGCCGCATCGACGGCAGCCGGGCGGAGATCCTCGCGGCGCTTACGCCGCTCAAGGACGCGGGGACGGTCGACCTCCGCGACTGGGACCGCCTCGTCCGGCAGCTCGGCCTGGGATGAAGGTGGAGGGCGGGCTCGCCCCTCTCGAGATGTCGGTGCTCGCCGCCGACGGGCTCGTGCTCAGGGGGACGCTCGCCTATCCGGCTCGCGCAGCGGGACCCTTTCCGCTCGCCGTCCTTGCCCACCAGTATCCCGCCACGCGGGACAGCTTCGCCCCGCTGGTGACCGACCTGCACGCGATGGGCGTCGCCACCCTGGCGTTCGACCAGCGGGGCCACGGGGCGTCCATCGTCGGTCCCGGCGGACCCCGTGTCATCGACGCGCCGGTTGGGTTCGACCTGCCCGCCTTCGGCGCCGCCTTCATGAGCAGCATCGCGCGTCTCGAGTTCCGCCGCATCGCCGATGACATCGTGCGCGTCGCCAGCTGGGGCGCGGTACAGAACTTCGTGGACCCCGCCCGGCTCGCGCTCATCGGCGCCAGCATCGGCGGGAGCGGCGTCGTGCTCGCTGCGCCGGCGGTGCCGGCACTGGCCGCTCTCGTCACCCTCGGCGCCGCGGGCGCCCCGGCATTCGGGGACGACGGTCCCGCGCGCTGCCGTGCTGTGCTCGAGCGGCTCCAGGTTCCCGCCTACCTTGCCTCCTCGGAGGAGGATCCGTTCGAGGGAGGCCACAACGTCACGACGTGGAGCGCCGGGCTGCGGCATGTGAAGACCCGCCTCGTGCCCGGCTCCCAGCACGCGATGGCGATCTACTTCGACGTCCGGGACGAGCTCGTCGCCTTCCTCCGCGGACGCCTCGCGCGCAGCTGATGCAGCAGCGGCGGCTGGGACCCGGCGCTGCCGAGGTCGGGGCGGTCGGCTACGGCGGCATGCACCTCTCCATCGCCGAGCGACCGCCGGAGGAGCAGGGAATCCGCGCCATCCACGCCGCGCTCGACGCCGGCGTCACCCTCATCGACACCGCCGATGTCTACTGCCTCGACACCGGCGACCTCGGTCACAACGAGCGGCTGATCGCGCGGGCGCTCCGGGAGTGGCGTGGCGACCGTGACCGCGTGGTCATCGCCACCAAGGGCGGCATGACGCGGCCCGGCGGCCGGTGGGAGCGCGACGGCCGCCCCGCGCACCTGCGCGAGGCGTGCGAGCGGTCCCTCAGGGCGCTGGGCGTGGACTGCATCGCGCTCTATCAGCTCCACGCCCCCGATCCGGCGGTCCCGTTCGAGGAGAGCGTCGGCGCGCTCGCACGTCTCCGTGAAGCCGGCAAGGTCCGGTGGGTCGGCCTCTCCAACGTCACCGAGTCGCAGATCGCGGCCGCACAGCGCCTCGTCCCGATCACGTCGGTTCAGAACCGTCTCAATCCGTTCTTCCAGGAAGCCCTCACGGACGGCGTCCTCCGCGCCTGCGCCGACCACGGGCTCGGCTTTCTCGCCTACAGCCCGACCGGCGGCGGGCGACTCAACCGGAAGCTGCCGGACCACCCCGTGGTCGGCGCCGTCGCCCGCCGGCGGGATGCCAGCCCTCATGCCGTCGTCATCGCCTGGGTGCTGAGCCGGAGCCCGGTCGTCATCCCGATACCGAGCGCGCGCACCCCCGCCCACGCCGCGGATGCCGCTTCCGCCGCGGACCTTCAGCTGACCGACGCCGACCTCGCCGAGCTCTCCCGAGCGGCCTACTCCAGGGCGTGACGGGGGCCGTTATCTTTCCCTGATGGCCACCATCGTCCGCCGCCGCACCCCTGCCGCTCTCGTCGGTGGCATCCCAATCGGATCGGGACACCCCATCGTCGTCCAGTCGATGACCAACACCGACACCGCCGACGTGGACGGCACGGTGCGGCAGGTCGCGGCGCTGGCCGGGGCGGGGAGCGAGCTGGTGCGCGTCACCGTCAACAACGATGAAGCGGCGGCCGCCGTGCCGGCGATCGTGGAGCAGCTGGACCGCATCGGAATCACCGTCCCCATCATCGGCGACTTTCACTACAACGGCCATCTCCTTCTGGCGCGCCATCCCGGCTGTGCGCGTGCGCTCGCCAAGTACCGCATCAACCCCGGCAACGTGGGCGGCAAGCGGCACGACGAGAACTTCCGCGCGATCGTCGAGATTGCGCTGGCCAACGACAAGCCCGTCCGCATCGGCGTCAACTGGGGTTCGCTCGACCAGAGCCTCCTCACGACGATGATGGATGCGAACGCCCGCTCCGCAGCGCCGCTCGACGCGCGCGACGTGACGATGGAGGCGATGGTCGCGAGCGCGCTGCAGTCCGCCGCCCTCGCCGAAGAGACCGGGATGGCGCACGACCGCATCATCCTGAGCGCGAAGGTGTCCGGCGTGCAGGACCTCGTGGACGTCTATCGCATGCTGGCCGCCCGCTGCGACTACCCGCTGCATCTCGGCCTCACCGAGGCGGGGCTCGGGGCCAAGGGAATCGTCGCCAGCACCGCCGGGCTCGCGATCCTCCTGCAGGAAGGAATCGGCGACACGATCCGCGTCTCCCTGACGCCCACGCCCGGCGGCGACCGCGCGGAAGAGGTCCGGGTCGCGCAGCAGATCCTTCAGTCGCTGGGCCTCAGGAGCTTCGCGCCGCAGGTCACCAGCTGTCCCGGCTGCGGTCGCACCACCAGCACCTTCTTCCAGCAGATGGCGATGGACATCGGCGACTACCTGCGCGAGAAGATGCCGGTCTGGCGGAGCGAGCGGCCCGGCGTCGAGGAGATGAAGGTGGCGGTGATGGGCTGCGTGGTGAACGGGCCCGGGGAGTCGAAGCACGCCAACATCGGGATCTCGCTGCCGGGAACGTTCGAGGAGCCCAAGGCGCCGGTCTACGTGGACGGCCGTCTCGTCGTCACGCTCAAGGGCGACAGCATCGTCCCCGAGTTCCTCGCGATTCTCGAGGACTACGTCGCCTCGCACTACCGCATCGCGCAGCCGGCCGGCCGCTGATCTCCCTGCAACCTTTGACCGGGCGGACCGTAGGGGACCCGAGCCCGATCACCGTGTCCCCGACTCGAGGTATTCCCATGTCGCATCGTCTGCCGGCGGCGCTGTCGCTTCTGCTGCCGATCGTCATGGCCGCTCCCCTCCGCGCACAGGATCACGCAACTCACGACCATGCCGCGATGTCGCGCCGGGACACCTCGTATGCCGCGATGCAGGAGCGCGGCAGGAGCGCGATGGGGGTGGATCAGTACACCTCCGCGCACCGCTTCGACGACGCTCCCGACGGCGGTCGCATCGTTCTCCAGCGTGACAGCGCCGACACGGCAGGGACGCGGGTGATCCGGGAACATCTGCGTTCCATCGCCGGGAAGTTCTCTGTAGGCGATTTTCGCATCCCGGGGTTCGTGCACGCCGGCGAGGTGCCGGGAACCCGCGAGATGACGCGTCAGCGTCGCCGCATCAACTACCGATTCGAGCCGCTGCCGGGCGGTGGACAGGTCCGGATCGTGTCCCGCGATCCCGCCGCCGTCCGGGCGATCCACCGCTTCCTTGCCTTCCAGCGGACCGAGCACCGCGCACCGGGAAAGGCGCTATAATTCCCCCTCGTGGTGTCTATTCCGATTCTCTATAGCCTCGAAGCGACGCTTCGCGAGCACCCGCTGGCCGCCCTGCCCCTGATGTTCGGAGCAGGGCTCGTCACGAGTCTGACGCCGTGCGTCTATCCCATGATCCCGATCACTGCCGGGATCCTCGGCGGCGGCGCCGCCGAAGGGCGGAGCCGCGGACGCACCATCCGCATGACGCTGGTCTACGCGCTCGGCCTCGCCCTGGTCTACGCCTCCCTCGGCGTGCTCGCGGGGATGACGCGGACGCTGTTCGGCACCGTCAGCGCGAGCCCGTGGGCGTATCTGCTCGCCGGAAACTTCCTGCTCGTGTTTGGTCTGGCCATGCTGGACGTCTTTACCGTGAATGCGCCGGCCCGCGCGCTCCAGTGGGCCGGGCGGTTCGGCGGCGGGTCGTACGGCGGAGTGTTCGCCATGGGGGCTACCTCCGGGCTCGTGGCGGCGCCGTGCGGTGCTCCGGCGTTCGGCGCGGTGCTGACCTTCGTGGCGGCCACCGGCAGCGCGGTCCTCGGGTTCACGTATCTCTTCGTCTTTTCGCTCGGCATGACGGCGCTGCTGATCGTCGTCGGACTCTTCGCCGGGACGCTCGGGGCGCTGCCCCGGGCCGGACGCTGGACGCTCTGGATCAAGCGCGCCTCCGGCATCCTGCTCCTGGCGATGGCCGAGTACTACTTCGTGCAGATGGGAAAGGTCCTGTGACGATGCTCCACCAGCTCCGCAGCGCGCTTGTGACGGTCCTGCTCCTCGCCGCAGTTGCCGGCGCCGCCTCGGCGCAGGACGAGGACGGCGTCGCCGTCGGGAGCCGGGCGCCGAAGGTGGTCGTGCATGATCTCGACGGGAACGGCGTGGACCTGGGCCGGAGCGTCGGAGTCAGGCCGGTCTTCCTCGAGTTCTGGGCCACGTGGTGCGAGCTGTGCGCCCAGCTCATGCCCACCGTCGAGGCGGCGCACGCCAGATACGGAAGCCGGGTCGAGTTCATCGGGGTCAACGTCAGCGTCAATCAGACGCGCGCCCGGGTGCGCCGCTACGTCGCCGAGCGGAAACCGCCCTTCCGTACGCTCTACGACGACGAGGGCGTGACTGCCCGGGCGTTCCGCGTTCCCACGACGTCCTATGTCGTCATCATCGACCGGACCGGCAAGGTGGTCTATACCGGGTCCGGCGGCGTGCAGGATTTCGAGCCCGCGCTCCGACAGGTGAGCGCTCCGTGACCCCAACATCTTCTCCACAGACTGGACCGAGTCGCATGACTAGCCGCTACCGCCTTTCCGCCCTCGTCCTCGCCCTCCTGGCGGGTGCCGCCCTCCCCGCCAGCGCGCAGAAGGGGCCGCCGACCGCCGTTATCGTTTCCGGTCCCGAGGTCGGGACCGATGCGCCCGATTTCCGCCTGCCGTGGGCGTCGAAGGACTCCCTCGGCGCCGTCGAGGACGATTTCGTGCTGCGGAAGCAGGGCGGCAAGGTCGTCGTGCTCGCCTTCTACCCCAAGGATTTCACCAGCGGCTGCACCGCCGAGATGCACACCTTTACCGACCGTTATGCAGATCTCTTTCCGGGTGATGTGGTGGTGGTCGGAATCAGCGCCGATTCGCTCGAGAGTCATCGGCAGTTCGCCGCGAGCGTGGGAGCCCCGTTCCGGCTGTTGAGCGATCCCTCCCAGCGCGTCTCCGCCATGTACGGCAGCAAGGGCGACCAGGGGTACAACCGGCGGACCATCTACGTGATTGACGCTCAGGGCCGCGTGGCCTACCGCGACATGCGGTTCGGCGCGCTCGATCCCAAGTCGTACGACCGCCTCAAGGCCGCCGTGCGCGCTGCCCGGAGCAGCTGAGTGGCTGACGGGGGGTGGCGACTGTCGCGACTGGTCACGGTCGCCCTGCTCGCCGTCGTTCCGCATGACCTCCGGGCCCAGCAGTCGGGGCCCGCTCCGGAGGCGGTGTGGAGCCTCGATACCCTCCGGTCGGGGTTCTGCATCAATTTCCTCGTAGACCCGGCGACCGCCGCCCACCGCACCTTCCGCGGCGTCATCCCGGTGCCGGCCGCCAGCACCGACTCGCTGCACCCGGCCCTCCGTCGGGTCGTGCAGAGCTCACCCGAGTTCGCCAGCTGGATCCCGGAGCAGTTCTGCATCCTTCAGTTCTCGTCGGTCCGGATCGGCAGCCGCGTGCTGCGGGACAGCAAGCACGGCCGGCCTCAGGTGGTCGGGACGTGGGCCATGAGCGCGCTGCCGGGCGCCCCGCGGTCGGTGGTGCTGCTGACCACCAACTCGCGCCTCAGCAGCAGCGTGAAGTACCTCGGAGTGGACGTGGATGTGATCAAGGCGGCCTTCGGCAAGGTCCCGGAGAGCACCGATGACCGCTACGAGATCCGGTACAGCGGCACGACGCTGACCTGGGACGGCCACGCCACGGGCGACAGTACCGCCGCCCCGCCGATGGACCGGCGGTGGAACGCGGCCGCACGGAACGGCCGGGTCCTGCGGGTCCAGGAGCGCCTCGACGCGGCGGGGGCGCGCATGCTGGTCGGAGCGCTTCGGGTGGAAGGGAAGGGGGAGCTGGCGCGCGCGCTGATCGGGTCTCCGATCCGTTACGTCGGTCCTCTCGTGTGGGGCGGTTCGGGGAGCATCACCTTCAGTCCCTGAGCTCTGTATCGACGTGGAGTTGGCCCCGGCGCTCGCGAGCGCCGGGGCCTTTTCGCGCCCGGGCCTAGGCCGTCTGGACAGCGTTGATCCGCGTCGAAAAGCGATGTTGGAACTGTGGAAAATTCATCGCCATGCATGAATATTCAGCAGTATTCAACTCCCGTCCCGCCGAGAATCCGCGCGAGAGCCGCTGGCGTAAGCGGCTGAGCCACAAGACTATGGATCATACGGCAAGCTCGCGCCGTACGCGGCGGCGCCGAGGCGAATGCATAACCTGGCAAGCGCGTCGCGGCATCGGGACAACTTATCCACAGCGTGCGTTCCGGGACTCCGTTTCGGCAGGCGCGCCGACACAAGGTCGTCACGCAGCACCGACTGCGTTAAACTGCGGCACCACTTCTTCCCAAGGCTGAACGTTGCCCCGCACCGCCATTCGCCGCACCAAGATCGTCGCGACCCTCGGCCCCGCGTGGGATACTCCGGAGCAGATGGTCGCCCTCCTCGAGGCCGGGGTCGACATCGTCAGGGTCAACGCCTCCCACGGCACCCCGGAGATTCGCGCCCGCTGGATCACCGACCTGAAGCAGGTCCTTGCGGATCGCGCCCGGCTCGGCAAGTCGGGCGCGATTCTCCTCGACCTCCAGGGCCCGCGTATCCGGGTCGGGAAGCTGGAGGCGCCGCTGCTCCTCCGGCGCGGCGAATCGGTCGTCTTCGCCCCCGAGGCCGACGCCGGCGAGTCCGAGATCCCGACGACCTACCGCGAGCTCGCCCACGACGTCTCGCCCGGCAGCCGGATTCTCCTCGATGACGGGCTCCTCTCGGTTGAGGTGACGGAGGTCTGGGGCGACCGGGTCAAGGGGCGGGTCCAGTACGGCGGCGAGCTCAAGTCGAACAAGGGGATCAACCTCCCCGGGATCGAGGTGAGCGCCCCTGCCGTGAGCGACCGGGACCGTGAGGAGGTGGCGCGGGCGATAGAGCTGGGTGTCGATTTCATCGCGATCTCCTTCGTCCGGAAGCCCGAGGATGTCGAGGAGCTCCGGCGCCTGGTGCCGAAGACGATCCGCCTCATTGCCAAGATTGAGAAGGACACCGCGCTCAAGAACATGCGGGCGATTCTGCAGGTGGCCGACGGGATCATGGTCGCGCGCGGCGACCTGGGCGTCGAGCTTCCCTTCGAGGAGGTTCCCCTCGCCCAGAAGCGGCTGATTCGCGAGGCGAACCTCTGCAACAAGCCGGTGATTACCGCGACCCAGATGCTCGAGTCCATGGTCCACGCGCCTCGTCCCACGCGCGCCGAGGCTTCCGACGTCGCCAACGCGATCCTCGACGGTACCGACGCCGTGATGCTGTCCGCCGAGACGGCGGTGGGGGACTATCCGGTCGAGGCGGTGGAGGCGATGGTGCGGATCGCGCGCGAGGTGGAAGGGCAGCGCCGGGTTCGGAGCACGGCGGCGCCGGACGCCGCCGCGGTGGTCTGGGCCGACGACGCCTCCAAGATGGGGCGGCGCGAGGGCGACCGGAGCCAGGCCCGCACGGAAGTGGCGATAGCCGTCGCGGTCCGCGCCGCAGCGGAGCTTCTCTCGGTGCCGGTCATCGTTTGCTTCACCAGCAGCGGGTTCACCGCGCGCACCGTCTCCGCCTACCGTCCGAGCGTCCCGATCTTCGCCGTTACGCCGGAGGTCGAGACCTTCCGCCATCTCGCGCTCGTCTGGGGCGTGGTCCCGGCCCTCGTCGAACACTTTCCGACCTACGACGACATGCTCCCGGTGGCCCGCCAGCGCCTCATCGACCTCGGTCTCGCCGAGCGCGGCGACCGGGTGGTCGTCACCGCGGGCGTGCCGTTCGACCAGCCCGGCACCACCAACCTGCTGAAGGTGGAGGCAGTGTAGGGCCGTGCAGCTCACGTTCCTCGGCACCGGCACGTCGTTCGGGGTGCCGCAGATCGGCTGTGATTGCGCCGTCTGCCGCTCGGATGATCCGCGTGACCGCCGGGGACGCTCCGCCGCCCTGGTCCGGACCGGGGACGCGACGATCCTCATCGACACGCCGCCGGAGCTGCGCCTGCAGCTCCTCGCCGCGGGGGTTCACCACGTCGACGCCGTCGTCTATACGCATGAGCACGCCGACCACGTCAATGGCATTGACGACCTGCGCATGTTCTCCGTCCGCGGCGGGAAGCCGCTGGAGGTCTACGGCCCGCCCGAGACCCTCGGGCGCCTGCGCGACGGCTTCCGGTACATCTTCGACGACGCCACGCCGTTTCCGGGCACCTCGCGACCCTCCCTCTCGCTCAACCCGCTGGAGCCCGGGCGCGAGACCCTGATTGCCGGGATTCCGGTCCTGCCGCTCAGCTTCGAGCACGGACATCTGCGCGTCTTCGGGTACCGCTTCGGCCGGCTTGCCTACCTGACCGACGTCAAGCGGGTTCCGGCGGCGGCGCGCGAGCAGCTCGCGGGGCTCGACGTGCTCGCGCTCAACGCGCTCTGGTGGCGGCCGCATCCGACCCATCTGAGCATCACCGAGGCGGTCGAGACGGCGCGGGAGCTCGGTGTCACCCGGACCTACCTGACGCATCTCACCCATGAAACCGGCCACGCCGACCTCGCAGCCCGCCTGCCGGCCGGGGTGCTGCCGGCGTACGACGGACTCACAGTGGAGGTCACGTGATCACGCTCCGATACGGCCGCATGCTGCAGGACGCGCTGGACGGAACCCACGGGCTGACGCGCGCGCGCCTGACGGAGCTGGCGCGCCGCTTCGGCGCGGTGCACGCGGAGGTGCGGCAGCGGCGTGAAGCCGGCGAGTACGGTTTCTACGATCTGGTGGACCAGGCCGAGACGGTGCGGGGGATCCGCGGCTTCGCCGAAGGGCTGGGGCAGGCTCACGATCACGTGCTGGTGCTCGGCATCGGTGGCTCTGCGCTCGGCGTGAAAGCGGTGCTCAACGCGCTCCGCAAGCCGGCCTGGAACGAGCTCGACGACGAGGCGCGCGACTTCTATCCGCGTCTCACCGTGCTGGAGAACGTCGACCCGGGGACGGTGGCGGCGGCGCTCCGGCGCATCGACCCGCGGCGGGTGCTGGTCAACGTCATCAGCAAGTCCGGCGGGACCGCGGAGACGATGGCGCAGTATCTGGTGGTGCGCGCGTGGCTGGAGGAAGCGCTGGGGCCGGCGGCGCACCGCCATCTCGTCTTCACCACCGACCCGGCCCACGGCGCGCTGCGCGAGCTCGCCAACCGGGAGAAGATCGCCACCCTGCCGATACCGCCCGGCGTGGGTGGGCGGTACAGTGTGCTGTCGCCCGTCGGGCTCCTGCCGGCCGCGCTCGTGGGCGTGGACATCGAGGCGCTGCTGCGGGGCGCCCGCGCCGCACTCGATCGGGCCGAATCGGCCGATCTGCTGAAGAATCCCGCGGCGCTCTATGCCGCGCTCCTCTGGGCCGCCGACACCACGCTGGGGGCCCGCATTCACGTGCTGATGCCCTACGCCGATCACCTGAAGGAGTTCGCCGAGTGGTTCCGGCAGCTCTGGGCCGAGAGCCTCGGCAAGCGGGTGGACCGGCGGGATCAGCCGGTTTACGTCGGGCCGACTCCCGTCGGCGCCGTGGGCGCCACCGACCAGCACAGCCAGGTGCAGCTCTTCATGGAAGGGCCGTTCGACAAGGTGCTGACGTTCATGCGGGTGGAGGATCTCGGTGAGGATGTGCCGATTCCGGGCGGCGGCGATCTGCCGGAGGACCTCGCCTATCTTCCCGGCCACACCCTGGGCGAGCTGCTGCACGCCGAATGCGACGCGACGTCGGCGGCGCTCTCGCGGATGGGCCGGATGAACATGACGCTGCGGCTTCCCGACCTCAGCGCGGAGACCTTCGGCGAGGCGATCATGTTCTTCCAGATCGCGACGGGATACGCAGGCGTCTGGTACGGCGTGGACCCGTTCAACCAGCCCGGGGTCGAGCTCGGCAAGAAGCTCACCTTCCAGGCGATGGGCCGGCCCGGCTACCCGCCGGAGAACGCCGCAATGCCCCCCGGCGACGAGGCATGAGTCGTTTGACCTGACTCGGCGCGCGGCCTAGATTTTTCGTGCTTACCTCAAGGATCGTGTCACATGGCTGATATGATGGATCAGGCCGTTGGACTGTTCGGCGGGTCGGTGTCGCTGATTCCGGGCGGCGTGACGGTGCGGGACTCGTCGCGGCTCCGCTCGGATGCGATGGATCGGCTCGTCACGCAGGCGGTGTTCGGCGAGCCCGCCGAGCGCGAGGCCGCCCGGTGGCTCATCTGGGAGCTGGCGCAGGTCACCGGCGCCCGTCCCGCCTCGATCAACGATCTCTACATGGCGCGCGGCCGCGGCGAGTGCGGCGGGTTCACTGTTCCCGCCATCAACGTCCGCATGATGGCGTACGACACCGCCCGCGCCGTCTTCCGCGCCGCGCGGCAGGGGAAGGCAGGCGCGATCATCCTCGAGATCGCGCGTTCGGAGATTGCCTACACCGACCAGCGTCCGATCGAGTACGTGACGGTGGTGCTGGCGGCGGCGCTCCGGGAAGGCTACAACCAGCCGGTCTTCATCCAGGGCGACCACTGCCAGGTCAACGCGAAGAAGTACGAGGCCGATCCCGAGGGCGAGGTGGGCGAGGTGAAGAAGCTCATCGCCGAGGAGATCGGCGCCGGCTTCTGCAACATCGACGTGGACACCTCGACGCTCGTGGACCTGGCCCAGCCGACCCTGGAGGAGCAGCAGCGCGCCAACTACGAGCGGGCGGCCGAGATCACCCGGTTCATTCGCGGCCTCGAGCCCGATGGCATCACCGTGTCGGTGGGCGCCGAGATCGGCGAGGTCGGCATGAAGAACAGCACCGTCGAGGAGCTGAACGCCTTCATGGCCGGCTACAACGCGACGCTCGCGGCGACCGGCGGCGGCGAAGGGATCAGCAAGATCTCCGTGCAGACCGGCACCTCGCACGGCGGCGTCGTGCTGCCCGACGGGAAGATCGCCGACGTGAAGCTGGACATCGAGGCACTGGCGGCGCTCTCCCGGGTGGCACGCGAGAAGTACGGGCTTGCCGGCGCCGTGCAGCACGGAGCGAGCACCCTCCCGTCGAACGCATTCGGCAACTTCCCCCGCGTCGAGGCCTGCGAGATCCACCTCGCGACCAACTTCCAGAACATGATCTTCGACCACCCGCGTCTGCCGGCCGACCTCCGGCGGCGGATCAAGGCGTGGCTCGACGAGAATGCGCAGGGCGAGCGGAAGCCGACCGACTCCGACGAGCAGTTCTACTACAAGACCCGCAAGAAGGCGATCGGGCCCTTCAAGCGCGAGGTCTGGTCGCTGCCGGCCGACGTGCGCGCCGCCATCGCGGCCGACCTCGAGAAGATGTTCGTGTTCCTGTTCGAGCAGCTGAACGTCAACGGCACCGCCGACCTGGTGGACCGGTTCATCCAGGCCCCGATGCAGCATCACGCGGCGCTCAAGCCGGTGCTGGTGGCGGCGGCCGACGACCCCGACGCCGGGGAATAGGGGGATTCATGATGGGTCGCAAGCAGCAGCCGGACGTGGTGTACGTGGAGCGGGGCGGGGACTCGTCGGCCAAGTGGCTCTTCTGGGGCGCCTGCCTCGGCGCCGGGCTGGCGCTGCTCTACGCGCCGCGCACCGGCGAGGAGACGCGCCGCAACCTCCAGCGGAAGCTCTGGAAGCTCCGCGCCATGTCGGAGGAGAAGCTCGACGATCTGATGCAGACGATCGGCGGCAAGGCCCGCGAGCTTACCGAATCGGCCCGGGAATTCGCCGACGAGGAGGACGACATCGACGAGGAGGAGCTCGAGGACGTCGTTGACGAGCGGGCGGTAGCCGCGCCGACCGCTCGCGAAGAGCTCGAGCTGCGGCTGGAGAAGGCTCGCTCGCGGCGCCGTCGCCGGCCGTCGGCCGATTACGAGGAGCCGCTCGCCTGAGCAGCGGCCACCGCGGCGGGTGGTACCTCTCGCCGAGAGGGTTCATCCGCCGCGTGCTGCAGGCCGCTGACGAGAGCCACCTGCCGTTCCTCGCCAGCGCGGTGACGTTCGATGCACTCCTCGCGGCGATCCCGTTTCTGCTGCTCCTGATCATCGGCCTCACGTTCATCGCCGAGCACCTCACCGGCGCACGGAATACCGATCCGCTCCTGATGTTCCACCGGTTCCTGCCGCCGCATGTCACCACGGGCGGCTCGGACCCCTTCGCCGTCGTCGAGAACCTCCTCGCGCGCATCACCCGGAACCGCGGCGCGATCTCGCTCTACGCCGCCCCTGCGTTCGTCTGGTTCAGCACCCGACTCTTCGGGAGTCTCCGGACCTCGCTCAACGACATCTTCGATACCGCGGTGCGCCCGCCCCGCCAGCGGAACCCCGTCGTCGCCTACCTGCTGTCCAAGGCGCGCGACACCGCGATGGTGCTGGCGACACTCCTCCTGTTCCTCGCCAACACCCTCCTCAGCACCGGCCTGGCGATCGCCCAGGAGCGGGGGGCCGCGGCGCTCACCCGCTTCCCGTTCCTCGTCTCGACCGCCGGACGGCTGCTCGGCGAGCTGCTCACGATCGTCTTCTCGATCTCGCTCTTCTTCATGGTCTACAAGTACGCGTCGGTCCGGAAGCTCCGCTGGCGGACCGCCCTCCTGGCCGCGGCGTTCTCGGCGATCGCGTTCGAGATCGCCAAGCGCCTCTACGCGATCTACCTCACCGATTTCGCCTCCTTCAAGGGCTCCGGCGGCGATGCGACCATCGGCGCCATCGTGCTCTTCGTCATCTGGGTGCACTACACGGCGCTGGTCTTTCTCCTCGGCGGCGTGGTGGCGGAGACGTGGGAGCTGCGGCGGATGCAGCGGCGGCAGCGGGCGATTCTGACGTAGCCGGCCGGCGCGGGGGAGGCCGGGCTCGTCGGCTTTCCGCCGCCTTCCGGCCCGGTTATATTCCCTTCGCCTCAGGTCCGAAGGGCGCCGGCGCGCGAACCGCGTCAGGACCTTGCCGGTAGCAGCGCTAAGCGATGCCCGGTGTCGCTTCGGGGAGCCTGAGGCACTTCTCTTTCTACCTGCCGGTCCCAATGTCCATCGCACTCGCCCGTCGCTACCGTCCCAAGCGTTTTGCCGACCTGCTGGTTCAGGACCACGTCACCGCCGTCCTGCGCGGCGCCGTTGCCCGCGACCGGATCGGTCACGGGTATCTGCTGACGGGGCCGCGCGGGGTCGGGAAGACCACCGCCGCCCGCATCCTCGCCATGGCGCTCAATTGCGCCAACCGCGGCGAGACGGGCGAGCCGTGCGGCGAGTGCACCAGCTGCCAGCGCATCTGGAACGGCTCCGCCAGTCTCGACGTGATCGAGATCGACGCCGCGAGCAACCGCGGCGTGGACGACGCGCGCGACCTGCGTGAGCGCGCCATGTACGCCGCTTCGGAGGAGGGCCACCACAAGGTCTACATCGTGGACGAGGCCCACATGCTCACCCGTGAAGCATGGAACGCGCTGCTCAAGATTCTCGAGGAGCCGCCCCCGGGCGTGGTGTTCGTCTTTGCCACGACGGAGCCGCAGAAGATCGCCGCCACTGCCGCGCCGGTGATGTCGCGCCTCCAGCGGTTCGACTTCCGGCGCATCGGTCCCACCGCGATCCGCGACCGCCTGCGCGCGGTGCTGGCCCAGGAGGGCCTCGCCGCAGACGAGGACGCGCTGACCCTCATCGCGCGGAGCGCCGACGGGGGGATGCGCGATGCCCTCTCGGTACTCGACCAGTGTCTCAGCTTCGGCGAGGGCGCGGTGACCGCCGACCGCGTCCGCGAGATTCTCGGCCTCGTGAGCGACGACGTCTACGCGGCGCTCCTGGCCGCCGTCGTCGGGCGAACGCCCGCCACCGTCTTCGTGCTGGTCGATCAGCTCATGGAGTCCGGCGCCGACCTCGGCGAGTTCATGAGCGGTGCGGGCGAGATGCTCCGGGCACTCCTGATGGTGCAGGTCGGTGCCGAGCCGGAGGGGCTGACCGAGTCGATGCGCGAGCTGCTCCAGCGTTACGCGACCGAGCTCGAGCCGGGGGACGTGCTCCGGATGCTCCGATTGCTGACCGACAACGAGCCGGCGATCCGGCGGAGCGCCAACAGCCGGCTCGTCGTCGAGACGCTCCTCCTCCGCTGGACGATGCTCGACCGGCTCGTCGACCTGGAGCGAGTGCTCGCCGGCGGCGCGCTGCCGTCGCCGGCCGGCGGCCGCACGCCGCGCGCCACGCCGGTGCCGGGCAGCGCTGCCCCGGTGCCGCCG
>JBLMWC010000031.1:0-31344 GCA_050257015.1 Bacillota bacterium | reverse complement strand
CCGCCGCGGTTCCGCCGGCGGAGCCCGCTCGTGCCGGCCGGCCGTTGCCCCCTCGTCCGGCGGCACCGCCCGCCGCCGGGAGCCCGTCGGCACCTCCCCGGCCCGCCCCGGCGATGCCGCCCCGGCCGGCCGCCCCCCCGGTCGGAACCGCCCGGCGGCCAGTCAATCCCTTCCTCTCCCAGGATCCGTCCCAGAAGGCGCGTCGCCTTGCGCGGGCGCTCATCTCCGATATGGTGGTCTACCATCCGGCGAAGCGTCGCGAGGGGATCCGGGACGGGACGCTGAAGCAGCTGTTCGAGGAGGAGATCAAGAAGAGCTGGGAGGAATACTCCGAGCAGGTTGGGCGGGACGTCGCCGAGTCCTCGAACCATTTCCGCGACGCCCTGAACGAGATCCTGGCCGACGGGCGACAAATCTTCTAACCGTCTCCCACCGCTGTATATTCAGGGGCCCGGAGCCGCCCACCGCCTGTCGGCGGCAGGGCGGCTTGCTCGTTGATGAATGCCGTTTCACGACCGTCTGGAGTGAAGATGTCCGATCTGACTGCACGCCTCGCCGACCTCGACCGTCGCGTCACTGAACTGCGAGACTTTCTTTGACTTGGGCACCAAGCGGAGCCGCCTGAGCGAGCTCGAGGGACAGCAGTCGGATGCGTCGTTCTGGGCCAACACTGAGCGCGCCCGGACGGTCGTGCAGGAGATCAAGCAGCTGAAGGGCTGGGTCACGCCGGCGGAGGACATCACGTCGCGGGTGGCGGACGCACGGTCGCTCGCCGAGATGCTCGAGGCCGAGCCGGACGCGGGCATGGAAGCAGAGCTGGAGGCCGAGGCGGCGCGGCTCGAGCAGGCGGTCGCCACCTTCCAGCTGCGCACCATGCTGCGCGGCGCCGATGACTCGCGCGACGCTCTCCTCACCATCCATCCCGGCGCCGGGGGTACCGAGTCGCAGGACTGGGCCGAGATGCTCATGCGGATGTACGTCCGGTGGGCGGAGCGGCACGGCTACCAGGTGACGATCCTCGACCTGCTCCCCGGCGAGGAGGCCGGAATCAAGTCCGCGACGATCGAGATCAAGGGGGAATACGCCTACGGCTACCTGAAGGCGGAAAAGGGAGTACACCGCCTCGTTCGCATCTCGCCCTACGATTCGCAGGCCCGGCGGCACACGTCGTTCGCCTCGGTCTTCGTCTATCCCGACATCGACGACACCATCGAGGTGGACCTGCGGGAGGAGGACATCAAGATGGATGTTTTCCGCGCCTCGGGGGCCGGCGGTCAGCACGTCAACAAGACGTCGTCCGCGGTGCGCCTGACCCACGTGCCGACCAATACCGTCGTCTCGTGCCAGCAGGAGCGCAGCCAGACCAAGAACCGGCAGACGGCGATGAAGATGCTGCGGGCGGCGATCTACCAGAAGAAGCTGGAGGAGCAGGAGGCGGCCCGCGCCGTCGTCGAGGCCACCAAGACCGACAACTCGTGGGGCAACCAGATCCGGTCGTACGTCTTCCAGCCGTACACGATGGTGAACGACCACCGGACCGAGGTGAAGATCTCCGACGTGCAGCGGATCATGGACGGCGACCTCGACGAGTTCATCCAGGCGTACCTGAAGCGGTTTGGGGGCCACGCCGCGTGAGCGACGTGGAGACGCGCAGCTACGTCGAGGACGCCCGACGCGAGAATCGCTCCGCGCTCGAGGCGGCCGGCATCCCGCCGTTCGCCTACGCCTTCGGCCGCTCGCACCTCGCTGCCGACGCGCTGGCCGCCTACGACGACGCCATGGGCGACGACGGCCCGGAGGTGACGGTCGCGGGTCGCCTGGTCGCGTGGCGGCCCAAGGGAAAGGTCGTCTTCGGCCATATCGAGGACGTGAGCGGACGACTCCAGGTCTACCTGCGGCAGGATCAGCTCGGCGCCGGCTGGGAACAGCTGCGCTGGCTCGACCTCGACGATCACGTCGGCGTGCGCGGGCGACTCATGCGAACCCGGGCCGGCGAGATCACCCTCCGCGGGGCCGAACTCACGCTGCTGGCCAAGTCGCTTCGTCCACTTCCACGTGGCAAGACGCAGGTGGCGGAAGACGGCTCGGTCCGCACCTTCGGCGGCCTGACCGACCCGGAAGTGCGGTTCCGCCAGCGGTACGCGGATCTGGCGGTGCACCCCGAGGTGCGGGAGATCTTCCGGCTCCGGGCGCGGGTGATCAGCTACATCCGGCGCTATCTCGACGAGCGCGGCTTCCTCGAAGTCGAGACCCCGGTGCTCCAGCCGCTCTACGGCGGAGCTGCGGCGCAGCCGTTCGTGACCCACCACAACGCGCTCGACATGCCGCTCTACCTGCGGATTGCGGACGAGCTCTACCTCAAGCGGCTGCTGGTGGGCGGGCTCGAGCGGGTGTACGAGATCGGACACGACTTCCGGAACGAAGGGATGGACCGGACGCACAATCCCGAGTTCACCATGCTCGAGTGGTACATGGCCTACGCCGACTACAACGTCATCGCGGCGATGGCCGAGGAGCTGCTCTCCGGCCTGGTGCGGGAGATCACCGGTTCGCACAGCCTGGAGCGCGACGGGGTCACCCTCGACTTCACCACGCCGTTCGCCCGGGTGAGCTTCGTCGAAGGGATCAGGGAGCAGAGCGGGCTGGATGTGCTCGCGGCCGACGAGGACACGATGCGCCGCGCGCTGATCGGGGCGGGCGTGGACGCTGGCGAGGCCGCCGCGTTCGCCGGCGGCAAGCTCCTCGACGAGGTGTTCAAGACGTTCCTCGAGCCGCGGCTGATCCAGCCGACCTTCGTGCTGGACTACCCGCACGCCCTCTCGCCGCTCGCGAAGGCGCACCGGAGCGACCCGCGCCTTACCGAGCGCTTCGAGCTCTTCGTCCAGGGCCGTGAGATCGCGAACGCCTTCAGCGAGCTGAACGACCCGGACGACCAGCGGGCGCGCTTCGAGGACCAGGCACGGCAGCGCCAGGCGGGGAACGCCGAGGCCCAGCAGTACGACGCCGACTTCATTCGGGCGCTCGAGTACGGCATGCCGCCGGCGGGCGGGATCGGGTTCGGCATCGACCGTCTCCTCATGCTCCTCGCCGGACAGTCGTCAATCCGCGACGTGATCCTGTTTCCCGCGATGAGGCCCGAAGCGTGACCGGTCCGCTGCGCTCGATCCGGAAGGTGCTTCGCCTGCCGACGCGTCTGGAGTGGCGCATCGCGGGGCGCTACCTCAGGAGCCGCCGGAATTCCCGCACCGCGTCGCTCAACACCGTGATCTCGACCGGGGGCGTGGTGGTCGGCGTCACCGCCCTCATCGTGGTGCTCGGCGTGATGAACGGGCTCCGGAACGACCTGCGCGAGCGCATCCTGGTCGCCAATCCCCACCTTCGGGTGCTGACTTACGGCGCCGGGCTCCGGGTGGATGACTGGCGTAACGCGATGAAGACGATCCTGAGCGACCCCGACGTGGTTGCGGCGGCGCCGGAGGTCATCACGCAGTCCATCATCACCAAAGGCGCCGATTACGCGGAGGCGATCAACGTCGTCGGGTTCGATCCGGACACGGGCCGGATCTCCGTCACCTCGTTCCCGCAGGCGATCACCCAGGGCAACCTCTCGTTCAAGCCTACCCGGCCCGACGTGGACGGCGCGATCCTGCTCGGCTCGCGCCTCTCCCAGCGGATCTCAGCGTACCCCGGGGACGTCGTCACGCTCATCCCGCCGACGGCCGCCAAGATGAACGCGTCGCTCGGCGTGGCCATGCCGCGATACTGGCACTTCGAGGTCACCGGTCTGTTCGACACCGGGATGTTCCAGTACGACAACCAGTTCGTAGCGATGTCGCGGGAAACCGCCCAGCGCTTCAACGGACTGGGCGATGCCGTCTCGGGGATCGCCGTGAGAGTACGCGACCCGGAGAAGGCGCCGGAAGTGGGGCAGCGGCTGGAGCAGAAGCTGCACTATCCCTACCGCGCACTCGCCTGGCAGACCCAGAACCAGAGCCTCTTCAGCGCGCTGCAGCTCGAGAAGCTGGCGATGGGCCTCATCATCTTCTTCATCATGATCGTCGCCGCCTTCAACATCGTCGGCACGCTCACGATGGTCGTCGCCGACAAGACACGCGAGATCGGTATTCTCCAGGCGATGGGGCTGACCGGCCCGGCCATCGCGCGCATCTTCCTGATCCAGGGTGCCATCATCGGCCTCGTCGGGACATCGATCGGCCTGGTGCTCGGGCTCGTCGTGGCGTTCGTAGTGGACAAGTCGGGGTGGATCCGGATCGACCCGTCAGTCTACTTCATCGACCACCTCCCGATCCACGTAGAGGCGACCGATGTGCTCGCCGTCGTGCTCGCGAGCGTCGCCGTAGCGGTGCTCGCGACGGTGCACCCGTCGCTGGCAGCGGCCCGGCTCACTCCGGTGGATGCGATCCGGCACGAATGAGCGCGATTCTCGAGGCGGCCGGGCTCCGGAAGGTCTACCGCGGCGGCGACGGAACTCCGATCGAGGTCCTCTCCGGCGTGGACATCGCGGTGCAGCGGGGAGAGTTCGTCGCCATCGTCGGCGCCAGCGGTGCGGGCAAGAGCACGCTCCTGCACCTCCTGGGCGCGCTCGACGCTCCCACGGCCGGCACCGTCGCCCTGGCGGGGGAAACCTACGCCGAACAGACGCCGGACCGTCTGGCCGAAATCAGGAACCGCCGGGTCGGCTTCGTGTTTCAGTTTCATCACCTGTTGCGGGAGTTCAACGCGCTCGAGAACGTGATGATGCCGCTCATGATTGCCGGAGTCTCCGCTGACGTGGCGCGCGGCCGGGCCGAAGAGCTGCTGGCAAGCGTGGGGCTGGCCGGGCGGATGACCCACCGGCCCGCGGCGCTGTCGGGCGGCGAGCAGCAACGCGTCGCCGTCGCACGCGCACTCGTGGCCGATCCGCTGGTGTTGCTCGCCGACGAGCCGTCGGGCAACCTCGATTACCACAACAGCGAGCTGCTGCACGACCTGTTCGCCTCACTGGCCCGGCAGCTCGAGACCGCGCTGGTGGTCGTGACGCACAACCGTTCGCTGGCCGCCCGGGCCGACCGCGTGCTCGCGATGGAGCACGGGCAGCTGGTGCCGCACCCCGGTGTGGAGGCGATGCCGTAGATGCCCTGCGAACAGTGCCATGAGCGCGAGGCAGTCGTGCACCTGACGCAGATCGTCAACGAGCAGGTGACGACGGTGCATCTCTGCGAGCGCTGCGCGGCGGAGAAGGGGGTCGAGGGCGCCGCCCTGCCGGCCAAGACGCCGCTCGGGGACTTCCTCGCGGCCATCGGCAAGGGCAACCTGGGGGTGCCGCAGGGCACGAGCGAGCTGGACCGGTGCTCGACCTGCGGCGCCACGCTGCAGGACTTCCGGGAGAGCGGCCGCCTCGGATGCGCGGACTGCTACCGCACCTTCGAGCCGCAGATGCGGGACCTGCTGCGACGGGTGCACGGCTCGACGCATCACGTCGGGGAGCGCTATGCGGGGCGTGGCTCCGAGCCGGTGTCCATCGGCCGCATTCAGGAGGAGCTGCGGGAACAGCTCCGTCTGGCGGTGGAGACCGAGAACTTCGAACTGGCGGCCGAGATCCGTGACCGCCTGCGGGTGCTCGAGTGATCGACCTGACCCTTCTCCCGGACGGCGGCCTCGGCTGGCTCGATGCGAGCGGTCCGGAGAGCCACCTCGTGCTCTCGACCCGGATCCGGCTGGCCCGGAACCTCGCCGGCCGCGCCTTCGTAGGACGCAACAGCGAGTCGGAGCGTGAGGGGATCCTCCGCGACGTCGAGCAGGCGGCGCGGGACACCGTGCTCCTGCGCCAGGCCGCCCGATTCCGGCTGGACCGTCTCGACGCCGTGGAGCGCCAGCTGCTGCACGAGCGGCACCTCGTCAGCCGCGAGCTCGCCGGCCTGGGGCCCGATGCGAGGACGCGGAGCGGCTCGGCACTGCTGGTCCAGGACCGGGTCGGCGTGATGCTGAACGAGGAGGATCACCTCCGGCTTCAGGCACTCCAGTCAGGCTTCGCGCTCGACGCCGCCTACGCCGAGCTGGACCGCGTGGACACTGAACTGGGGCAACGACTTGCCTTCGCATTTCACCCTGAGTTCGGTTATCTTACGTCGTGCCCAACCAACGTCGGAACGGGGCTTCGTGCGTCCGTTCTGATCCACTTGCCGGGGCTCGTGCTCACCAAGGAAATCTCCAAGGTGCTTCAGGGGCTTTCCCAGGTGGGTTTGACGTTCCGGGGGCTGTACGGCGAGGGGAGCGAGGTGGTGGGCAACTTCTTCCAGTTGTCCAACCAGACGACTCTCGGCCAGACCGAAGCGGAGCTGCTCGATCACCTCGGGAAGGTGGTCCGGCAGGTGATGGACTACGAGGAGCAGGCTCGCCAGGTGCTCCTGCGCAATGCGCCGGCGATCATCGAAGACAAGGTGTGGCGCGCCTATGGTCTTCTCCGCTATGCCCGGGCCCTGTCGTTCGATGAAGCCATGAATCTCCTCAGCGGCGTGCGGCTGGGTGTGGGCGTCGGGCTGATCCCCGGCGTCTCCGTCTATACGCTCAACAAGCTGCTGATCCACGCCCAACCCGCGCACCTCGCGGCCGCCGAGGGTCTTCCCCTCGACGACTCCGATCTCCCGATCCACCGGGCGCACCTGGTGCGGCGCGTGCTGGAAGACGAAGTCGGCCGGCGCGGATGACCCGTGGCCGTCCTCCTGGACGCAAGGCAGGCATAGAGCAATGAACGGTTACAACTTCACCGACCGCGTTCGGAAAGTTCTCCAGATGGCCCGCGAAGAAGCGGCCCGTCTGCACCATGAATACGTGGGCACCGAGCACATTCTCCTCGGCCTCATTCGTGAGGGCGAAGGGGTGGCGGCGGCCGTGCTCACCAACCTGAATGTCGATCTCGAGGACATTCAGCAGAAGATCGAGGAGACGGTCAAGAAGGGCAAAGCCGCCGCTGCGGCCGGCCCCGACCTGCCGTACACCTCGCGCGCCAAGAAGGTGCTGGAGCTCGCCATGACGGAAGCGCGCGAGCTCAATCACTCGTACGTCGGCACCGAGCATCTCCTCCTCGGGCTCCTGCGGGAGGAGAAGGGCATCGCGGCGCAGGTGCTCACCGACGCGGGCGTGAACCTCGAGCAGTCGCGGGCAGAGACGCTGCGCCTTCTCGGGAGCGACATGCCGCAGGCCTCGGCTGGCGGCACGCCGCCGCAGGCCTCCCAGCCCAAGAGCGAGAAGAAGAGCAAGACGCCCGCGCTCGACCACTTCTGCCGTGACCTCACGCAGCTGGGCGCCGAGGGCCAGCTTGACCCGACGATCGGACGGGCCAAGGAGATCGAGCGCGTCATGGAGATCCTGGCGCGCCGCAAGAAGAACAACCCCGTCCTCATCGGCGAGCCCGGCGTCGGAAAGACCGCCATCGTCGAGGGCCTGGCGCTGCTCATCGCCAACGGGCTCTGCCCCGACGTGCTGCGCGACCACCGGGTGCTGTCGCTCGACATGGCGGCGGTCATCGCGGGGACCAAGTACCGCGGCCAGTTCGAGGAGCGGCTCAAGGCGGTCATGAACGAGATCGCCCAGAACAAGAACATCATCCTGTTCATCGACGAGCTGCACACGCTGGTCGGAGCCGGCGCGGCGGAGGGCGCGATCGACGCGTCCAACATGCTGAAGCCGGCGCTCGCCCGAGGCGAGCTCCAGTGCGTGGGCGCCTCGACGCTGAACGAGTACCGCAAGTACATCGAGAAGGACGGGGCGCTCGAGCGCCGGTTCCAGACGGTGGTGGTCGAGCCGCCGACGGTGCCCGAGACGGTGGAGATCCTCAAGGGGCTACGCAAGAAGTACGAGGACCACCACCGCGTGAGCATCCCCGACGAAACGCTCAGCGCGGCCGCCGAGCTGTCGGAGCGCTACATCACCGACCGGTTCCTGCCGGACAAGGCGATCGACGTGATCGACGAGGCGGGTGCGCGCGCCCGCCTGGCGTCGCAGGTGCCGCCGGCCGAGGTCTCCGAGCTCAAGGCGGCACTGGAGAAGGTGAACCTGCAGAAGGAGGACGCGGTCCGCGACCAGAACTTCGAGCGGGCGGCGGCGCTGCGGGACCAGGAGCGGGAGCTGCAGAACCAGATCCGGCAGAAGAACGAGGAGTGGGAGAAGGAGCGGCAGACGCGGCGTCCGGTCATCGACGAGGAGGCGATCGCCTTCATCGTGTCGCGCTGGACCGGGATTCCGGTCACGCGGCTTCAGGAAGCCGAGGCGTCGCGCCTCATGCGGATGGAGGACGAGCTGCACGCCTCGGTGGTCGGGCAGGACGAGGCGATCCACGCGGTCTCCCGCGCGATCCGGCGCTCCCGGGCCGGCCTCAAGGACCCGAACCGGCCGATCGGCTCATTCATCTTCTCCGGCCCTACGGGCGTCGGGAAGACCGAGCTGGCGCGGTCGCTGGCCAAGTTCCTCTTCGCCGACGCGTCCGCGCTGATCCGGGTGGACATGTCGGAGTACATGGAGAAGTTCTCCGTGTCACGCCTCATCGGCGCGCCTCCGGGCTACGTCGGCTACGAGGACTCGGGCACGCTCACGAAGGCGATCCGCCGCAAGCCGTACTCGGTGGTCCTCCTCGACGAGATCGAGAAGGCGCACCCGGACGTCTTCAACATCCTGCTGCAGGTGCTCGACGAGGGTCACCTCACCGACAACTACGGCCGGGTCATCGACTTCAAGAACACCGTCGTGATCATGACGTCGAACGTGGGCGCCCGCGACATCATGCAGGGCAAGACGCTGGGCTTCCACGGGTCCGACACGAAGCACGATTTCGAGCGGATGCAGGAGCGGGTGAAGGACGAGATGAACAAGGTGTTCAACCCGGAGTTCCTGAACCGGCTGGATGACGTCATCGTCTTCCATCCGCTCAGCCGGGAGCATATCGCGCAGATCGTCACCATCCTGCTCAAGGAAGTGCAGCGGCGTCTCGGCGACGAGGTTCGGCTCACTCCCGCAGCGGTCGACTTCCTGGTCGAGCACGGGTACGACCAGAACTACGGCGCACGCCCGCTGAAGCGGTCGATCCAGCGCTACATCGAGGATCCGCTCAGCGAGAAGATTCTGACCGGGGAGTTCGGCCGGGGCGACGAGATCGAAGTGGACGTCTCCGAGGACAAGGAGCGTCTGGTGTTCCGGGCCCTCACCGGCCAGCAGGCCTGAGCACGCGGGGCGCCGGTCGGCGCCCCGCGTCTTTCGCGGACTTCATGCCGACACGACTTGCCATACTGCTCCTCGCCGCCGTCTCCCTCACGGCGGCGCGGAGTCTGCGCGCGCAGGACTCGACAGCCGCGCTGCCGCCCCAGGTGGACAGCATCGCGGTCGAGGGGAACCAGCGCATGACCACGTCCCAGGTCGTCGCGACGTCGGGCCTCGTGGTGCACTCCGTCGTCAACTACCGCGACGTCCAGCGTGCCATCACGGCGCTATTCCGCACCGGGCAGTTCGATGACGTGGCGGTGGACCAGCGCGTGGTCAACGGCCGGCTCATCCTGGCATTGATGGTGAAGGAGCGGCCTCTGCTGGAAAAGTGGAGCGTCCGCGGCGTATTGCGGCTTCCCGAGGGCGACGTCCGTGAGCGCGTCAAGCTCGTCGAGGGCCGGCCGATCGATCGCGCCGCCGTGGCCCGGGGCCGTGCGGGCATCGACTCGCTCTACAAGCGCCAGGGATACTACACGGCATCGGTGAAGGTCAATGAGCTCCCGCAGCCGAACGGCAAGGTCCGCGTCGTCTACGACGTCGACGAAGGAAACCGGGTCGCGATCAGTCAGGTGATCGTCGACAGCAACACCAGATTCACCGACGACGCGATCGTCAAGCAGATGGCGAGCCGGCCCGAGGGCTTCTGGTGGTTCCGCAAGGGCGAGTATGATGAGCGCAAGGTCGAGGAGGACGTGCGCGAGCGCCTCCCGCGCTTCTACGCCGACAACGGCTACATCGACTTCCAGGTGGTGAATGACACGCTGGTGGCCGACACCAGCGGCGGCAAGGCCGTCCTGCATCTGACGGTGGACGAGGGACCGATCTACCGCGTGGGAACCTTCGATATCTCCGGCAACCGCCGGTTCTCCACGGAAGAGCTGATGCAGCTCTATCCCTTCGGCGGGACGACCGTCCGGAAGGCGGGAGATACGACGACGGTACCGGCGCCGGTGGTGTCGGGCCAGCCGTTCAGTCAGGCCGACTGGGACGCGGCGACCTCCAAGGTGCAGGACGCGTACGCCAACAACGGATATATCTACGCGCGCGTCGACCCCGTCGAGCGTCGCCGCACCGGCCCCGACGGCCAGCCGATCGTGGACCTTTCCTGGAACATCCAGGAGGGCCAGATCGCGACGGTCAACAAGGTCAACATCGTCGGCAACGACGTGACCCATGAGCGCGTCATCCGCGAGGCGATCGTCCTGCTCCCCGGCGCCGTGTTCAGCCGCGATCTCCTGGTGCGGTCGTATCAGAACATCGGGAACCTCGGTTTCTTCCAGCAGCCGATGGCGCCGCCCAGCGTCGATCCCGTGCCGGGCAGCCCCGACGTGGACATAACCTTCCGCGTTGAAGAGAAGCGAACCGGAAACATCAACTTCGGCGCGTCGCTGGGGCAGGGTACCGGCGTGGGCGGCTTCCTCGGCCTCGAGGAGCCCAACCTCTTCGGACGCGGGAAGCGCGGCCGGCTGCAATGGCAGTTCGGCACCAACATCAATGACTTCACGCTGAGCTACAGCGACCCCGCCATCCGCGAGAGCCGCATCTCCGGCACCGCGGCGATCTACGACTCACGCCAGCGCTATACGATCAAGGATCTCGGGCAGCGCCGGCAGATCGGCGGCAGTCTCCAGCTTGGCTTCCCGTTCCTCGGCTCGCGCTATACCCGTCTCTTCGGAAGCTACGGCCTCCAGCGCATCCGGTACTCGGAGGGGTCGGAGGACATCCAGAAGAACTTCGTGTGCAACAACTGCACGCGCTCCACGCTCGGCGCCACGCTCCTGCGTGACACGCGAGTCGGTCTCCCGTTCGCGACCGGCGGCTCGCAGACGACGCTCACGGGCGAGCTGAACGGCGGCTTCCTGGGTGGAACCGGTCACTACCAGAAAGTGGACGTCGAAGGCCACTGGTATGCTCCGCTGGGGACACTCGGCGGCACGGGGAACCAGTTCGGAGGCGGCGTGCAGTTCGTGCTGGGATTCAGCGCCAAGTCGGGTTTCGTCTTTGGGGATGCCCACAACTTCTTCACTGAGCTGTATACCCTTGGCGGAGTGCAGTTTGGGATACCGCTTCGGGGTTACACCGAGTGCTCCGTAACGCCCAACGGCTACGACGCCTCGGCGGGCGGCTCGAGCTGCAGTCCGGCGGCGTTTGGCAAGTCTTATGCATCCTTCACCGTGGAAGCCGGCGCGCGAGTGAGTCAGGCGCTGTACCTCAGCACCTTCCTCGACGCCGGCAACGTGTATCGCACGGCTCGTCAGTACGACCCCACGCGGCTCTTCCGCGGCGCAGGTGTCGGTGTGGCGCTGGTCTCCCCGCTCGGACCGATCGGGGTCGACCTCGCGTATGGATTCGACCGGATCGACGCCACGGGGAAGCCGAACCCCGGCTGGCAGCTGCATTTCAAGATCGGCAATTTCTTCTAGCGGCAGTCGACCGTACCCCAACTGGAGCAGCGCATGAAGTTCGCCGCAGCAGGCACCCTCGCCGTCCTCGCAGCGCTTACGCTCGGCGCGGCCGCACCGGCCGCCGCCCAGGCGACGGCGGCGGGGACCAAGATCGCATTCGTCAACTCGCAACGGATCCTGAGGGAGACGCCGGGATACGCGCAGGCGGAGACGACCTTCACGAAGGAGCTCGCCGGCTTCCGCAACGAGGTGCAGCAGCTTCAGGCCAAGCTCGATTCGGCAGCGGCCGACTTCCAGCAGCAGGGCACGCTCCTGAGCCCCACGGCGCGGGAGGCGAAGCGGAAGCAGCTCGAAACGCAGCAGTCGGACCTCGAGCAGAAGACGCAGGACCTGCAGCAGCGGGCGGCCGCGCGCGAGCGTGAGCTCCTCGACCCGATCCAGAACCGGGTATCGGCGGTGGTAGAGCAGATGCGCGCCGCCGGCGGCTATGCGATGATCTTCGACGTCGGGACGCCCGGCACATCGGTGGTCGCCGCGGACAAATCGCTCGATCTGAGTGACCGGGTGATCGCCCAGCTGAAGTCAGGCAAGTAGGCGCGTGCCCCAGCGCGGTTGAGCGCCCAGGCGGCCGCCGACGGTGTCGGCGGCCGCCTGTTGTCATGCAGGCATGAGTCCGATCTCTTCCGGAGCCGCCATGAGCACCGTTGACATCCAGGGCATTCTCGCACTCCTGCCGCACCGGTACCCCTTCCTGCTGGTGGACCGGATCCTCGAGATCGAAGGCACTACGCGGATCGTCGGCCTGAAGAACGTGACGATCAACGAGCCCTTCTTCCAGGGGCACTTCCCGGGTCATCCGATCATGCCGGGCGTGCTCATCGTAGAGGCGATGGCGCAGGTGGGCGGTGTGCTCGCCATGCGGACGATCGAGCGGCCGGAGGACAAGGTCGTCTACTTCATGTCCCTGGACAACGTGAAGTTCCGCCGCCCCGTCCTGCCCGGCGACCAGCTCCGGATGGAAGTCGAGATGCTGCAGAACCGGGGGCGTACCTGCCGACTCAAGGGCCTTGCCTACGTCGACGGCGCACTCGTGGCCGAGGCGGAGATGATGGCCCGTGTCGTGGACCGCTGAGCCGATTACATTCCTCTCGCCCGGACAGGGGCACTTCCCGAGCGGCGGAGCGCGGCGATGCCACGGAAACGAGGCGACACCCATCGGCTGATGCGCTGGCTCTGGACCAGCCGGCGTGCCGACGCCCGGGTGGCCCGTCTGGCGCTGCTTCCCGCCTCGGGACTCTGGCGCGCGGCGATGGCCGCGCGTCGTCGCGCCTACAGCCGCGGCTGGCTGCCGACCGAGATCCTGCCGCTTCCGGCGATCGGAATCGGCAACCTCACCGTCGGTGGATCGGGCCGTACCGCGGTCACGGTCTGGGTGGCCCGCCACCTCGCTTCGCGTGGCATCAGCGTCGGCCTCCTCCTGCATGAGTCCCAGGGGCTGGCGGACGCCCTCGCGTCGGCCCTCCCGCAGACCCTCGTCGTGAACGCCACCGACTTCGAGCAGGCGGGGCGCGCCGCCGTCGCCGCCGGCGCCACGCTGCTGATCGTCGACGACGCCTTCCGTCGGCCCGGCATCGCTCGGGACTTCGACATCGCGGTGGTGAGCGCGGAGACGACGCGCGCTGTTCCCTGGGCGCTCCCGGCCGGACCGTGGCGCGAAGGCCGGGAGCAGGCGCTCTCCCGGGCCGACGCCGTCGTGATCACTCGCCGCCGGGCGACGCCCGACGCGGCGTCCGGTCTGGCGAAGGAGCTCACCGCGGTCGTCCACGGCCCGGTGGCGGTCGCGCAGCTCGGCCTCCTGCAGCTGCGCGGATTGGTGAGCGGCACGGTCTACCCCGCTACGCTGCTCCGCGGCAAGCGAGTCGTCGCGGCCACCGGGCTGGCCGATCCCGATGCGTTCGTCGCGCACGTCAAGGCGGCGGGTGGGGCGGTGCAGGTGGCCACGTGGAAGGACCAGGCCGAGCTGCGCGACGAGGATGTGGCCTGGCTGGCGCATGCGGCACGGCGCGCCGACCACGTCGTGATCACGGAGCGTGACGCCGTACGGTTGCGCGACCGCTGGGCGGCGAACGTACCCGAACCCCTCGTCGCCGTGCTGGAGCTGACCTGGGAGCAGAATGGCAGTGCACTGGCGGAAGCACTCGACGCACTCGTCGAGCGGACCCCCGCCGATACTTCACCTCAGAGCTGACCGGAGCAAGCCGGAGATTCCATGACAACCGCGAGTCCGAAGCAGGCGAATGCCCTCATCCGCCCCGACAAAGACACCTTCCTCTCCGAGGAGAATCCGTTCGAGGCGATGATGTCGCGCTTCGACGACGCCGCCAAGCGGCTGAACCTCGATCCCGGGCTGTACAAGATCCTCCGCAACCCCGAGAAGCAGCTCACCGTGTCGGTGCCGATTCCGCTCGACAACGGCGAGATCGAGGTCTACACGGGATACCGGGTGCTCTACAACACCTCGCGCGGGCCCGCGAAAGGCGGCATCCGCTTCGATCTCAACGTGACCCTGGATGAGGTGAAGGCGCTGGCTGCGTGGATGACCTGGAAGTGTGCCGTCGTCAACATTCCCTTCGGCGGCTCAAAGGGCGGCGTAATCTGCGATCCGACGGCGATGTCGAACGGTGAGCTCGAGCGCCTCACCCGCCGCTATACCTCCGCGATCATCGAGCTGCTCGGCCCCGACTCGGACGTGCCGGCACCGGACGTGAACACCAACGAGCGGGTGATGGCGTGGATCATGGACACCTACTCCATGCACAAGCGCCACACCGTGACGGCGGTCGTCACCGGCAAGCCGGTGGCGATGGGCGGCTCGCTGGGCCGTCGCGAGGCAACCGGGCGGGGCTGCATGATCGTCACGCGCGAGGCGCTCAAGAAGCTCGGGATGCCGATCAAGGGCGCGCGCGTCGTGGTGCAGGGCTTCGGCAACGTCGGCTCGATCGCGGCGGAGCTGCTGCAGGAGCAGGGGGCGAAGATCGTGGCGGTCAGCGACAAGTCCGGCGCGCTCCACAACGCCAATGGCCTCGACGTAAAGGAGCTGCTCGCCTGGGTTCGCGAGAAGAAGCTCCTCGCCGGCTATCCGAAGGCGGATGCGATCACCAACGATCAGCTCTTCAGCCTTCCATGCGACGTGCTGGTACCCGCCGCCCTCGAGAACGTCATCACGAGCAAGAACGCCAAGGACATCCAGGCGCGGATCATCTGCGAAGGCGCGAACGGACCGACGACGGCCAACGCCGACAAGATCCTCGAGGAAAAGGGGGTCTTCGTGATTCCCGACATCCTGGCCAACGCCGGCGGCGTCACGGTCAGCTACTTCGAATGGGTGCAGGACCGCGGGGGCTACTTCTGGGAGGAGGATGTCGTCAACCAGCGGCTCGAGCGGATCATGGTGCGCTCGTTCGATGAGGTGGCGGCGATGGCGAGCAAGCACAGCGTGAGCATGCGTGTCGCTTCGTACATGCTGTCGATCGACCGCGTGGCGACGGTACACCGCCTCCGCGGGCTGTATGCCTGATGGAACTGGCACTCCTCGCGGTCGGACGGCTCCGGCCGTACTACCGCGAGGCGTGTGACGACTACCTCCGCCGGCTCGGCCGCTACGCGCGGGTGAGCGAGCGCGAGGTGAAGGAAGCCGCCCGCGCGGCCACGGTGGAGCAGCAGCGGGCGGAGGAGGCGGCGGCGCTGGCCGGCCGGCGGCCGGCCGGATCGATGCTCGTCTGTCTCGCGCGGGAAGGCAGCTCCTGGAGCAGCGAGGAGCTGGCGCGGCGCGTCGACCGCTGGCGACTCGACGCGCGGCCGGTGGCGATCGCGATCGGCGGCTCGAACGGCCTCAGCCGCGATCTCCTTGCCGATGCCGCCTCCGTCTGGAGCCTCGGCCCGCTCACGCTGCCGCACGAACTGGCCCGTGTGGTCGTGGCTGAGCAGCTGTACCGTGCATTCACCATTCTTCGCGGCGAGCCGTATCACAAGGGCCGCTGACCCCCGCGAACCGGGACCCGGGCGCACATGACCGAGTGGTTCGAGGAGTGGTTTGGCGAGACGTATCTCGCGCTCTACCCGCACCGCGACGACGCGGAGGCCGCGCGGGCCGTCGCGCTGATCAGGCGCACGGTCCCCTGGGAGCGCGGGTGGCGCACGCTCGACGTCGCCTGCGGAGCGGGCCGCCACGCGCGCGCACTGGCGGAGGCCGGGGCCCGCTGCATTGGACTTGACCTCTCCGCGGCGCTCCTCCGCCGAGCCGGCATGCAGACCGCAGTGCCGCTCATCCGCGCGGACATGCGGGCGATTCCGGTCCGGGCCGCCTCGATGGACCTCACCGTCAACCTGTTCACCAGCTTCGGCTACTTCGCCACCGACGCCGAGCACGCGAGCGCACTGGCCGAGATGGCGTCGACGCTCCGCCCGGGCGGCTGGCTGGTGCTCGACTTCCTCAACGCCGATGCGGTGCGAGCCGCACTCGTGCCGGAGGAGGAGGCCCAGCTTGCCGACCAGCCGGTGCGGATTCGCCGCGAGCTCGCCGCCGGCGGCCGCGTGGTGCGGAAGCGGATCACGACCGCCGACGACCGGGTCTTCACCGAGCGGGTGCGACTGTTCAGCGAGGACGAGCTCGCCCAAATGCTCGAGGCGGCCGGCATCTCCGTTCGATATCGCTTCGGCGACTACGACGGCGGCAGCATCACCCCGTCATCGCCGAGGGTCGTGCTGATGGGCGAACGCCGGTGAGCTTCCGCATCGTCACGACGCCCCTTGCCGCGACGTCGGCGCTGCCGGCCGAACGGGCAGGCGGCTTTCCCTCGGCACTGCTCCCGGCGTGCATCCCGGCCGCCGGCACAGAGGCGGCGCTCGAGCGACTGCGCGATCCCCGGGTGCTCGCAGTGACGACCGGCCAGCAGCCGGCACTGTTCACCGGCCCCCTGTATACAGTGCACAAGGCGCTGTCGGCCGCGGCCCTCGCGCGGGAGCTCGAGCGACGGTGGAAGCGGCCGGTCGTCCCCATCTTCTGGGTGGCGGGAGACGATCACGATTTCGCCGAGGCGGCGCATGCAGCCTGGATCGGCGCCGACGGCGCGATCCGCCGCGCGACCCTGCGGCAGCGACCGGCCGACGCGCCGATGCTGCCGCTCTATCGCGAGCCCCTCGGCAGCGACGTGGACGGTGCGCTGGCCGACATCGCGGCCTCGCTCCCGGAGTCGGAGTTCCGCGACGAGACGCTCGCCTGGCTGACCCGCCACTACCAGCCGGCCGCGACGATCGCTGCGGCCTTCAGCGGGGCGCTGGCCGAGCTGCTCGCGCCGTACGGCATCGTGTGCCTGGCCAGTACCCACTCCGCGTTCAAGCAGGCTGCCGCCCCGTATCTGATCCGCGCGCTCGAAGCGTCGGGCCCGCTCGACGCGGAGCTCGCTGCCCGCTCCGCGGAGCTCGTCGCCGCCGGCCGTGACCCGGGAGTGGCTACCGGTGGGGACGCGACGCTGGTGATGATCGAGGGCGCCGCCGGGCGGGATCGCCTCATGCGCTCGCCGGACGGGTTCACGACCCGGCGGGGGGAGGAGCAGTTCACGCTCGGCGAGCTGCGGGACGTGGCCGCCCGGAACCCCGAGCGCCTCTCGGCCAACGTCCTGCTGCGGCCGGCGATCGAGAGCGCACTCCTGCCGACGGTCGCCTATGCCGGCGGGCCGGGCGAGCTGCGGTATCTGGCCCTCACCCCGCCGATCTACGGCCGCCTCGGCGTGCCTCGGCAGACACCCGTTCCGCGCTGGTCCGGGATCGTGGTGGGGGCGCGCGTCGATCGCGCGCTCAGCAAGTTCGGCCTCACGCTGGAAGACCTGGCGCGGCCGGTCGCCACGCTCGAGTCACGGGTCGTGCGCTCCCGGCTGCCGGCGGCGGTGGACCTCGACCTCTCGGAGCTCCAGGCGCTCCTCACCGACCGCTACACGGCACTTCGCGACACCGCCGGCCGCATCGACCCGACGCTGGTGCGGATGATCGACGCGCAGCGCGAGCGGGCGCTGGCCGGAGTCGCCCGCGTCGAGCGGAAACTGGTGAGCCATCTGCGGCGCCGGATCGAGGTGGAACTCCGGCAGCTCACCCTCGCCCACAACGCCATCTACCCCGACGGCGTGCCCCAGGAGCGCGTCCTCTCCGTGCCGTCGTTCCTTGCCCGGCACGGGCGCGCCGTGCTCGATGCCACGCTCGACGCCGCGTCGGACTGGTACCGCGGCGCCCTTGAGAGCAGCGCGCGACCGGCGTAGACTCGACGCATGGGCATTGTCGCTCTCATCCTCCTCTTCGCACTGCTGATCCCGGTGCTCGCGATTCTCCTCGAATCGCCGATGGGCCGCGCGCTGGGCCGCCGGCTCGAGGGGGGGCAGGGTCCGGAGCCGGAGCTGCGCGAGCTGGCCCGCAAGGTCGAGCTCCTCGAGGCCGAAGTGGATGACCTCGCCCGCGGACTGCAGATCGTGCGGGACGAGAACGCGTTCCTGCAACGGCTCCTCGAGGACGGCACCGAGCGGCGCGTCCTGCCACCGCCCGACACTCCCTGAGCACCCGCTCAGTGCAGCGGCCGGCCGTGATGGTGGCGGCGGGAATCCTGGCCAGCCGCCTCATCGGCCTGGTCCGGGGCCTCGTCTTCGCACGCTACTTCTCGACGTCCGCCGCCGCCGACGCATTCACTGCCGCCCTCCGCATTCCCAATCTGCTGCAGAATCTCTTCGGCGAAGGAGTACTCTCCGCCTCGTTCATCCCGGTATACGCCGGACTGCTCGCCCGGAACGACCGGGAGCGGGCCAACCGGGTCGCCGGCGCGGTGCTCGCGCTGCTGGCGCTGGTGGTGTCGCTGCTGGTTCTGGCCGGCGTCCTCGCCACTCCGGTGCTGATCGAGCTCATCGCGCCGGGCTTCACCGGCGCGACGCGCGAGCTGACCATCCGGCTGGTGCGGATACTCTTTCCCGGTGCCGGACTGCTGGTGCTTTCGGCCTGGTGCCTCGGGATCCTGAACAGCCATCACCGCTTCTTTCTGTCGTACGTCTCGCCGGTCATCTGGAACGTGTCGATCATCGTGGCGCTGGCGGTGTACGGCCCACGAGAGCAGCTCGATCGCCTGGCAGTCCTCGCTGCGTGGGCCTCGGTGATCGGATGCGCACTCCAGTTCCTGGTTCAGGTGCCGACGGTGACCCGCCTGACCGGCGGGGTCCGGCCGGTACTCGACGTCGCGTCGGAGGAAGTACGAACCGTCGTCCGATCGTTCATGCCGGCGTTCGTCGGGCGGGGGGCGTACCAGCTGAGTGCCTACGCCGACATGTGGCTCGCCTCCAAGGTCGCCGAAGGCGCCGTGGCCGCACTGGGCTACGCTCAGAACGTGTACATGCTCCCGGTCAGTCTCTTCGGCATGGCGGTCTCCGCCGCGGAACTGCCCGCCATGTCGAGTGCGACGGGCGACGAGAGCGAAATCAGCGGCTACCTCCGGAGCCGGCTGGACGCGGGCCTCCGACAGATTGCCTTCTTCGTGGTCCCCTCGGCGATGGCATTCGCGGCGCTGGGCCAGGTGATCGCGGGGGTGCTGTACCACGGGGGCCGGTTCGGCGACGCGCAGAGCCGGTACGTCTGGGTGATCCTCGCCGGGTCGGCGGTCGGGCTCCTTGCCTCGACACTCGGGCGGCTCTACTCCTCCACCTACTACGCGCTGAAGGACACCCGAACCCCCCTCCGCTTCGCCCTGGTCCGTGTGACGCTCACGATCGCGCTGGGGTATATCGCCGCACTGGTGCTGCCGGGCCTCCTCGGCATCGATCGGCGGTACGGCGCCGCGGGGCTGACGGCTTCGGCGGGCGTCGCGGGGTGGGTCGAGTTCGCGCTCCTCAGGAGCCGACTCAACCGGCGGATCGGCCGGACCGGTGTGGCCGGTGCACTCCTCGTGCGTCTCTGGGGTGCGGCCATCGTCGCAGCGGCCGCCGCGTGGGGAATGGTGCTGCTCCTTCGCGGCATGCCGCCCCGGCCAGCGGGACTCGTGGTGCTCGGAACCTTCGGTGCCGTCTACGTGTTGGTCACCTACGTCCTCGGAGTTCCGCAGGCAAGGACGCTTCTCGGCCGCCTGGTGAGATGACCGCTGTTCCTACCGATGCGCTGCAGCGCAAGCTCGATACGCTTCCCGATGGCCCCGGCGTCTACCTCTGGAAGGACGCCGGCGGACAGGTGCTCTACGTCGGGAAGGCCAAGCGGCTGAGCAGCCGGGTCCGCAGCTACTTCGCCAATGACTTCGCCGAGAGTCCGAAGAACCGCCTGCTCATGCGGCTGGTGGCCGACGTGGAGACCATCGTGGTGCCGAGTGAGCCGCAGTCGCTCCTCCTCGAGAACAATCTCATCAAGGAGTACCGCCCGCGGTTCAACGTCCGCCTCAAGGACGACAAGAGCTATCCGTCGATCGCCGTCACTCTGGGAGAGACGTTTCCCCGCGTACTGGTGACCCGCCGCCGCGACATTCCCGGTGCCCGCTACTTCGGCCCCTACACCGACGTGGGCCAGCTCCGCCGGACGCTGGCGGTAATCCGTCGCCTCTACACCGTCCGCAGCTGTTCCGACGATCTGCCGACGGAGCGGCGGGAGCGCCCGTGCCTCGACTACCACATCGGCCGGTGTCTGGCACCCTGTGTCGGCTGGCAGCTCGCCGAAGACTACCGGCGCATGGTGGACGACGTGCTCGCGTTTCTGGAGGGGCGCACGCAGGACGTGCGGGTTCGGGTGCGCGAGGCGATGTTCGCCGCGAGCGAGCGCGAGGATTACGAGCGCGCCAAGGATTTGCGCGACGCGCTCAAGTGGCTCGAGAAGCTCGAGGAGCCCTCCGCCGTCGAGATGATCGGCAAGGGCGACGCCGACGTGGTGGGCTACGCACGGGACGGCGACGACGCCGTCTGCGTGCTCGTCCGCGTGCGCGAGGGCTGCGTCGTCGGGCGGGAGCACCGGTTCTTCGAAGGCGTGGAGGAGGAGGAGGACGACGCAATCCTCGGCAGCTTCCTGGTGCAGTACTACAGCATCGCCGAGGGCCGCGCGCGGCGGCTCGTGGTGCCGTTCCCGCCGTCGGACTGGGACGCGCTGCGCGAGATACTGGCCGGCACCGAATGGCTGGTCCCCCAGCGCGGCACGGCGCACCGCTGGCTCGAGCTCGCGGACGGGAACGCCCGGCATCTGCTCGAGAGTCTCCGCATCGAGTCGTTCGAGACGGAGGAGCGGGCCGAGGATCCGGTCTATGCACTCGGCCGGGACCTGGGACTGGCCATAGTGCCACGGAGCTTCATCTGCGTCGACATCTCGCATAACCAGGGCCGCGACACGGTGGGCTCGCTCGTCTGGTTCGAGGCGGGCCGGCCGAAGAAGAGCGAGTATCGCAAATTCAAGATCAAGGGAATCGGCCAGCAGGACGATTTCGCCGCGATCGCGGAGGTGCTCACGCGGTACCTCACGCGCCGGCGGGACGAGAACCTCCGCATGCCCGATCTGATGGTCATCGATGGCGGCAAGGGCCAGCTGAGCGCGGCCACCGGCGCTGCCGCGGCGCTCGGCATCACCGAGATTCCGATCATCAGCCTCGCGAAGCGGGAGGAGGAAGTATTCATTCCGGGGCGGCCCGAGGCGCTGCGCCTGCCGCGACGGAGCCCGTCGCTCCGACTGCTGCAGCGAGCCCGTGACGAAGCGCATCGGTTCGGGCTGGCGTACAACCGGAAGCGCCGGACCCAGCGGACGATCACCTCGGAGCTCCTCAACATCCCCGGAATCGGGGCGTCCCGTCGGCGCGTCTTGCTCGAGCGCTTCGGCAGTCTGGCCGGCGTCCGCACGGCGACCGCCGCCGAGCTGGGCTCGCTGCCGGGCTTCTCGACCGCGCTCGCCGAACGCATCCTCACCCACCTGAAGGAGACGACGTGACCGCCCCAGAGGCGCCGCCGCTGCCCGACTGGACTCTCGCCTGCGGCGCCTGCGGCGCCACTCGCGACGCGTCGGGGCTGGCGTCGGTGTGTGATTGCGGCCAGCCGTGGCTCGTCCGGTATCCATCGCGCATCCACACCCTGGTCGACCGCGCCGAGATCCGACGCGGCCACGGCATGTGGCGGTTTCGCGCGTTCCTCCCGATCCTCCCAGCGGAGGAACCGATCTCGCTCGGCGAGGGCGACACGCCACTCCTCGCCGTGCCAAGCCTGGGCCGCATGCTCGGTCTCGAAAACCTCCGCGTGAAGGACGAAGGGGCGAACCCGACGGGATCGTTCAAGGCCCGGGGTATCTCGGCGGCAGTCACTCGCGCGGTCGCGGCGGGAGCCGAATCGTTCGTGCTCCCGACCGCCGGCAATGCGGGCGTCGCCGCGGCGGCCTACTGCGCGCGGGCGGGGAAGCCGGTGCGCGTCTACGCGCCGGACACGACGCCGGCCACGATTCTTTCGCAGATCCGCACCTTCGGGGGCGACCTCGTGCTCCTCGCCGGCCACATCGGCGATTGCGGCAAGGCCGCCCGGGCCCATGCCGCCGAAACGGGCGCCGTCGATCTCTCCACGCTCCGTGAACCGTACCGGATCGAGGGCAAGAAGACCCTGGGGCTCGAGCTCGCGCTGCAGCTGGGGTGGACGATGCCGGCAGCCATCATCTATCCGACCGGTGGAGGTACCGGCCTGATCGGGATGTGGAAGGCATTCACCGAGCTCGTGGCGGCCGGGTGGGTCAGCGGGACGCTGCCGCGGATGTACACCGTGCAGTCCAGCGGCTGTGCGCCGGTGGTACGGGGGTTCGCGGCGGGCGCCGACCGCTGCGAGCCCTGGGCCGACCCCTGGACGGTCGCCAGCGGTCTCCGGGTGCCGGGGCCGCTGGGAGACCGTCTGATGCTCCAGGCGCTCCGTGAGAGCGGGGGCGGGGCGATTGCGGTCACCGACGAGGACCTCTCCCAGGCCGCTGCGGAGGGGGCCCGCGCCGAGGGGGTGGACTTCTCCCCCGAAGGGGGCGCGGCGCTCGCGGCCGCCCGCCAGCTTCGCGAGCGTGGGGACCTCGCCCCGGGCGACCTCGTGGTGGCGTTCAATACGGGTGCAGGGTGGCTCTACCGGACCCCGGGCGCGTTTGCCTGAGAGGTCAGGTCTGGTGATATTGCCAAGTACATATGGGACGGAGGGTTCGGCCGGGGCTGTTCGAGTGTCCTCCGAGCGCCCCGTTCTGGACAGTCCGGAGCATCGAGCCGGCGGAAACCTCCGCTGAGGGACCCCTGAGGGGCCCCAGGACTGGCAAGGGAGTTGCGATTGCAGGGCCGTCCGCCATCCGGCGATCGGCCGGCGCCGGGCAGAGACCCCGAACAAGGAGTCACGAGCAAAGATGAAGAGAACCCTTCAGGCAACGGCGCTGCTGACCTTCGCAGCGAGCGCTGCCGCCGCCCAGCAGCCGGTCCGCGACACCCTCGTCGCCAAGGCGGTTGCCAACTATACCAGCCGCTATGTCGAGCCTGAGTGCAAGCTGCCGAAGGGCCACTTCAAGGTCAGCAGCGCGGCGACCTATCTGAAGACGTCGGTAGAGACGCCGGTGGACGCCAACCGCGAGCGCATGCTCGAGGCTGGCCAGCGCGTGTCCCTCGAGGCGATCCAGCAGAATGGGCAGGACAAGAATCCGGCCGCCTGGTACTTCCTGGGCCGCATCTACCTCCGTCGCGGTGACGTGGCGGGTGCCGATTCCGCGTTCCGGAAGGCGCAGGAGCTGGCACCGGACTGCGCGGGCGACATCCTGAAGTACCGGCGTGTGGCGTTCGCGCCCATCATCAACCGCGCGATCGACTTCAGCAAGAACCATCAGGATGACTCGGCCCTGGTCTACTACCGGCGTGCCGCGGCCTGGATGCCGAACGACGCGATTGCCACGTACAATCTGGCCGGGGTGTTCGCCAGCATGAAGATGGAGGACAGCGCGCTCGTCTACTACGAGTCCGCCGTCAAGGGCGCCACCGACACCAGCGCACAGACGGTGAAGATCCGCAATCAGAGCGCGTACAACCGGGCCGTGCTGCTGGCCCGGGCCCAGCGCTATCCCGAAGCGGTGGCGGCGTTCAGTCAGTACCTCCAGTGGGTGCCGGATGACGCGGACGCCAAGAAGGGCCTGATCGCGTCGCTCCGCGGCGCCGGCATGGCGGACAGCGCGAACGCGATGGAGAAGAAGCTCGGCGTGACCGCCGGCAATCCCGCGGCCCCTGCACCGGTCACCGGAGCGGCCGTGGACTACAACGCCGCGGCAACGGCCTTCAACGAAAAGCGGTACGCCGACGCGCTGACGGCAGTGGACAAGTTCCTGGCCGTGGAGCCGAACAGCCGCGAAGGACTCTACATCCGCGCCCGGGCTCTGTACGAGCTCAAGCGCGGCCCGGACGCGGTGAAGGCGGCGAATGCGCTGCTGGCCGTGGATCCGATGAGTGAGTCGGCGATGCAGCTCCTGGGCGCCGCGTACAACATCACCCAGAACAGCGACATGGCAGTGAAGACGCGACTCCGGCTCAATGCGCTACCGATCTCCCTTTCGTCCGTCACGGCGACGCCCAGCGGCGGCGGCGTGGCGCTCACCGCCACGGTAACGGGGCGGGCGGCGAAGGACGACAAGATGAAGCCGATCGCGCCGGCGCCGCTGACGCTCGTCTTCGAGTTCCTGAACAATCAGGGCGTCGTCGTCGCCACGCAGGAAGCCAGCGTGCCGGCGCTCAAGCCGGGCGAGCAGTTCCAGCTGAAGCTCGAGGTGCAGGGGCAGGGCGTCACCAGCTGGCGCTACCACAAGAAGTAGCGATGGCTGACCGGAAGCGCGCCCCTCACGGGGCGCGCTTTTCGTATAGATTCGAGAGGGTGCAAGTGGTTCCCACAGGGCAGGAGGCGGCATGACCGGGCTCTACACCGACGACGCGGCGCGCGGTGGCCTCACGACCACCAAGGCGCCGTTCATCGAGCAGGCGCAGCAGCACGGGCAGCTCTACATCCACCAGCCCTTCGAGCTGTACTCAGAGGCCAATCACGACGCGTGGCGCCGGTTGTACGCGCGGATGGAAGGCCGCTGGCGCCAGTACGCCAACCCGCGCTTCCTGCAAGGCATCGACAACCTCTGCCTCGATCCCGAGCGGGTGCCGCGGCTGGAGGACGTGAACCGATTTCTGAGCCCGCTCACCGGCTTCAAGGCGAAGGCGGTGAGCGGGTACATTCCGTCGTTCCTCTTCTTCGACAGCCTGCGGAACCGGGAATTCCCCACCACCATCACGATCCGCGACGGCGCGACGCTCGACTACCTGCCCGAGCCGGACATCTTCCACGACATCGCCGGGCACGTCCCGATGCACACCGATCGGGCGTTTGCGGATACCCTGGTGCGCTTCGGGGATTGCGCTCATACGGCCGCCGACATCGTGGCCGGGATCCCCGACGAGCATGAGCGGATCCGCCGCGTCACGAGCATCTTCAAGGCGCTGGCCCGCTTCTTCTGGTTCACGATCGAGTTCGGCCTGATGCGCAGTGACGGCGGGCTCAAGGTCTATGGCAGCGGACTCCTCAGCTCGTACGGGGAGATCGCCCACGCGGTCGATTCGGCCGAGGTGCAGCGGTACCCGATCCAGCTCGAGTGGGTGATCAATCAGTATTTCGAGATCGATCACTACCAGCCGCTGCTGTTCATCGTCGACTCATTCGACCACCTCTTCGAATTGGTCGGTGAGCTGGAGCAGTGGATGCTCGCCGGGAAGCTGAACAACGTGTCGGGAGGGGAGCCGGCGATCAGCGAGCCCGATCTGCGGAGCTTTCTGGAGGCCGCTGCCAGCCGTTAGCCTGCTTGACACCCGGGCCGCGGCCCGGCAGTTTTCGCTCCATTCGCGGGCGTAATTCAGTGGTAGAATGCCAGCTTCCCAAGCTGGACGTCGCCGGTTCGAGTCCGGTCGCCCGCTCTGCAGTCAGCCGCGAACGCAAGGCAACCGACGGCCCGGCCCCCGCATGGAGGGCCGGGCCGTCTCATTGATCGGGCAGGGACATGCTCTTCGTAGACAATGGCGGCACCACCGACCCGCGCCTCAATCTGGCCCTCGAGGAGCATGTGCTCCGGAAGCGGTTCCCGGGCGAGGAGTGCCTGCTGTTCTACGTGAACGAACCGTCCATCATCATCGGCCGGAACCAGAACACCGTCGAGGAGATCGACCCCGACGCCGTCCGCAGGCGGCGGGTACACGTGGTGCGGCGGATCTCGGGCGGCGGGGCGGTCTATCACGATCACGGCAATCTGAACTTCAGCTTCCTGGCCCCGTACACGATGGGGCGGTTCAACCGCTACGAGGAATTCACGCGCCCGGTCGTTGCGGCGCTCCGCTCCATGGGCGTGGCGGCGGAGCTGGGCGGACGGAACGACATCATCGTGGGTGGCAGAAAGATTTCGGGAAACGCACAGTTCGTGAGCGGCGACCGGATGTTCAGCCACGGCACGCTCCTGCTTTCCAGCGACCTGTCGGTCCTCTCTCAGGTGCTGACACCGAAGCCGGGCAAGGTCGAATCGAAGGGCCACAAGTCGGTACGCAGCCGAGTCGCCAACATCAGCGAATTCCTTGCCGAGCCGCTCGACATCGGTGAATTCCGCGGCCGGCTCCTCGACGCGATCTTCGGAAGCCGAGGCGATCTCCCGCTCCTCGAGCTCACCGACGACGACCACGCCGCCGTCCGCGAGCTGGCGGCAGCAAAGTACGCGACGTGGGACTGGAACATCGGACGGTCGCCGGCATGCAACGTCCAGCGCGCGCAGCGCTTTCCGGCGGGCGAGATCGATGTCCGGATCGACGTGCAGGAGGGGCTCATCGCCGGGCTCCGCTTCTTCGGCGACTTCATCGGCCAGGCCGAGGTCGCAGGGCTGGAGGAGCGCCTCCGAGGCGTCCGGTACGATCGCGAGTCGATCGAGACTGCCCTCGCGCCGCTCGACGTGGTCGAGTACTTCGGCCCGGTCACGCGCGACGAGCTGGTCGGCCTGCTGTGCGGCTGAGCCGGGCAGATACCTGACGCCGGGGAGCCCATCCTGATCATGGATTGTTCCGTTCTGCTGGCAACGCGGAACCGCGCGGAATCACTGGACCGGACGCTGGCGAGCCTTGCGGCGCAGGAAGCGCCCGGCATCGAGTGGGAGGTGCTGGTCGCCGACAACGGCAGCACCGACGACACCCGGACGGTGCTCGAGCGCTGGACGGGCCGCCTGAGGCTTCGACATGCGATCGAACCCGCCGCGGGCAAGAACCGCGCAGTGAACCGCGTGCTGGGCATGGCGCGCGGCCAGCTGCTGCTCTTCACCGACGACGACGTCATCCTCGCAACGGGCTGGCTCGCGGCCCACGCAGCCGCCGCGTCGCGATGGCCCGACCACGTGATCTTCGGCGGCCTGATACGCCCACGGTTTCCGCCCGACCCGCCGGCCTGGGCACTCCGCGACCCATTCGTGTCGGTCCTGTTCGCGGCGTATGACCCGGGGACGGCCGAGGGGCCGACGACGCAGCTTCCGTTCGGGCCGAACTACGCGCTCCGCGCCCAGTGCCTGGGCGCGACCGGGTTCGATGAAGATGTCGGGCCCAACGGAAGCGAGTACGCCATGGGCGGCGAAACGGAGCTGCTCCGCCGCCTTGCCCGTAACGGCGCGCAGGCGGTCTACGTGCCGGACGCGGTGGTGGAGCACGTGATCCGCCCGGAGCAGCTCACGGAACGCTTCGCGCTGGAGCGCGCCCGGCGGTTCGGTCGAGGACTCGTTCGCATGGGCGACGTAGCATGGTCGCCGCATCGCCTGTTCGGCGCGCCGCGCTACCTCACGCGACAACTGGTCGAAGCGTGGATCGCCCGGGCAGCGGCACGGCTCGGCCGCGATCGGTTCCGGCGGCTCGTCGCCGAGTTCCGCTACAGGGCGCTGCTGGGGGCGATGGCCGAATGCAGAGAGACGGGCCGGCCAGCGTCTTCCGATCGTGCCGTCAATGCGACCGGAGCGGTCACGCAGCCGATCCGCTAGGTTTCCGCGTCACGCCGGCAGCACGGGCTCTTTTGCTGCCGGCTGCCGCCGCAGGGTTCATCCCGCTGGAGCACGCCGTGCAATCCTCGCACATGGACGACATCGCCCTCGACCGGGCCCTCGGCGCGCACTTCGGCCTGACGGCATTCCGCACGGGACAGCGGGAGGCTGTACGGGCGGTGCTCGAGGGCCGCGACCTCGTCGCGGTGATGCCAACGGGCGCCGGAAAGTCACTTTGCTTCCAGCTGCCCGCGCTGCTGCTCGAGGGTGTGAGCGTCGTCGTGTCCCCGCTCATCGCCCTCATGAAGGACCAGGTCGACGTGCTGAAAGCCCGCGGCATCGCGGCCGCGGCGATACACTCGCTCATGCCGCCGTCGGAGCGGGCCGAGGCCGAGCGCGAGCTGGCGGCCGGACGGCTGCGCCTCCTGTACGTCGCGCCCGAGCGGCTGGCGAGCGCGGCGTTCCGGCGTGCGCTCGCCTCCGCGCGGCCGGCCCGCCTGGTAGTGGACGAGGCGCACTGCATCAGCCAGTGGGGACATGATTTCCGGCCGGACTACCGGAGACTGGGCGAGCTGCGCCAGGAGCTGGGCGTGCCGGCCGCCGCCTTCACCGCGACCGCGACGCCAGACGTGCGCGCCGACATCGCGGTACAGCTCGGACTGCGCGATCCGCTCGAGCTCGTTACCGGGTTCGAACGCCCCAATCTCACACTTGCCGTCGAGCAGTGCCGGAGCCGAGCCGACAAGGCCCGCGCGCTCGAGGCGCTGGTGCGCGACGTGGGCGTGCCGGGAATCGTCTATGCCGCGACCCGGAAGAGCGTCGAGCTGTGGGCCGAATTCCTGGAGGAGCAGGGACTTCGGGCCGGCCGCTACCATGCCGGGCTCAGCGAGGAGGAGCGGCACCGGGTGCAGGACCGCTTCCTCGCCGGCCAACTCGACGTAATCGCCGCGACGAACGCGTTCGGCATGGGCGTGGACAAGCGCGACATCCGGTTCGTGGCGCATGCCGACCTCCCGGGCAGCGTGGAAGCGTATTACCAGGAGGCAGGACGGGCTGGGCGGGACGGGCTGCCATCGCGGTGTACGCTTTTCTTTGCGCCAGCCGACGTCCGCACGCAGGAGTTCTTTCTCGCCGGGTCGAATCCGGCCCCGGCGCTGTTCCGGCGGGTCTGGCGGCAGCTGGGGACCGGCGCCACCGACGACGAGGTGGAGGCATCCGCCGGTACCGATGCGACGGAGCGCATGGCATCGGTTACGGCGGCCCGCTTCCTCCGCCGTGCTGCCGAGAGCGCACTGCTTCCGCTCGGAGCCGGTGAGCCGCCGGTGGATCTCGCCGCGCGCACCGAGAAGGCCCGGCGCGACCGTGAGCGGCTCGACACGATGGTGCGCTACGGCTACGGCCGGGGATGCAGGACGCGCTTCATCTACGACTACTTCGCCGGAGGCGCGCGAGCCGGCGCCGAGCCGCGGTGCGGCACCTGCGATGTCTGTCTCGGCTGGCAAGCGAAGGCGGGGCGCGAGCTCGCGGACGACGAGTACGAGTCGGTGCGGATCGCGCTGTCGGGCGTTGGGCGGCTGTCGGGACGGTTCGGCGTGGAGCGGATCGCGCAGGTGCTGGTGGGCAGTCAGGCGGAGGTGGTGACCAGCCGAGGGCTCGACCGGATCCCGACCTTCGGCAAGCTCGCCTCCCTCGGCCTCGATCGCGTGAAGGACCTGCTCGGCGTGCTGGCCGACTCCGGGCTGATCGAGCGGCACGGACTCGAAGGTGGCCGCCCCGGCGCCTTCGTGCTTGCGCTGACGCCGGAAGGGCGGCGCGTGGCGATGGGTGAGCTGCGGCCGACGCTCGCGATGCCCGGCGCGCGGGAGGAGCCGCGCCGGCGGCGCTCACGCGGCGTTCGCGAGGCGACGGCGGGCGCCGACCCGGAGCTGCTCGCCCGGCTCCGGGAATGGAGAGCCGACGAAGCACGCCGCCGGAGCGTCCCCGCCTACGTGATCTTCCACGACACGACCCTGGCTGCGCTCGCCGCCGCGCGGCCGAGGACCCCTGACGAACTGCTGGAGGTGAAGGGGGTGGGATCGGCGAAGCTCGAGTCCTACGGGGAAGCCCTCCTGGCCCTCCTGGCCTGAGGGGTTGAGGTGATACCTTCGGTCGGCCAGTCGAAGTGGGCCCGGGACTTGAATTTACCTCTCCGACCGGCGATCTTCGCTACCCATGATCAAGGTCACCGCAGTCCGTCCGGAATCGATCGCCGCCGAGCTTGGGCTGGTGCCGGGGAGCGAGCTCGTTTCCATCGACGGCCGCGAGCTCGAGGATTTTCTCGATTGGGAGTTCCTCAGCGCCGAGGAGCGCTTCCTCCTCCACGTGCGCCAGCCGGACGGGACCGAGGTCGAATTCGACATTGAGCGGCCGCTGGATGAGGGAATGGGCCTATCGCTCGAGCCGGTCCGGATCCGGCGCTGCGCCAACCGCTGCGACTTCTGCTTCGTGGACGGACTGCCTGAAGGGCTGCGCGAGGTCCTCTACATCCGGGACGACGATTACCGCCTGTCATTCCGGTACGGCAACTTCGCGACGCTCACCAACCTGAAGCCGCGCGACGTCGAGCGGATCATCGAGTACCGGCTGTCGCCGCTGTACGTCTCGGTGCACGCGACCGACCCCGTCATGCGGCGCTATCTCCTCCGCAATCCGACCGCACCCGAGATCATCCCGCAGCTGCGCTTCTTCGCCGATCACGGGATCGTCTTCCACACGCAGATCGTCATGTCGCCCGGCGTGAACGACGGGCCGGTGCTGGAGCAGACGCTGCGCGATCTCTACGAGTTCGGCGACGCCGTGATGGGTTGCTCCGTCGTGCCGGTCGGTCTCACCGAGTTCAGCAAACATCATCTCGTGCGGGAGCCGACGGCAGAGGAATGCCGCGCCGCCATCCGGCTCATCGACCTGTGGTCCGACCGCGCGCAGCGCGAGCGGGGCCTCCACTGGGCGTTCGGCGCGGACGAGCTGTACATGCGGGCTGGTGTCGAGCTGCCGCCTCCGGAGATCTACGACGGGTTCGATCAGGTCGAGAACGGCGTCGGCTCGGTGCGCTGGCTGCAGCGGCAGATCGCGCTCGGCGCGCCCGATCTGCGCGGGTGGGACGGCCGACACATCGGGGTGGCGACCGGAACGGCGATGGGCCGGCTGATGCCGCAGGTGCTCGAGCCGCTGGCGCGAGCCACGGGTGCGCGCTTCGAGCTGATCACGATCGAGAATTCGCTCTTCGGCACCTCGGTCACCACCGCGGGCCTCCTTCCCGGGGTGGCCTTCCAGCGCGCCCTCAAGGGGCGGACCGATCTCGACCTCGCGCTGCTGCCGGCCGAGTCGATCAATGACGACGGGCTTTTCATGGACAGCATGACCGCGGAGCTGCTCGAGGCGAGCGTCCCGATGGAAGTTCGCTTCTCGAAGACCTTCACCGACGCGCTCCTCGAGCCGGTGGCCGCATGAGCCGCCCGACCGTTGCGATCGTCGGCCGCCCCAACGTGGGCAAGTCCACGCTCTTCAACCGGCTCATCGGGGGCCGGCGCGCCATCGTCTCCGACCGGCCCGGCACGACTCGCGACCGGCACTTCGGCGAGGC